>NZ_JBFAGB010000066.1:0-30489 GCF_040639875.1 Actinomadura sp. NPDC023710
CCACTCCCCCTATTTTTTCTTGCGCCGGCCCCCCCCCCCCCCCCCCCCCCCACAACTACGCAATGAAAACACGAGTGAGGTCGTAGGCGGCGGTGGTGGGGAGGAAGAAGGCGCCGTGGACGCGGGAGGAGCGGTAGGTGGTCTGGGCGCGGTCCAGGAGGGGGACGATCGCGGCGTCTTCCATGATCTTCTGGTCGGCCTGCTGCCAGTAGCCGGCGGCGCGCTGGGCGTCGGGGGCGGTGAGGGCGGCGTCGATGAGGGCGTTGACCTGAGGATTGTCGTAGCCGCCGTAGTTGGTGGAGTTGGGGCCGTAGGCGCGGCCGTCGAAGAGCGGCTGGATGATCGAGCGGCCGTTGTTGCCGTACCAGTCGGGGACCCAGCCAGGGGCGGCGATGTCCCAGGCGCCCTCGCGGGCGCGGGCGGGGGTGGAGAGGGTGCTGGAGTAGAAGGAGCCGCCCGAGTCGGGGGCCAGTTCCGTCTCGACTCCGCAGGCGTCGAGGTTCTGGGCGATGGACTGGGCGATCAGTTTGTGGACGCTGTTGGTCCGGTACGGGAACTTCAACTTGAGGCCGGGGCGGCCCGCCTTGCCGAGCAGTTCGCGGCATTTGGCGGGGTCGCCGGACTCACCGGGCGTGGGGTAGTGGTTGACGGCCGCGTAGCCGGAGTTGCCCGGAGGGATCACCGTGTGCAGCGGCCTGGCCACGGACGGCCCGCCGACGATCTTGATGAGGGCGCTGCGGTCGACGGCGTACTCCAGCGCCTGCCGGACCGCCCGGTCGCCGAGCGCGCCGCGGTTGCGGGGGCTGCGCGTGTTGAACACCAGGTACGGGCTGTTGTTCGGGGTCTCCCTGATCGCGAAGCGCGGGTCGTCGCGCAGCCGCGGGATCGCCGACGTCGGGACGGGCTGGTCCCATGCGAGGTCGGCGTTGCCCTGCTCGATCTGCTGCTGGACGGTCTCCGGGGAGTCCTGCCCGAGCGTGATCTGGATCTTCGCGACGTGCCGCTCGCGCAGCGGGTCCGAGCCGGCCTGCCACGCCGGGTTGTGAGTGAGCAGGTAGGAGATGCCCGGCTTGTAGTCGGTGATCTGGTACGGGCCGTTGGAGACGGTGTGCTGCCGGAACTCGGCACTGTCCGGGACGTACCGGTCGTACTCCTGCGGCGCGGCCGCGGTGACCGGGAGCGACAGCAGGTTGAGGAAGTCGCTGGCGGGACGCTTCAGCTTGAACACCAGCGTCCGCTCGTTCTTGGCGCGGACGCCCTCGAAGCCGTGGTCGCGCTGGTAGGCGGCGATCGCCCCGGCGTCCTTGGCGTTGACGGAGCCGTATCCGCGGCAGAACGCGTCCATGCCCTTGAGGGTGGAGACGAAGTAGCCCTTGGCGGCGGACGGCGAGGCCGGGTTGCACAGCCGTTCGAAGGCGCGGACGAAGTCCTGGGCGGTCACGGGGCGCGGCGGGTTGGTGTTCCACCGGACGCCGTCGCGCAGCCGGACCGTGTACGTGCGGCGGTCCTTGCCGACGTCGCCGTTCTCGCGTGTCGGGATCCGCTCGGCGACGTCGGGCCGCACAGGGACCGTCTCCTGGAAGTCGTTGGACGCCCGGTTCCCGAACAGGGTCCGGGCGAACATGCGGACGAGCCCGTACGCACCGACGCTGGCCACGGACGCTGGGTCGAGGTGCTCCACGTCGGACGAGCCGACGACGCGCAGCGTGCCGCCCTGGCGGGACGCGCCCTCCGCGGACGCGCCGTCCCCTCCTCCGGCGCATCCGGCGAGCCCCACCACGAGGCCCGCCAGCCCCGCCGTCACCTTGATCATTTCGCGTGCCGCCACGGTGTCACCTCACTGACTCAGAACCTGGCGCGCTAGTCACCGGCGGTGTCACAGTAGGGCCAGAGCGTGACAAAGGGCCGGTACATCACCGTTTCTCTACAGAAGTAAGGACGCCCTGACAGTGGGATGTCCACTGACAGGGCGTCCTTGGAGAACTTTGTGATCAGGCTCTCAACGGCTCGTGAACCTCGTCCCACCTGGGATGCGAGCCGCCGACCCCCGGATGGGGGGACGCTGACCGGCGCGTTGCGCCCGCCGGTCTCAGCGCTCGATCTCGCCGCGGATGAACTTCTCCACCGCGTCGTGCGCCTGGTCGTCGTTGTACTGCTCCGGCGGCGACTTCATGAAGTAGGAGCTGGCCGACAGGATCGGGCCGCCGATGCCGCGGTCCTTGGCGATCTTGGCGGCGCGGACGGCGTCGATGATGACGCCGGCGGAGTTCGGGGAGTCCCAGACCTCCAGCTTGTACTCCAGGTTGAGGGGCGTGTCGCCGAAGGAGCGGCCCTCCAGCCGGACGTAGGCCCACTTGCGGTCGTCCAGCCACGGCACGTGGTCGGACGGGCCGATGTGCACGTCCGCCTTCGCCATCTCGTGCGGGATCTGCGAGGTGACCGACTGCGTCTTGGAGATCTTCTTGGACTGGAGCCGCTTGCGCTCCAGCATGTTCATGAAGTCCATGTTGCCGCCGAAGTTGAGCTGGTACGTGCGCAGCAGCTCGACGCCGCGGTCCTCGAAGAGGCGGGCCATGACGCGGTGCGTGATGGTGGCGCCGACCTGCGACTTGATGTCGTCGCCGACGATCGGAACGCCCGCGTCGGTGAACTTCTGCGCCCACTCGGGGTCGCTGGCGATGAACACCGGCAGCGCGTTGACGAACGCGACCTTGGCGTCGATCGCGCACTGGGCGTAGAAGCGGTCGGCCTCCTCCGAGCCCACCGGCAGGTACGACACCAGGACGTCCACCTCGGCGTCCTTCAGCGCCTGCACGACGTCGACCGGCTGGGCGTCGGACTCCTCGACCATGTCGAGGTAGTACTCGCCGAGGCCGTCGAAAGTGTGCCCGCGCTGGACGGTCACCCCGGTGGGGGGCACGTCAGCGAACTTGATGGTGTTGTTCTCACTGGCGTGGATGGCCTCGGACAGGTCCATCCCGACCTTCTTGGCGTCCACGTCGAACGCCGCCACGAACTCGACGTCGCCCACGTGGTACTCGCCGAACTGGACGTGCATCAGGCCGGGAACTCGCGTGTCGGGGGTCGCGTCCTTGTAGAACTCGACTCCCTGGACGAGTGAAGAGGCGCAGTTGCCCACACCGACGATGGCTACGCGCACCGAACCCATCCGGTCGCTCCTTCTCTGTTGCGGAACATGTGTGGTGGAGTCTCACCCGCCCCCGAAGGCGCCGGGCCACTGCTCAGCGGCCCTCGTCCCGAGGCATGTCCTGGTCAATTCGCTTAGCTGACTGTGCTTGCTGTTCCTGCTCGGCCCGCTCGCGCCCGATGAGCTCGTTGAGCCACCGGACCTCGCGCTCGACCGACTCCAGCCCGTGGTTCTGCAGTTCCAGGGTGTAGGAGTCGACTCGCTCGCGGGTTCGCGCCAGGGCGGCGCGAACGCTCTCCAGGCGCTCCTCCAGCCGGCTGCGCCGGCCTTCGAGGATCCGCAGCCGGACGTCGGCGCGGGTGTGCGAGAAGAAGGCGAAGTGCACGCCGAACCCCTCGTCCTCCCACGAAGCCGGGCCGGCCTCGGTGAGGAGCAACTGCAGGCGCTCCTTGCCGTCGGCGGTGAGCTTGTAAACGATCTTCGATCGGCGGCTCTGCAGCGCCAGCGGCGCGTTCGGCTCCTCCGGCCGGTCCTCCATGATCAGCCCGTTGGCCAGGAGCTGCTTGAGGCACGGGTAGAGCGAGCCGTACGAGAACGCGCGGAACATGCCCAGCAGGGTGTTGAGCCGCTTGCGCAGCTCGTATCCGTGCATCGGGGACTCGTGCAGCAGCCCGAGCACGGCGAGCTCCAGCACGCCCGCGCCCTTCTTGGCCGCCATCCCGGTCCCTCTTCCGCAGAAGCCGATGTCTCGATCCGATGTATCGAGTGAATGTATCGACTCGATACATCGACAAGATACGTAGTCCGGCTCGTCCTGGCAAGTGGCGATCTACCTGGGACGCCCCGGACGCCCCATCGGCCCGTATCGCGAATGTGGCGATTTCAGGGTGTATGTGGTGGAAATGTGTCAAAGTTGCGTCCTGGAACCACCTGGCCGCGTCGCACGACCCCGATCCCGGGACAGCCCGGAACGGCAGCCGAGTGAGGAGGAGCCACCGACCCCTCGGGGCGCGGACCGGCCAGGGCGTCCTTCGCCGAGCACACGCTCCCCCCGCTCACCAGCCCGCACAGTACTCTTCGGACGGCGCACGAGCCGCAACAAGGGCCGGGAGCCACCCGGCCCTCGGCAACAACCGTTGTCCCCTGTTGATGAGGTCGCGTGAGTAATCCAAGCCAGCCCCGACCGGAACCCGGGTCGCAGAGGCCGGGCGGGCACCAGAACCCCCGTCCCGGTGACTCCGGCGATCACGGCTTCCCGAGCAACCACGGTGAGCCCGCCGGAACGAACGCCGCGGGTCCCCCTGGCGCGCCCCCGAACCCCGCCCCGCCGGGCACGGCGGAAGGGCCCGGTCTCATGGGTGCTCCCGGCGCGAGCCCGGGTCCGCTCGGAGGTCCCGCGCCGGCCGCGTCCGCTCCCGCGAGCCCGTCGAGCCCCGTCCCGCCGCCCACCGGTCGCCACGCCGCCCCGGGTGGACCGGTCGCTCCGGACGGACGCGGCGCTCCGGGAAACGCGCTCGTACCGAGCGGCCAGAGCGGACCAGGCGGAGCGCCCGGCCAGGGCGGTTTCGGAGGCAACGGCGGGTTCGGCCCTGGCGGCGGCCCCGGCGGGACGTCCGGTCCCGGCGGTCCCGGCGGTCCTGGCGGTCCCGGTTCCGGCCAAGGCGGGTTCGGTGGCCCGGGAGGCAACGGCGGACCCGGTGGATTCCAGCCGTCGGGCGGGCCCGGCATGGGCAACGCGCCCTCGGGCGGCCACGGCATGCAGGGCGGACCCGGCATGGGAGGTGGTCGTCCTGGGATGGGCGGTCCTCCCGGCGGGCACGCGGGTCCCGGGATGGGGGCGCCGGGACGGTCCGGGTTCCCGAACGCGCCCGGCATGGGTCCCGCACAGGGAATCGCCGGTGGGCCCGGTGCGGGGGGAATGGGCCCGCCCATGGGGTTCGGGACGCCGGGGATGCCCGGCGCGGCCCCGAAGCCGGGCGTGCGCGAGAAACTCGGTGAGCTCGGGAAGGCCGGGCAGGGGCTCGGCGCGAAGGTGACCGCGAAGTTCCGCGGCGGCGGCGTGCGCGCGGCCAACCGCACAGGCGGCCCGGGTGGTCCAGCCGGCCCTGGCGGCCCCGGCGGCCCTGGCGGTCCGGGAGGCCCCGGTGGGCCCGGACGGCACGGGCCGCCCGGCAAGAAGGGGTTCCTCGGCCACCTGCGGTCCCGCGAGACCGGCTGGCGGCGCTTCGTCCCGTCCTGGAAGGTCGTGGGCGGCGTCTGCGGGCTCGGCCTCGCGGCGTTCGTCACGCTGGTCTGGGTCGCCTACGCCAACACGCCGACCCCGAAGGAGCCGACGGTCGCGGGCGTCGAGGACCAGGCGTCGATCTTCTACTACACCGACGGCACCGAGATCGGCCGGATCGGCAAGAAGCGGCAGAGCGTCGAGCTGGCCAAGGTCCCGCCGAACGTCCAGAACGCGGTGCTGGCGGCGGAGAACCGCAGCTTCCGCACCGACCCCGGGTTCTCGATCAAGGGCACGACGCGGGCGGTGTGGGACAACCTGACCGGCGGGTCGGGCGGCGGTTCCACGATCACCCAGCAGCTCGCGAAGAACTACTACTCCGACCCGAGCAACCGGACGGTCAGCCGGAAGTTCCAGGAGCTGTTCATCTCGCTGAAGCTGGAGGACGAGCACTCCAAGGACGAGATCCTCAAGCTCTACCTGAACACGATCTACTTCGGCCGCGACACCTACGGCATCCAGGCGGCGTCCCGCGAGTACTTCGGGACGGACGTGTGGAAGCTGCGGCCCGACCAGGCGGCCCTCCTCGGCGGCATCATCCAGAACCCGAACCGGGACCCGGGCGACAAGGCCAGCCAGGCGTGGGCGACCTCCAGGTACCAGTACACGCTCAACGGCATGGTCTCGATGGGCAAGCTCAGCCGGGCCGAGGCCGACAAGTACATCAAGCAGGGCCCGCCCAAGATCCGGAAGGCGGGAACCAGCGACCAGCTCTACGGCGGTCAGCGCGGCTACATGCTGATGCGCGCCAAGCTGGAGCTCGGCCGGCAGGGCGTCGACACCAAGGAACTGACGACCCAGGGCCTGCGGGTCTACACGACGTTCGACCGCAAGAAGATGGCCATGGCCAAGCGGGCGGCCGAGCACACCGTCCCGCAGGTGAACCCGAAGAAGCTGGCGAAGAAGAAGATCCGGGTCGGCCTGGTCTCGGTGAACAGCGCGAACGGCGAAGTCGTCGCGTTCTACGGCGGTCCCGACTACCTGGACCAGTCCTTCGACAACGTGTGGCAGGGCTCGGCGCAGGCCGGGTCCGCGATGAAGCCCTACGTGCTCGCGACGGCGCTGAAGCAGAACTACAGCCTGAAGAGCCTCGTCGAGGGACGGTCGAAGGCGCCGATCGGCCCGGACGGCAGCGTGGTGTCCAAGGACGACCCGAACGCCGTGATCGTCCCGAACAGCCATGACGTGGGCCCGGCGATCAACCTGATCACCGCGACGAAGGACTCGGTCAACACCGCGTTCCTCCAGCTGATGGGCAAGGTCGGCATCGAGGAGGCGATGAAGACCGAGACCGACGCCGGCATCGCGTCCGACCTGCTGGAACCGCACAAGTGCTGCCTGAACCTCGCGCTGGGCGTCAACAACATCCGGCCGATCGAGCAGGCGGCGGGGTACGCGGTGTTCGCCAACGGCGGGATGTACCACCAGCCGCACGTGATCCGCGTGGTCAAGAAGTCGGACGGCAAGTCGGTGCGGCTGCGGCCGACGTACGAGAAGCGCCGCGTCTTCAGCCCGAAGGTCGCCGCGGACGCGACGTACGCGATGCAGCAGGTCATCAAGGGCGGGACCGCGACGGCGGCGGCGCTGCCGGACGGACGCCAGGCCGCGGGCAAGACCGGCACGACGGACCGGAACGTCTCGTCGTGGTTCGTCGGATACGTCCCGCAGGTCTCGACCGCGGTGACGATCTACAACGACGCGATCGGCCCGGACGGCAAGAAGAAGTCGGTGATCCTGCCGCAGATCGGCGAGGTGGAGGGCGGCACGATCCCCGCCCGCATCTGGCGGTCCTACATGGCGAACGCGGTGCAGGGCATGGCCCCGCAGGCGTTCCCGGCGCCCGCGTGGGGCGGGATCGTGCAGAAGTGGGCGAAGCCGCCGGAGAAGAAGAAGGACGACGAGGGCAAGCCGCCTTGGTGCAACACCCCGGTGGGCAAGTTCGACCCGCGCTGCCAGGACGGCGGCGAGGGCGGCGACGGCGACCAGGGGAAGCCGTGCCAGTCCCCGTTCCAGAACGGCAACTGCGACCCGAACAAGCCGCCGAGCAACCCGCCGCCCCGGTGGTGGTGCCAGATCCACCAGGGCGACCCCGCCTGCCGGGGTCGGAGAGGCGGCCGCGGCGCCCAGGCCGAGACCGAGAGCCTGCGGCCCCTGCTGCTGCTGGCGAGGCCGCCCGAATGAACCGGCCGGCTCTCGCGATCCGAACCGTCCACTGGAGATGGGGGTGTGACATGGAGCATCCTTGCGAATCGCCGCACGCCGGCGCCTTTGACCGCATGCGCCCGTCCGTTCCGATGAAGGTGAGCCTTGCCTCAGCGGCCCCCTGCGCGCCGGGGGCACAGTACGCTCGGACGACGCAAAGCCGTACCCCAGTTGATGAGGCCGCGTGAGTAACCCAAGCCGATTTGGACCGGATTTCGGAGAGGGCTCTGGCCGGAGGGGCTCCCCCCGTCCCGGCTCTTCCGGCACGCCCTCGGGCGGGCAGCGCGGCGCGCCGGGCGGCTCGCCGACGCCGAGCAGGACGCCGCGCCCCGGAGGCAGGCCGGGTGGACGCGGGGGCGGGCCCTCGCGGGCCGGTGCGCCCGGCGGCACGCGGCGCCGCGGCGCGCCCGCGCCCATGCGGTCGGGCGGTACTGGTCGCCCCATGCGAGGCGGCCCCGGAGGCCCTCCCAACGGACCGGGTGGCCCCGGAGGGCCGGGTGGCCCCGGCGGCCCGGGTGGACCGGGCGGGCCGGGCGGCCCTGGTGGACGCGGCGGTGGCTCCGGAGGCGGCGGCGACGACGGCTTCTGGGGTGATGAGGGACGCGGTGGCGGACGCGGTGGCCGCGGAGGCGGCCGCCGCCGCGAACGCAAGCCCGCGGACGAGGCGAACAAGAAGACGGGCTGGCGGCGCTACGTCCCGAACTGGAAGATCACCGTCGCCGCCGTCAGCGTGATGATCCTCGGCCTGGCGACGCTCGTCATCGTCGCCTACGCCAACACCCCGATCCCGACGGAGAAGCAGCAGGCCGCGCTCCGCCAGGAATCGGTGATCACCTACGCGGACGGGTCGACGATGGCCCGTATCGGCACGCACCGCGAGGACATCGCGCTGGACAAGGTGCCGAAGCACGTCCAGAACGCCGTCCTCGCCGCGGAGGACCGCAACTTCTGGCACGAGCCGGGCATCTCGCCGGTCGGCATCGTGGGCGCGCTGTACCGGGCGGGGACGGGCGGCGGCGCCGCCGGCGCCTCGACGATCACCCAGCAGCTGGCCCGCAACTACTGGGCGAACCTCAGCCAGGACCGCACGGCCAGCCGCAAGCTCAAGGAAATCCTCATCTCCGTCCGGATGGGCAAGGAGATGGACAAGTCGCGGGTCCTGGAGCTGTACCTGAACACCGTCCCGTTCGGACGGCACGCCTACGGCATCCAGGCGGCGTCCCGCGCCTACTTCCACAAGCCCGTCACCGAGATCAACGAGTCGCAGGCGGCGATGCTCGCGGCCCTGATCCAGCGGCCGGGCTACTTCGCCACCTACGGCCCCGCGTCCAACCCGGCCAAGCAGGCGCTGATCAACCGCTGGAACTACGTCCTCGACGGCATGGTCGAGAAGAACTGGCTCGACTCCGGCAAGCGCTCCCAGGCGAAGTTCCCCCAGACGCAGAAGAACTGGAGCGACGTCCCGGACGACCCCAACTCCGGCTACCTCCAGGACCGCGTCATCAACGAGCTGAAGACGCTCGGCATCGACGAGCAGATGCTGGAGACCGGCGGCCTGAAGATCACCACCACCTTCCGCAAGGACCTGCAGGACTACACCAACAAGGCCGTCTCGCAGATCCGCAAGCAGAACGGGCTGAAGAACGACATCCAGTTCGGCCTCACGGCGATCGACCCCAAGACGGGCGGGGTGGTGGCCGCCTACGGAGGTCCGGACTACCGCAAGCAGCAGTTCGACAACTCCTTCCAGGGCATGGTGCAGCCGGGTTCGTCGTTCAAGCCGATCGTGCTCGCCACGGCGCTCGACCAGGGCATCAGCCTGCGGACGACGATGGACGGCAGCTACAAGCGGACGATCGCCGGAGCGTCCTTCACCAACGACAGCCGCTCCGAGAACGGCGTCTACAACCTCAAGCAGATGACGGCGATGTCGATCAACACGGCGTACGTCGACCTGGGGCAGAAGGTCCAGCTGGCCAACGTCGTGGACATGGCCAAGAAGATGGGCGTCCCGGCGGGGACCCGAGACCTCAAGGACGACATCACGTCGCTGCCGCTGGGCGTCATCGACGCCACCCCGGTGACGATGGCGTCGGTCTACTCGACGTTCGCGGCGGGGGGCAAGCACCGGGAGGCCCACGTGATCGCCAAGGTCACCGACAACCGGGGCAAGCCCATCATGAACAACAAGCACAAGCTGCTGGAGAAGCTGCCCTGGCAGAAGCCCACGACGGCCTTCGACGAGGGCGTCGCGGCGGACGCCACGAACGCGATGCAGGCGGTCGTCACCAGCGGTACCGGTACCCGCGCCAGCCTCGGCGCCCGTCCGGTCGCCGGCAAGACCGGTACCACCGACGAGAACAAGTCGGCCTGGTTCGTCGGCTACACGCCGGAGCTCGTGACGTCGTCGGCGATGTGGCGGCAGGACAAGAACGGCAACCGCAAGTCGCTGATCGGCGTCGGCAACTACAGCCAGGTCTACGGTGGTACGGTCCCGGCCGAGCTGTTCAAGACCTTCATGCTGAAGGCCCTGGAGGGCAAGGACATCACGCAGTTCCCGCCGCCGGTCAACGGCGGCCAGCTCGCCCCGTGGGCGAAGGCGAAGCCGACTCCCACGGCGTCCTCGACCCCGACGCCGACCAACACGCCGACCTGCCAGCCGGGTCAGCAGGGTCAGCCGGGGCAGAGGCCGCAGCCCGGCTGCCAGTCGGAGACGCCGAAGCCGACGGAAACGCCGACCATCACCCCGCCGGGGTCGGGCGACGTGCCGTGCAACCAGTACAACATGCCGCTCGGCTGCAACCCCAACCTGCCACCCACCGGTGACAAGACCTGGTGGTGCGCGAAACCCGAGCACAGGAACGACCCGGCCTGCCGGAAGGAAGAACCCACCCGCAACTAGCGGCACGCCCGCGACGCGACGGCCCGGAGCCCCACGGCTCCGGGCCGTTCCCGTTCTTGATCGCCCGCGTCCCCGGGCGAATAGGCTTGCTGTCCATGTCGTCGTCTACGGAGAGGCTCACGATGTCCGCCGACAGCGACCGGGGGGACGCGCCCGGACGGCTGAAGCGGCTCGCGCCGGTGCTGACCGGGCTCACCGCCCTGACGTGCCTTCTCGGCTGGCTGCAGAAACAGCCCTGCGCGTCGGTGCGGTTCGACTTCCTCAAGACGACGGCGAACGCCTGCTACACCGATGTCTACCCGCTCTACTACGTGCGCGGGCTCAGCGACGGGAAGCTCCCGTACTTCGACAGGTTCACCGGTTCCGACATCCGGTACGTGGAGTATCCGGTGCTGAGCGGCGGCTTCATGCAGCTGGTCGCGTGGCTGGTCAAGCCGTTCGGGGTGGACGCGCGAGGCCTCGCGTTCTACAACGGCACCGTCCTGCTCCTCGCCGTCCTCGCGGTGGTCGCCGTCCTCGCCACCGCGTACGTGGCCGGACGCCGCTCGCTGCGCACCGGCCTGATGGTGGCGCTGTCCCCCGCGCTGCTCCTCACCGCCTACATCAACTGGGACCTGCTGGCGGTGGCGCTGTCGGCGCTGGCGCTGGCGGCCTGGTCGGCGCGCCGCCCGGCCCTGGCGGGCGCCCTTCTCGGCCTGGCGATCGCGGCGAAGTTCTATCCGCTGCTGTTCCTCGGCCCGCTCGTCCTGCTGTGCGTCCGGGCCGGGCAGTGGCGCCCCATGGGCCGCGTGCTCGCCGGCACCGCCGCCGGATGGCTGGTGGTGAACCTGCCCGTGATGCTCTTCGCGTGGGACGGGTGGAAGGAGTTCTACACCTTCAGCCAGAAGCGCGGCATCGACTGGGGCTCGATCTTCTTCGTCCTGCAGGACCACGGGCTGGAGAAGCCCGCGTCCGACACCGACCTCCTCAACCTGTTCGGCACGGGAACGTTCCTCGTCCTCGCCGCCGGGATCGCCGTCCTCGCTCTGGCGGCCCCGCGCCGCCCGCGCCTGCCGCAGCTGATGTTCCTCGTGCTGGTCGCGTTCATGCTGCCGAACAAGGTCTGGTCGCCGCAGTACGTCCTGTGGCTGCTGCCGCTGGCGGTGCTGGCACGGCCGAAGCTGCCGGCGTTCGTCGTATGGCAGCTCGGCGAGATCGCCTACTTCTTCGGCATCTGGTGGTTCCTGCTGTCGGTGTCCGCCCAGACGCAGGGCGCCGACCTGTCCGGGACGCTGTCGGCGGTGCTGAGCCTGGACGCCCCGGACGGAGGGATCAGCAAGGACGTCTACACGCTGGCGCTGCTCGCCCGGTTCGTGACCGTCCTCGCCCTGGCGGCGCTGGTGGTGCGGGACATTCTGGTCCCGTCCGGCGACAACGTCCGGTCGGACGGGGTGGACGACCCGGCGGGCGGTGTCCTCGACGGCGCATCCGACGTGGTGGCGCCGGCACGCCGGCGCGGCGACCACCACGCCGGCGTGCCCCTGCCTTCCTGAGTCAGCCGCGGAGGCGCAGCGCGTCGACGAACCACTGGAAGAGCGGCGTCAGCGTCGGCGGGACGGGCCAGCCGTTGATGAGGGCGAGCAACTGCCAGTACCGCTCGGTGCGGGGGTCGGTGCCGATCTCCAGCCGGTGCAGCAGGTCGCGCCTGAAAGCGGCGTCGTCGCTGGCGTCCCACGCGTCGGCGTAGGCGCGGACCAGCTCGTCGACGACGGGTCGGGCCGCGTCCGATCCGGGCTCGATTCCGTCCGCGACGGCCTGCTCCGCCTTTGCCCGGGTCAGGTCGGCGAGGCCGGCGAAGTCGTCCGGGAGGGTCCCCCGCGCGACCTCGGCCGCCTGGAACTCGGCCATCCGGCGCACCGAGGCCCGGAAGCCGGGGTCGCCGACCAGTTCGGCCAGCTCGACCCAGGCGTCGACCTGCTCGGGTTCGGGATCGTCGGGCAGCTCCGGCAGCGCGGAGCGCATCTTCTCCGCGAAGCCGGGGTGCAGGTCGAGTCCGGCGAAGGACTCGTCGATGAAGTCGGTGATGATCCGGCGCCGCTCCTCGTCGGACAGCCGGGCGAGCCTGTGCATGAGTTCGATCTCCTCCGGGGTTGATCCGCGTTTGGCCACCGCCCGCAGCACGGCCCGGCGCAGCCTGAGCGTGCGGATCTGCACGTCCAGCGCGTCCGCGTGCGCCGCCGCGACCTGCCCGACGTCGACCTCCCGGTCCAGCAGTCGCCGGACGGTGGCAAGGTCGACGCCGAGGTCCCGCAGCGTCCTCACCAGGTCGAGGCGCTCGGCGGCGTCCGCGTCGTACAGCCGGTAACCGGCCTCGGTGCGGCGGGTGGGCGGGACGACACCGGCGTCGGAGTAGAACCGGATCGTCCGCACCGACAGCCCGGTGCGGCGCGCCAGTTCGCCGATCGTGTACGTGGTGTCGCCGTCCATGCCCCTCACCCTGCGGCCTCCACCCGGTGGAGACTCAACCCGGAATCGCACGCTCTCACATCGGCCATGCGAGAGGCCCGTCCGGGCGGGTTCGCCGGGACGGGCCTCAGGAGCTCTCGGGACCGGCTCAGTCCTCGTAGGCCGGGTCGGCGACGGTAGGGGTGCCGCCCTCGCGGCGGGCGCGGCGGACGTCCTGGACGAACTCGCGGGAGAACATCGCCGACAGGGTGGCGACGCCGCCGCGGTGGATGCGGATCTCCCCGTGCCGGACCTCGCCGGTGACGCGGATCGTGCGGCCGCCGCCGTTCTCGCCCGTCCAGTCCTTGACGCGGCCGCGGCCGGTGTGGCGCAGGTCCCAGTGGTCGATCCGGGCGTCCTGCGGGACGAGCAGCTTCACCATCGAGTGGTCGAGGTCGAGCTCGATGTCGATGTCGCCGTCCGGGATCCGCGGCGAGCGCAGGTCCAGCACGACCATGCCGCGGCGGGCGCGGACCTCGAAACGGCGGTCGGTCGTCCAGTGTCCGAGCTTCTTGACGTTCTCGTAGTGGGCCTGGACGCGGGCCGGCGCGTCGGCGGTGGTGGTGGGCGTGGTGTCCATCTCTGTGTTCCTCTCGGAATCGGGCAACTACCTCGCTCCAAGAGTTGCTCTGTGTATGAGCATCTCTCAATTCGAGAGAGTAGGGAACGGCGAGATGCGTGTCAAGGGACGCCGGCGCGCCAGGGATCAGCCTCGGCCGCCTCCGGGAGAAGGATTGGCCTGGCCAGAGGCAGGCGCGATGTGACCGGAACCTGCCGATATCGAGGGGTTCTGTGGCGAGAGTGGGGGAACGGAACGCGGCGGGCGGCACTGGTCGCCCCGGACCCCGCGGACCCGCGGGGGGGAAGCGGCAACCGCCGGGAGATGACGTGAACGCGGACCGAGCACTGACCGAGCTGCTCGCCGGACGGCTGAGACCGGGCGTCTACCAGTGGCGGGCGTCCCCCGTGCCGGGCGCCGTCGGCGACACGAGCTGGATGGAGCGCGCCGACGAGGCCGGCTGGCGCGGCTTCTACCTCGACGGACGCCGCGCCAGGGACAGGGACTCGTTCCTGCGGCTGTGCGGCGGCGTGTTCGAACTGCCCGGGGGCGCGGGCGCCGACTGGGACGATCTCGGCGAATGCCTCAAGGACCTGTCATGGACGCCCACGAAGCACGGCTACCTGGTGCTGTACGAATCGTGGGCGGAACTGGCCGACGCCGACCCGGCGTCGCTGCGCGCCGTCCTCGACGTGTTCGGGCGCGCGGTGAAGACCTGGCGGGACACCCCCACCCCCATGACGGTGCTGATGTCGAGCGTCGGCGTGGAAGTGGCGGGCGTCCCCCGGCTCGCCTGAGCGCGGGCCCGGATCAGTAGGTGCTGGTGGAACCGCTGCTCGCCGCGAACATCGCGATCCCGAGGATGTAGAAGAGCAGGATGAGGAGCCAGCCCGCGGAGATCAGGTAGCCGAGGATCAGGCCGGTGACGGCCATGCCGTGCCCGCCCTCGCCCGTCCGCTTGATCTGGCCGAGCGAGACATGTCCGAAGATCACCGCGAGGATGGACGTGATGCCGCAGGCGAAGAAGCCGATCAGGCCGCACACCAGCGAGGCGGTCGCCATCCCGTTGGTCGGCCGGACGACCGGCATCGACTGCCCGTAGTAGTGGTGCTGCACGGCCGGGGGCTGGGAGTAGGACTGGGCGTAGGGGTCCTGGGCTCCGTAGCCGTAGGGGTCATAGGGGGGCTGTGCCATGTGCTTCCCGATCGATTCGCGCGCCCGCCGCCGGAGGGCACGCGTGCGCTGAGGGCTGGTTCCGGATTATGCCAGTGTGACGTGACCTTCGAATTTTGTCTTCAGGCTGGGCCTATGCGCGTTTAGATGCCGCACCCGCCACCGCGGTTCCCGGACACCGGCGACGATCCCGACTCTGCTTCCTCAGAGCTTCGAACGCAACCACGAGATGTCGTCGGCCTGGCCCTCCGCGGGCGTCTCCACCACGACCGGGGCGCCCGCCGCCCGCACCACGCCGAGGATGAGCTCCGGGTCGATTGTGCCGCTGCCCAGGCCGGCGTGCCGGTCGGCCCCCGACCCGAAGGAGTCCCGGCTGTCGTTGCAGTGCACCATGTCGATGCGGCCGGTTATGGCCTTGATCCGGTCGACGGCGTCGACGAGTTCCTCCCCCGCCGCGTGCGCGTGGCAGGTGTCGAGGCAGAAACCGAGCTTGGACTCGAGGCCCGGCACCCCGGAGAGGACCTCCCAGAGCCGCGAGATCCGGTCGAACCTGCGCGCCATCGCGTTCCCGCCGCCCGCGGTGTTCTCGATGTAGACCGGAATCGGGCACTCGACCCGCTCGAACACCTTGCGCCAGTTCTCGAAGCCGGTCTCCGGGTCGTCGTCCTTCAGCACGTGCCCGCCGTGCACGATCAGCGCCTTCGCGCCGATCGACGCGGCCGCCTCCAGCTGCTGGGTGAGGTTCTTGCGGCTCGGGATCCGGATCCGGTTGTTGGACGTCGCCACATTGATCGTGTACGGGGCGTGCACGTACACGTCCACGCCGGAACCCTCCAGCGCCTCCACGCCCTCGGGCAGGACCGGCTTCTTCCATCCCTGCGGATCACCGAGGAAGAACTGGATGACGTCGGCGCCGATTGCGCGGGCGTTGTCGAGCGGGTTGTTCTGGTCGACGTGGGCTCCGATGCGCATGCCCACGAGACTAGCCGCGCCCCACGACAAGCTGCGCGGTCATGCCGGCCGCGCGGTCAGATCGAGAAGCCCCCGTGGCTCAGCGCGAAGCCGGCGCCGACGAACGAGGCGACCATGCCGATCACGTTCAGCCACCGCTCGTTCGTCGTCGCGGAGACCATCTGGGAGTACAGGGCGACCGGCAGGCCGATCACGCCGAGCAGCGCCCCGGGGAAGTGGGCCGCGGGGATCCACCCGAGGATCAGTGCCACGATCCCGATCGTCACCGCGGCCACCGCCAGGACGTCCTTGCGTCGATGGGGCTCGGCCTCGCTCTGGGCGCGGACGGCGCTCTCGCGTGCGCCGGCGCCGGTCGCCTGCTGGGACATCGGGCTCCTCCTCCAGCTCGAACTCCCGCGCCAGGGGCCACACGGCGAGCGCGGGACCGGACGGGCCATGCGGGTAAAGCAATTCCCAGCGAAGACGAGGATCAACCGGTGGGCGGCGCGGAATGTCGGAGGCACCCGGTACGGTCGAACACGGATTCGAGAACACCGGCTCGGGTCCGTCCCCCGAGGGGAAGCGGGGGAAGAGCAGGAGGTGCACACCGTGACGAAAGCGGAGTTGGGGCTCATCGGTGACGCGGAGCTCGTCGAGGAGCTGTCGATGCTGACCACCCAGGCCGCCCGCATGCGCGCCCGCATGGCGGACATCATGGCCGAACTGGAACGCCGCCGCTGTACCCGCCCCACCCAACCCCATGCGAGGCGCTAGGCCCCCCATGCCGCCCGCCCAGACCGCCCGCCCATGCCGCCGACCGGCGCTCAGCTCCGGGAACCGGCTCGGGCGCGCCTCAGTGTTGGTAGCCTGTATCGGTCTCGCGGCAGGTCCGCCCGGCGATCCGGGTCCGGCGCCGCCGCGACGGACGCAAGAGCCCTCCTGTCACGGAGAGACCGTGACCGCATCAGTCCAGAGGAGGTAGGGACACAGCATGCGTCGTTACGAACTCATGACCATTCTCGACCCCGCCATCGACGAGCGCACCGCGGGTGCGGCGCTCGACCCGTTCCTGAAGGTCGTCAAGGACGGCGGCGGCAGCGTGGAGAAGGTCGAAGTCTGGGGCCGCCGCCGCCTGGCGTACGACATCCAGAAGAAGTCCGAAGGCATCTACGCGGTGGTCGACCTGTCGGCTGAGCCTGGCACGGTCAAGGAGCTCGACCGGCAGCTCAACCTGAGCGAGTCGATCCTCCGCACCAAGGTCATCCGCCCCGAGGTCCACTGAGCCAGGCTCAGCCCTCACAGCAGCCGGAGCGAGCCCCATGGCAGGCGACACCGTAATCACGATCGTCGGGAACCTCGTCGAGGACCCGAATCTGCGCTTCACCCCGAGCGGCCAGGCGGTCGCCTCCTTCCGCATGGCCTCGACTCCGCGGTTCTTCGACCGCCAGGCGGGCGACTGGAAGGACGGCGAAGCGCTCTTCCTGACCTGCAACGTCTGGCGGCAGGCCGCCGAGAACGTGGCCGAGACCCTGCAGCGCGGCATGCGGGTGATCGTGCAGGGACGCCTCAAGCAGCGCTCCTACGAGACCCGCGAGGGTGAGAAGCGCACCGTCTTCGAGGTGGAGGTCGACGAGGTCGGCCCGTCGCTGCGCAACGCCACCGCCAAGGTCAACAAGACCCAGCGGCAGGGCGGCGGCGGTGGCGGCGGCTTCGGCGGCGGTGGCGGCCAGGGCGGCGGCGGCTTCGGCGGCGGCGGCCAGGGCGGTCAGGGCGGCGGCGGTTTCGGTGGCGGCGGTCAGCAGGGCGGCGGCTTCGGCGGCGGCCAGCAGGGCGGCGCACCGGCCGACGATCCCTGGGCCACCGGCGGCGGTGGCGGCGGAGGGTTCTCCGACGACCCGCCCTTCTGAGTCCGCCGCTCCGGCGCGACCAAGAGACAACGAGTACACGTCCATTCCCGCGTGAGCGGGGCTCTCCCAAAGGAGCACCACGATGGCGAAGCCACCTCCTCGCAAGCCGAAGAAGAAGGTTTGCGTTTTCTGTCAGGAGAAGATCTCCTACGTCGACTACAAGGACACGGGCCTGCTGCGGAAGTTCATTTCCGACCGCGGCAAGATCCGTGCCCGGCGGGTGACCGGCAACTGCACCCAGCACCAGCGGGACGTCGCCACGGCGATCAAGAACGCCCGCGAGATGGCGCTGCTGCCGTACACCAGCACCGCGCGCTGAGGCAGGGGGTAAAGAACATGAAGCTCATCCTGACCCAGCAGGTCTCCGGGCTCGGCGAGCCCGGTGACGTCATCGACGTCCGCGACGGCTACGGCCGCAACTACCTCGTCCCCCGCGGGTTCGCGATCAAGTGGACCCGGGGCGCCGAGAAGGAGGTCGAGTCGATCAAGAAGGCGCGCTCGGCCCGCGAGATCGCGACCGTCGAGCACGCCCGCGAGGTCGCCGACCGGCTCGGCGGGCTGCGCGTGACGCTGCGCACCCGCACCGGCAGCAACGGCCGCCTGTTCGGCGCCGTCACGGCCGCCGACATCGCCGAGGCGGTCCGCGCCGCCGACGGCCCCGACCTGGACCGCCGCCGCATCGAGATCGGGAACCCGATCAAGACCGTCGGCACCCACCGGGTCAGCGTGCGCCTGCACAGCGACGTCAACGCCACGATCGACGTCAACGTCCTCGAGGCCTGACGCACGACCACCCCGACGACCCCCGGACCCACCCAGGGCCGGGGGTCGTCGGCGTTGTCACGCCACCCGAAACCCGTCTTCGGACCTGACCGCAGGGGCCGGGGATGCGGGATCTGCCGACGTTTGCGCGGGCCGCGGATGTCCGAGTTTCCCGCGCTACGCCCGTGAATCGCCGTGTGTTTGAGTGATCAGCTTTGCGGCGATTACGTTCCGTGATCATAGTGTCGCGGGACGAAGGGGGGCGGTGGTGTTCGCGCATTCGGGGGAGGGCGCGCGCGACCGGCAGCGCACGGGCGGGGCAGTGACACGCAGGGCGGTCATCGGCGGCGTCATGGGGGCCGGACTGCTGGAGATGCTGCCCCTGGGGATATCCCGCCAGAATGAGGCCATGGCGGAGGATCTGGCGGCGGGACCGCACCGGGGAGCCGGCGACCGTGTGCTGTTCACGGCCGATGCCCCGCAGGTGTACACGCGGGCGCAGTGGAACGCGAGGGCGCCCAGGCGCGCGGCCGAGGTGGTCGACCGGCCGCCGGACCACATCATCGTGCACCACACGGCGACGGCGAACGCGCGGGACCGCTCGCTCGCCCACGCGTTCGCCCTGTCGCGCTCCATCCAGAACATCCACATGAACAAGAACGGCTGGGACGACGCGGGCCAGCAGCTCACGATCAGCCGCGGCGGCATCGTGATGGAGGGCCGCAACCGGAGTCTCAGGGCCATCCAGTCGGGCGACCTCGCCATCGGCGCGCAGGTCCTCCACCACAACCAGCACACGATCGGGATCGAGAACGAGGGCACCTACCTGTCCGCCGCGGTGCCGGGCGCCCTGTGGAGATCGCTGACGGAGGTGTGCGTCTGGCTCTGCCAGAAGTACGACCTCGACCCGTCCGAGGCCATCGTGGGGCACCGCGACTACAACAGCACCTCGTGCCCCGGGGACGTTCTCTACGCGCGGCTGCCCGAGTTGCGGCGCTCGGTGGCCGAGCTCCTGGAGGGCACGTCGGGCCAGAGCTCCACGAGCCAGGGCGGTTCCGACAGCGGATCGATCCTGTCGCCGTTGCTGCCGCCTCTCGACGACCTGGGCTGAGCGGCTACGTCTCGGGTGTCGTGTAGCGGGTGCGGCGCCGGGCGATCTCGGGGTCGATGCCCTCGACGAGCGACCAGATGCCCGCCACCCGTTCGACCAGGGTCTCGGGAGGCAGGCCGGCGAGGCCCTCCGCCGCCAGGTCGTCGATCGCCTGAGTCAGCCGGGCCATCCGCTCGCCATGTGTGGAACACATGTTCGAATAGTAGCGGGAGTGACGGGCGATGCAGTGGCGATCCGAGAATCGTGCCTAACCGATCGTGTAGGCCCCGATCACGGTCTGGTCCAGCAGACCGGGGACGCTCATGCGGAGGGAGACCTGCCCGGCGGAGGGGTTGGCGATCGTCGCCGTCCAGTTCGCCCCGGTCTTGTGGACGGTCGCCTTCCGCCACGCGTGCCCGTCGTCGAACGAGACCTGGAGGGACGGAGCCGCCGTCGAGCCGGCGACGTTCAACGTGATGGGCTGCGGGACGCCGGAATGCGCGTGGTTGCGCTCGTCCAGCGGGGTGCGGAGCCGGATGCCCGGCAGCGCCATCGGCTCGCCGTCGCGGACCGTGAAGCGCAGGACGGTGTGCTGTGTCGATGTGTGGTCCGACCAGGGAGCCTTCCGGGTCGCGTCCAGGGTCAGCGAGTAGTCGCCGGGAGGCGGCGCCGGCCAGTCGTGGGCGGTGCCGGGCTCGTCGCTCTGGTAGACGACGCGGTTCTGCGCGTCCCGGAGCACCGACCGGCCGACCGTCCCGGCGTAGGGGGCGAGCATGCTCCGGCTGTCCCACGTCGAGAGCATCGGGACGGCGAGCGAGGGCTCTGCGCCGGCGGTCGACCAGATGGCCGTGCCCGGGGTCGCCATGAACGGTCCGATGTTCCAATCGCGGGCGTACCGTCCAGCGCGCTGCGGGGCGAACGACCGGCTGCGCTCGTCAAGGCTGTCGAACGAGCAGTCCGGCGTGGTGACGGCCGAGTCCTGCGACCAGGTGAAGCCCGGACTGAAGTACTCGGTGCGGGTCGTGGGCAGCGTGCCGACGCCGATCCACGCGCCGATGCCGACGTCGCCCCAATCGACGCCGACATGCCCGGCGCCGCAGGCGGGGCGCCCTTCCGTGCCGTACCTGGTGCGCACGGCAGCGAGGCCGCTCGTCCGGATCGGGGCGCTGAACGGCTCGTCCAGACGGCCCGTGTTGAGGTGCGCGAGGCCGTAGACGTAGGGGCTGGAATCGACGGAGCCGTTCCTGGTCATGACGGCCTGCGCGCGGAGCGCGAGACCGGCGGCCGGGCCGGTCGGCGTGACGTAGAGGTCCGTGCCTTCGTTCATGGTCATGAGGGCCTGCTCGCCGCCGATCCGCTGGGTGACCATGAGGCCCGCGGAGGCCAGGCCCGCGTCGGCGCGGTCGATCCGGGGCAGGACGCGGCGGCCCTGGCGAGCGTCCAGGACGAGGTCGCCGGGCTGGACGTCCGGCAGGTAGACGAGCGTGCTGGACGCCCCGGTCATGACCCAGCTCATCACCGCGTAGCGGCCGGCCGGCACCTCGGCCTCCAGGCGTCCGTTCACCACCGTGCCGCCCAGCCAGTCGCCGCCGTCCAGTGGGGCCAGCGTGACGAACACTTCGTCCGGGGCCTTCCCGTCGCGGTTCAGGACCGTGATGGAGAGGCGCTGTCCCCGCACCGCCCGGGCCGACGCGAACGGATGGACCGGACGGGGGCGTTCGCCATGGAACCGTGTGGCGCGATACCCGTCCCGCGGGGTGGCGCGGGCTCCCTGTGACCGTGCGGGACGAGGATCGGCGTGGGCCGGGGCCATGGCGGTGGCCGCCGCGCCGGTCAGTGTGAGCGCGAGACCGATTCCCACGGCCGTCTTCTTCATGGACAAGGGGGTACCTCCTGCTCGGGCGTCTACCTCCGCATGTCCAGAAGAAGGCGAGCATTTCGGTATCAGCGGACGGCGCCGGTGACCATCCAGCGGTCGCCGCGGGCGCGCAGGCTCAGTGTGATCATCCGGGTCAGCATCCACAGGCCGATCGCGACCCAGAGGCCGACCAGGCCCGCGTCCGTCCGGTGGACGACGAGAGCGGCGGGCAGGAAGACGGCCGTGGCGACCAGCGTCGTCACGGCGAGGTAGGCGCCGTCGCCCGCCCCGATCAGGATGCCGTCCAGGACGAACACCACCCCGGCGACCGGCTGCAGCGCCGCCACGAGGAGCAGCGAGGCGAGCAGGAGGTTCCGGACGTCGCCGTCGGAGGTGAACAGGGCGGGCAGCCACGGCCGGATCACGAGGACGGCCAGGCCGAACACGACGCCGCAGCCGATGCCCCACCACACCATCCGGCGCGTGACGGCCCGCGTGGCGGTGATGTCGGACGCGCCCAGGTAGCGCCCGGTGATGGCCTGGCCGGCGATCGCGATGGCGTCGAGCGCGAACGCCAGCAGCGTCCACACCTGGAACCCGACCTGGTACGCGGCGATCTCCGGGTCCCCCATGCGCGCCGCGATCGACGTTCCGACGATGAGCACGACGCGCAGCGCCGCCGTCCGTACCAGCAGCCCGAAACCGGCCGTGGCAGACGTCCGCAACCCGTCCCAGTCGGGGCGGACCATGGCGCCGTGCCTCAGCGCCGCGCGCAGCACCACGGCCACGTACACGACCGCGCTGCCGGTCTGCGCGAGGACGGTGCCCCACGCGGATCCGGCGATCCCCCAACCCAGCACGATGACGAACACCACGTTGAGCAGCAGGTTCAGCGAGAACCCGCCGATCGACACGAGCAGGGGCGTGCGCGTGTCCTGGAGGCCGCGCAGCACCCCCGTCCCCGCCAGGACGACCAGCATCGACGGGATCCCGAACAGGCTCACCCGCAGGTACGTCTCGGCATAGGGCGCCACACCCGGGGACGCTCCGAACGCGTCCACGATCCAGGGGATCAGCGGCCAGCCCGCCACGATCAGCACGGCGCCGATGGCGAGCGCGAGCCACATGCCGTCGATGCCCTGCCTGATCGCCCCCCGCAGGTCACCCGCGCCGACCTGGCGGGCCACGCCCGCGGTGGTGCCGTAGGCGAGGAAGACGCAGAGGTAGACGAGCGTGTTCAGGGCCTGCCCGGCGACCCCGAGCCCGCCCAGCTGCGCGGTGCCGAGATGTCCGACGATGGCCGAGTCCGACAGCAGGAAGAGGGGTTCGGCGACGAGCGCGCCGAAGGCCGGCACGGCGAGGCGCAGGATCTCGCGGTCGTGCGCGGTCGCGAGCCGCCGGGGGGTCGTCATCGCGCCGAGGCTACCAGCGTGTAACTCACAAAAGAAATAAAAGCCTTACATGGCGCCGGTCGGCGGACTTTCTTTCCCGCACACCCGGTGGACGAGGTCATCGCAGCTCAACGGGTGGATCCTACCGCCGTCCCCGAGGAATCCACAGAGTTGTCCACAGGTCGTGCACAACCTGTACCGCGTGTCTGCACAGGTCGTCCACAGGCTTGTCCACAGGCCGCTTTGCCCACGGCGGCGTGCCCTCGGGAGAATGTCCGACGCGAGGGATAGACGTGAGGTGAACGGCCGGCGATGTGCGGACGGGGCCGCCGGCGGGCCAGGACGAAGGGGGTGTGGCAGTGAGCGTTGCGGATATCGGGCCGCAGGAGCATGAGTTCGAGCGCACCCCCCCGCACGACATCTCGGCCGAGCAGGGCGTCCTCGGCGGCATGCTGCTCTCCCAGGACGCCATCGCCGAGGTCGTGGAGCTGCTGCGCACCCCCGACTTCTACCGTCCCGCCCACCAGATCATCTACGACGTCGTCCTTGACCTCTACGGTCGCGGCGACCCCGCCGACGCCGTCACCGTCGCCGGCGAGCTCACCAAGAACGGCGAGATCGGCCGCATCGGCGGCGCCCCCTACCTGCACACCCTGATCTCCCTGGTGCCCACGGCGGCCAACGCCGGGTACTACGCCAAGATCGTCCACGAGCGCGCGATCCTGCGCCGCCTGGTCGAGGCCGGCACCCGCATCGTCCAGATGGGCTACGCCGCCGACGGCGCCGACGCGGACGAGGTCCTCGACCGCGCGCAGGCCGAGGTGTTCGCCATCGCCGAGAAGCGCGCCGGCGAGGACTACGTCGCGCTGAGCGAGATCATGCCCGGCGCCCTGGACGAGATCGAGGCGATCGGCAGCCGCGGCGGCCAGATGGTCGGCTGCCCCACCGGCTTCGCCGACCTGGACGCCCTCACCAACGGCCTGCACCCCGGCCAGATGATCGTCGTCGCCGCGAGGCCCGCCATGGGCAAGGCTCTGCACGTCGCCACGCCGCTCCCGACCCCGGCCGGCTGGACGACGATGGGCGAGGTCAGGCCCGGCGACCAGCTGATCGGAGCCGACGGGAGGCCGACCCGCGTGGTCGCGGCGACCGAGGTGATGCGCGGCCGCCCCTGCTACGAGATCGAGTTCTCCGACGGCGAGGTCATCGTCGCCGACGCCCGGCACCAGTGGCGCACCACCGAAGAGAACCCCTCCTGGGAAGCGTCCCGCCCTCCCGGCCGGCGACCGGCCGCGGGCGAGGCCCAGCAGTCGGTCGCCGAAGCCGCCTGTCGCGGCCCTCTCCCAGGTCGCGGGAACGCCCCGCTTCGCCCGACCGCGGGCATGGCCGGCAGGTCCGGCCCGCGCACGCATCGCCTCACCGACGCCTGCCTCGTCGTGCCTCAGGCAACGAACGCCTCCGGCGCGCGCGAGGCCGCACTGGTCCACGCCGCCGACCGCTCCCCAGGAGCGGGTGACCCCAACGGAGCGCTCCCGGGTTCACCGTCCCAGAGGGAAGGCCACGGAACCGCCTCGCCGCACGAGGGCGAGACCGTCCACCGGATCGAGACGACCGAGCAAATCTTCGCGGCCCTGGACGGCGGCCCCCGCCGCGCCGTCGAGTTCGCCGCCGTGTTCGACCTCCCCGAGGCCGACCTGCCGCTCGACCCCTATGTCCTCGGCGCGTGGCTCGGCGCCGGCGACGATGACGACGCCAGCATCACCTGCCTGGACGGCTCCGTCATCACCCAGATCGAGGCCACCGGCCAGGAGGTCGCCGCGGAGGCCGTCTTCGGGTGCCATCTGCTGTCCGGCGTACGCGGGCGGCTCGCTTCGCTCGGCCTCCTCGGCGGCAAGCACATCCCGTCCCGGTACCTGCGGGCCTCAGCCGCTCAGCGACGGGCGCTGCTGGCCGGGCTGCTCGACGTCTGCGGGCACATCTCCAGGGACGGCAGCCTCGACGTCGCCGTCCCGTCCGCACGCCTCGCGGGCGACCTGCGCGAGTTGCTCGTCAGCCTCGGCCATGACGTCGCCATGACCGCCGACCCCCCCGGGGAAGACCTCTGGCAAATGAGCTTCGTCCCTGCCGAGACGGTGTTCCGGCTGCCGCGCAAGGCGGCCCGGCAGCGCGCTGACGTCCACCCGAAGGCGCCGGTGCGGTACATCGTGGATGTGCGGCCCGTCGAGAGCGTGCCGGTGCGGTGCGTCCAGGTCGACAACGACGACCACATGTACCTGGCGGGGCGCTCCTGCGTCCCGACCCACAACTCGACGCTCGCCCTCGACTTCGCCCGCGCCGCGTCCATCAAGCACGGGCTGGCCTCGGCGTTCTTCAGCCTGGAGATGGGCCGCAACGAGATCACGATGCGTCTGCTGTCCGCTGAGGCGCGGGTGGCGCTGCACGCGATGCGGTCCGGCACCATGCAGGACGAGGACTGGACGCGCCTCGCCCGGCGCATGAGCGAGGTCGCCGAGGCGCCGCTGTTCATCGACGACTCGCCGAACATGTCGATGATGGAGATCCGCGCGAAGTGCCGCCGCCTCAAGCAGCAGCACGACCTGCGCCTGGTGATCATCGACTATCTGCAGCTGATGACGTCGGGCAAGCGCGTCGAGAGCCGCCAGGTCGAGGTCTCGGAGTTCTCCCGCTCGCTGAAGCTCCTCGCCAAGGAACTGGGCGTCCCGGTCATCGCGCTCTCCCAGCTCAACCGAGGCCCCGAGCAGCGAACCGACAAAAAGCCCATGGTGTCCGATCTTCGCGAATCGGGCTCCATCGAGCAGGATGCGGACATGGTGATCCTGCTGCACCGCGAGGACGCCTACGAGAAGGAGTCGCCCCGCGCCGGCGAGGCCGACCTGATCGTCGCCAAGCACCGCAACGGCCCCACCGCCACCGTCACGGTCGCCTTCCAGGGCCACTACAGCCGCTTCGTGGACATGGCCCAGTAACGCGCCCCGGCTGCTGCCGGGGGCGGCGGCCGTTGCCGGATCCCCGGGTCCGATTGTCGGCTCTTCGCGGGTATACCTCGGAGGACAAGAGCGTTGTGAGCGCGGTCTGTTCTCGCACCGCCAGACCTTCGTTTCGTGGAGGGGCGCCGGATGGTCAGCGCTGGGCGGCAGCACGAACCGTTCGGAGTAGCGGTGATCCTCACCGATCGCCTCGGGCAGATCTTGATGCATCTGCGCGACGATCTCCCCGAGATCGCATGGCCGGGGTACTGGTCGTTGCCCAGCGGTCTCGCCGAACCGGGCGAGACTCCGGCCGAGGCGATGTCCAGGGAGCTTCGCGAGGAGACGGGGCTCAGCCTCCCCCTGACACAACGGCTGGATGTCCCATCAGGACCTGATGGTGATCGTGTCGTGTTCTTCACCGGCTCCTGGCATGGGGATCCCGCGACGATTCCGCTGACCGAAGGCGTGAAGTTGGAGTTCTACCCGCTGCCCGGCCTGGCAGGTCTGCGGGTTCCCCCGTTCGTCATCCAAGCGCTCCAGCAGCTCCATGACCGGGGACTGCTCGGCGGCGCGGCAGGTGCGGTGGCCGGCCCCTGAACATGCAGGCTGGCCCGGGCGGGTTGCGGGCCAGATCCCGGTGGGACCCATGCAGGTCCCACCGCCCGGGCCACCCATGCGGGCGGAGTACTTTCGCCGTGCCGTCACTCCGGGAGTGGTCAGGCTCCCTGAGGGTTGCGGAACTCGTCGATCAGGACGGGGTACTGCTCCGCTCCGTGGCCGGCGGCGATCGAGCGCTCGGCCATCGCTTTGATCAGCTTCGGGAGTTCGGTGTCGATGTCTGCTGCCTCGCTCTCCTCGATGAGGTGCGCCATTGCTCCCGCGTCGGTCTCCAGGGCCGACACCTCGGCCGGGAAGGAGCCGCGGTCGATCTGCTCGGCGTATCCGGGAAGCCATCCGGCCACAACGGTGGCGATCTGCTGCGCGAACGGCGCATACGCCGCGGCGTCGACACCGGCCGTTCCGAGCAGGGCGGTGCCCTGGAGCCAGGCGTTCAGGACGCTCCACATCATGGCCAGGCCGGCCACGTCGTACAGGGACGCCAGCCCCGGGTCCTCGCCGAGATAGGTGACGGTGCCGAGCGCGCCCAGTGTCGGCTCGTGCGCCGCGAAGTCCGGTCGCGGCCCGCTGTGCAGGATCACCGCCTCGGCGGTTCCGATGGCCGGCGGGACGGCCATGATGGCGCCGTCCAGGTAGCGGGCGCCGCGGCGTTCTGCCCATCGGGCGGCTTCGCGGGCCTGGGCCGAACTACCCGAGGTGAGGTTGATGAGCGTCGTGCCGTCCAGTTCGCAGGCGTCGAGTACCTCGCGGACGGCCTCGTAGTCGGTGAGGCAGATGATCGTCAGGGAACCGGCCTTGAGCGCGTCGCCGGCCGTCGGCGCCGGCCGTGCGCCTTCGGCCACCAGGTGGTCGGCCTTGGAGGTCGTGCGGTTCCACACGGTCGTGGGATGTCCCGCTTTCAGGAACGCGCCGGCCAGTGCCCGGCCCATCAGGCCGAGTCCGATGACCGTCACGGGGATGTCGGTGTTGTTGTTGCCCATGGCAGCATCGTTGACGTTGATACCGGTCTGAAGGTCAAGTGAGGATGCGATGCGGATCGGAGAGCTGAGCCGCCGGACGGGCGTCAAGGCCCATCAGCTGCGCTATTACGAGGCGCAGGGCCTGCTGGAGGCGGATCGTGGCGCGAACGGTTACCGAGAGTACGGCGACGCGGCCGTAGTGCGGGTGAAGCAGATCCGGCACCTGCTCGGTGCCGGACTGTCCTCTGAGGACATCGCGTATCTGCTGCCCTGCGCGGCCGGGGAGACCCCGGATCTGCTCGGGTGTCCCGAGCTTCTGGCCGCGATGCGGACACGGCTGCGGCGACTGGACGACCGGATGGAGCGGCTCGCCCGATCCCGCGACGCCCTCGTCGGCTACATCGACGCCGCCGGGCGGACGGACGGCGAGACCTGTCCGCCCGTTGCCTGCGTGGAACCCCTTCCCGCCTGAGACGGGGGTGTTGTGCGGTCAGCGGTAGCCGCGTTTGAGCAGGTACCTGGCCCCTGCCTCGAAGGCTTCGGGGGTGAGCAGTGCGAAGCCGAAGGCGTCGGCGAGACGGTCGGTGACGTTGAATGCGGCGCAGACCGCCAGGGCGTCCTTGACCTGCTGGGGTGAGGCACCTGCGGCCAGCACTTCCCGCATGTCCTCGGCGTCGACCGTTCCTTCACCCGTCAGCTTGCCGAGCATCCGCAGGGTCGCTCGCAGCGGCTCATCGATGGGGGCGGACTCCAGGTCGGCCAGCACCGCGACGACGCGTGGCCCGTCCTGGTATGCCTGGCTTGCGGTCGCCGTGTGCGCGCTGATGCAGAACGCGGTCTCGTTCACCTTGGACACATAGGCGGCCATCAGTTCCCGGTCGCCCACCGACCAGTCGGACGGCCCGCGCATCGCCTCGTGGGTGAACGCCTTGGCCCGGGCGCCGTAGAAGTCGGGCCGGTAGAAGACCAGCTTGGCGGCGTCCGGAACCGGATGCCTGGAGAACAGCCGGATGAGCGCGAACAGCAGCTTGGTTCCCGGGCCGTAGCCGTGGTCGAGGACGTCAAGCCGCATGATCGGGCCTCCCCTCGCCGGTCGCTTCCGCCAGGGCCGCCAGTCCGGCCCCGTACAGCCGGTCGGACTGGCCGACCGCAGCGCAGACCACCAGCTCGAAGACCTGGTCCTCAGTGCGACCCGACGCCTTCGCCGCCGCCAGGTCCGCCTCGGTGACCTGCGCCGGGCTGTTGACGATCTTGCCGATCAGCGTGTCCAACGGCGGGGAGAGGCCGTCGTTGCCGAAGGCGCACGCCCGCTGTTCCGCCGATGCCTTCCCCTCCCCGTTCAGCACCCGATCCACCAGGGCGCGGTGCGCTGCTCGCTTCCCGTCCTCGTCCGACATGCCACCCTCCTTCGCCGCCGATTCGTCCGCTCCTAAGAACTAGACGATCGGTACCCCACGGAACATGACATGCGGCCGGAAACAGCGAGCACCAGCGCGGCGCCCGAATCAGTGACCGGTCGGCCGTGCTCGGACGCACCAAGCGACTGGAACCCCGGTCAGCCTTTCAGGGGGCGGCTCGTGGTGCGGCGGTCGAGGATGCTCAGGGTCTCCTCGCACCAGCGGAGGTTCTCGCGCTCGAACGCCAGGCCGCGCATGAGGGTGAGGTAGGGGCCGATCCGGTCGGCCGCGGCCAGGTACTCCGCTTCGGTGCGGCCGTTCAGGAAGCGGGCCTGGAGCCGCTCGAAGCGGGCGATCTTGGACTCGGCCCAGGTCCGGCGCTCACGGAGGGCGGCCATGACGGCCTCGACGTCCCCCGCGTCCACCGCCTGGACCTGCACCATCAGTTCCTCGCGCATCGCGCCGGGGCGCGGGGGCCTGGCGGTGAACTCGTGCAGGGCGTTGCGGCCGGCCTCGGTGAGGGAGAACAGGCGCTTGTTGGGACGGCGTTCCTGCTGGACGACCCGCGCCTGGATCAGTCCGTCGGCGGCCATCTTCTCCAGCTCCCGGTAGAGCTGCTGGGGCGTGGCCATCCAGAAGTTGGCCACGCCGGCGTCGAAGCTCTTGGACAGGTCGTACCCGGACGCCTCGCCCTCCAGAAGCGTGGCCAGGACCGCGTTCCGCAACGACATGGTCTCGAGCGTATCGGCCCGTGATCGTCGCCACGTCGCCGCCCGGTGGACGGCCCCTCGTGACCCGGCTAGTGTAATTTGCACCTATTCAACAAGTTGGATATCTCGGGGGTGCCGCATGCATCCGTTCAGGCGGGCGGTCGAGGCCGGGGACACGGCGGCGATCGCGGGGCTCCTGGCCGACGACGCCGTGTTCACCAGCCCGGTCGTGTTCAAGCCGTACCGTGGCAAGGCGATCACGGCGGCGATCGTGCGAGCCGCCGCGCGGGTGTTCGAGGACATCCGCTACGTGCGGGAGATCGCCGGCGCGGACGGCCGCGACCACGCGCTCATGTTCCAGGCGACCGTGAACGGCCGCGAGGTGCACGGGTGCGACTTCCTCCACATTGACGAGGACGGCCTGATCGACGAGCTGACGGTCATGGTGCGCCCGCTGTCGGGGGCCACCGCGCTGGCCGAGGCGATGGGCGCGCAGTTCGAGCAGATCGAGCGCGAGGTGCTCAGCGCCTGACCGGCACCCCGGCCGGCCCCGGGGTACGCTGCGCGGCATGCAGGCTGACGACCGTCCTGCCCGGGACGAGGACGTGCACGAGCTGGCACAGGGAATGCCTCACGTCACGGTGGAGTACGGCAAGAGCGGGAACGCCGTGTACCAGGTGGGAGGCAAGTCGTTCGTGTTCTTCCGCACCCCTCGCCCCGACGCCGTCGACCCCGTCACGGGCGAGCGCCACCCGGACGTGATCGTGTTCTGGGTGCCCTCCGAGTCCGACAAGAAGGCGCTGGTGCAGGACGAGGCGTCGCCCTTCTTCACGACGCCGCATTTCGACGGCCACCGCTCGGTGCTCGTGCGGGCGAGCCGCCTCGGCGAGCTCACGCTGCGGGAACTCACCGAGGTCGTCCAGGACGCGTGGCTGTCGCAGGCGTCGCGCAGGCGCGCGGACGCCTGGCTGCGCGACCATCCCGACCTGAAGCCCTGACCGGCGACCGTCGCGCTAGGTGTACTTGGCCATGATCTTGGTGACACCTGACCGGTAGGTCTTTGATCAGCAAGAGGACCTCCTGGCGTAGTGGAGTTTCACCGACTTC
>NZ_JBFAGB010000067.1:0-30420 GCF_040639875.1 Actinomadura sp. NPDC023710
TTCACCGTCTACGAGATCGGCGCCGACGCCGCCGAACTGGACGACATCGTCAAGCAGGCGAGCGAGCATCTACGGCCGGGCGACCACCTGCTGGCCCTGCCGAACTGCCCCCGGTGCCGGGCGGCACATCGCGGCGGGACGGCCGAGCGGGTCAGCCCGCTCGGGTGGGTCGTGCCGTGAACGGGCCGGTGCTGGTCTGCTACGACGTGTTCGACGACAGCCGCCGCGACCGGCTGCGCGCCGCGCTGGACGAGGTCGCCGACCGCTTCCAGCAGAGCGGCTGGCTGATCCCCGACGTGGCCGGCCTGGACGGCCACCGCGCCGCCGCCGCGCTCGAAGGGCTGCTGGCCCTCGCCGACCGGCTCCGTATCTACGCGCCCTGCCCGGCGTGCGCGCGCGAGGTCCGGACCGTCCCGGCGGGGCCGCCGCTCGTCCGGCCGGCCTGGGTCGCGGACTGACCGGCGCACCGCGACCTCACTAGGGTTCAGTCAGACCCCGACGAGACGAAGGCCGAGGCACGCATGCCCGCTCGCATCATCGTCAACCTCGAGCCGGCCGGTGCGCGCCCGCCCGTCCCGCCGCCGCACACCGGCCCGGCGGTCAACGCGGCCCTCCTGGCCGCACTTCGCGACTTCGGCGAAGCCGACCTGTCGTCCGCTCTCCACGAGACGCGGCCGCCGAAACCGTTTTCCCTCACCCCCCTGCTGGACGAGCGGAACCAGCGGGCCGATGCGTCCAGCGGCAAGGTGCGATTCGAGGTGGGAGTCCTCGTCGACTCGCTGACCGCGCCCATCCTGCAGGCACTGGCGGCCACGCAGAACGTGCGGGTGGCACGGTGCGTGTATCGGCTCGCGGCCGTCGGGATCGGCGGGGCCGAGTCGTTCCCCGGCCTGGCGACCGGTGCGCGTCCCGCCGACCGGTGGACGCTGCGGATCGCCACACCCGTCGCATTCTTCACCGCCCGTGAGGAGGGCGCGCGACGTATCCGTCCGTTCCCCGAACCCGAATGGGTCTTCGCCGACCTCCACCGCAAGTGGAACGCCTTCGCCCCCGAGGCGGCCCTGGACGAGGCGACCGGCCAGGCGATCACACGGAACATCGAAGTCGCCGACTACCGGCTGACGATGGCCGAGCACCTGCTCAAATCCGGCGTCGCACCCGCACGCGGCAGCATCGGCACGATCACCTACCGCGTCGCCGACACCCGCCGTTCCACAGCGCAGGTGCAGAGAAGCCTGGACGCACTCGTCCGGTTCGCCGCCTACGCAGGCATCGGCGACCGCACCACCATCGGCATGGGCCACCTCCTGCCCCGATCCCGATGACAACGCCTGATGGCTATGCGCAGCGCGTCCGCGCCTGCCCATACGGGCCGCGAGGGGTCGTCGCCGACGGTGTTGCCTGATTTCATGGCCCCTTGGCCGTGCTGACCCTCACCGCAGAGTCGCCCCTCACGCGCGGTCGCCCCTAACCGTCCGAACCGGCCGCATCGACCGGACCGGTCGCAGCGGCTGGGCCCGGTACCTCTGCTCCCGCAACAGGGTCGCCAGCGCCGTCTGCCTGGGGCTGACCTCGCGGCCGAACACCTCCGCCGTGACGCCGTCCGCCCCGGCCATGCCGCTGCCCGCCGCCACCCGCGACCAGGCCGCCCACAGCACTCGGTCACTGGCCAGCCGTTCCATGAGCCGGGTCGTCCGGCCGGTCCCTTCACGTGTTCTCATGCCAACAACCGATGGACGAACGCCCTTCCGGCGATCCAAAGAATTGTCAGGAGGTTGGCGCACACCCCCCAAACCTGCCCTGACCTGTGAAGATGGTGTCCCAAAGATCATCTTTGAGGCCACTTCAAGATTGCGCCCGGAGAGGTTGGCGCATGATCTTGCAAACCTGCAGGTCAGACCCCCATAATCTGAGGTACTGTCGCAACGCCCCACAAAACCGCATCGGATTGAAACGACCGGCCACCTTAGCTCATGGTAGCACTCCGCAGTCGCAACGCCCCACAAAACCGCATCGGATTGAAACCTACCGTCGCAGGTGCGGGTTCAGGGCGAGCATCATGTCGCAACGCCCCACAAAACCGCATCGGATTGAAACTCGTTGAGGATCCAGACTTGGTCGGCAACCGCATCGAATTGAAACATGGCGGTTCCTTCAGGAAACTCATGTTGTCAGTCACGGTGGTCAACAAAACCGCATCGGAGTGAAACACCGCCAGGAATACCAGGACGGATAGGATCTCCAGTTGCAGCGCCCACAGACTGCATCGGATTGAAGCCGCGGTGCCTCTCTTGAGTTCTCGCCCCGCCTGCTTGCAGCGCTCAACAGAACCGCGTCGGAGCAGATGAAAGCGCGTGGCCCCATGGTCGGGGCGCGCGCTTGTGTTCGCGTCGGGTCGGTCAGGGGTGCGGGGGTGGGGAGGGTGTTGCGAAGTGGGGTGGGGGCGTGGCGTCGCCTTCTCCGCGGGGTGAGTCGGGGCCGCAGGCGGGGCAGTCGGGTAGCCGGCGCTGCGTTTGGCGGCGGTGAGGGTCGGGTCGAGTTCCATGGACGCGGCTGCGGGGTTGTAGCCGGACAGGCACAGGAGGCAGGGGCCGCCCGGCGTCACGGTCGCGACGTGTCCGGAGAGGTCGAGTGGGTCGATTCGTGCGCGGTGATCTCCGCGCCGGTGTCGATGTAGGGGCGGGCGTACTGGACGGCGAGGGCGTTGAGGCCCACCGCGGGCGTGGCCGTCGACCGCGCCGAACAGCAGATCGGCGCAGCGCAGCGATACCCACACATCGGCGTTGAGGATGCTGTCCGGCAAGGCGTGGACCGGGGATGTCCGGGTCGATGTGTCCGAAGGTGCGTGCCGCGACCTCGGCCTTGGAGGTGCCATCCCGTGCGTCGGTGGCCGTAGCGCCCACCAGACGGTTGAGGCACCGGGTCCGGCCGAAGGCAGGCGGCGCATCGATGCCCGAGCGGCGTCCCGGTCCACGGCTGGTTCCAGCCGCTCCTGCGGGTCTGCCACCGACGCAGTGGAGACATCGAGCGGCGGCCCGCCGATGTTGGCGGCGAAGGACGCGGGGTTGGCCTAGCGGAGCGCCCTCAACGCCTGCGCCATCCGGCGGGTCGCATCCGGGCGCGTCAGGCCGTGGCGGCGTCGCAGGTCGTCCGGTACCTGGCACGGGTCGGTGACTCCGCGCCGGACACGGAACACCGCGAGCACCAGCATGTCCAGCACGGCGGGGTCTGTGCGGAGCGAGGCGGCCCAGGCTGCTTGCCGCAGGTCCCGGTCGGGCCGTGCGGACGCACCCCGCCGGACCGCGCCCGCACGCTGGACCAGGGGAGACCGCTCCCGAATTACACGGTCCAGCAGATAGCCCATCTCACCACCCCGACGAAACAAGTGACGAAATACGCGAGGCAGCTCATGCTACATCAGAACACTATCGATTTCTGCAGTTCCTCGAATTCGGACAGGTTTCCGCGGCAACTTCGTCCTGCCGGAGCGGAACTGGCAGCGGCCATGTCTCCATGCCCTTGAGTGCGGGCTGGTGTTTGCGACCCTGAGCGCATCTTCAGGGCTCTGATCTTGGGCGTCGATGTCCGTTGCGCGCACCCGTTCATCAAGGCTTTTACCTGACTGCCAGGGCATTAGAAGTATGCAGACATTTGATTCAGGATCAGCGCGCCCCAGAGCCGGGCCAATCTTAACAGGTGTCCCGTTTCGAGAAGAATGCAGTTTGTTTATTGCTTTTGAGGCTCCCTGTCTGGTTGGTTGGCCGTGAGTGGCCAGGCCCAGTTTGGCAGGTTCACACGCCTTGGTGGTGTTAGTGTACGGACGCCTGCGGTGGGGGCCCGTGCTGTTCGGATACTCCCTTGACGTGGGCGAGTGACGGAGTCGACCCGAGAGGGGCTCGCTGTGGCGGAAAAAGAGCGCGAGATCGCTTCTTCTTCTGCCCGGGACATGGTCATCTTCACGGTCGCCGGGGTGCAGCGGTTCATTTCCGAATCTCGTTCCACTGCTGATCTTCATGCTGGTAGCTCGTTGATGTCGGAACTGGCCGGGGCTGCGGTCCAGGTGGTCGAGGGACGCTCGGGTGCCGTGCTGGTGATGCCGTCGGGCGGGTCTGGGCTGGGTGTGCCGAACCGGATCGTTGCTTTGACTCCCGCCGAGACGGGGGCGTCCCTGGGGACGGCGATGGCGGACGCGGTGGAGAGATTGTGGCGGTCGTTCTCCGCCGAGGCGTTTGGCAGCGCTTCGGGGCAGCCCGCTGCGGTTGCGGGATTTCCAACCCTCCGTTGGGTCTGCGTTCCGGCGCATGTCGGCGGTTACCGGGAGCAGTGGAGGGCTGCTCTGGAGGCGCTGGGGGCTCGGAAGCGGGTCCGGGACTTTCCGGCCATGGCGGTGCCGCAGGCGCGGACTTGTGCGTTGACGGGTCGGTGGGCGGCTGTCGTTGAGCGGGAGCGGCCTAGGGGTTTCAATCTGCGTGAGAACGAGCCCTTGTCGCATGTGGGGCACGTGAAGCGGTGGTACGGGCGGGAAAGGGGTGAGCGGTTCGCGTCCACGTGGTCGATCGCGTCGGCTCCGTTCCGCGCATCGGTCATCGCGGCGGCCCCCGAGAACGGGGATCTGTGGCTGGCTGCCGGCTATCTGCGGGACGAGGTGGCGGCTCTGCGCGAGGCTCATCGTGGCCGTGGCCGTGAGCGTGCGGCGTTGGGACGCGGTGGCGGGAACATTCCCGGCCTTCCCCGGTCCGAGGATGAGGTGCTGGCATGGCTGTGTCAGGTGGAGGGCGCCTGGTGCAAGCCGGAGACGTGGGAGCCGCGCGGGCTGCGGCGTGACCATGGTTTGAGGGCCGAGCCGGCTGCGGCGTTGTGCGGTGCGGGCGCCGCCGCTGCCGCCGCGCTGTCAAGGTACGCGCGAGATGCGGGTCTGGCGCCGTTGACACCGTATCTGGCGGTGCTGGCGCAGGACGCCGACCGCATGGGCAAGGCGCTGAGCGGGTTCCCCGGCTCGGGGCAGGATCCGCTGAAGTGGCATCAGCGGGTGTCGGCGGCGGTCGCGCGGGTCGGGGCGGCTCAGGCCGAGGCGATCCATAACGAGCATCTGGGCCAGGTCGTCTATACCGGTGGTGACGACCTTTTGGCGCTACTGCCCGCGAGCACGGCGCTGGCGGCGGCCCGGCAAGTCAACGGGCTGCTCGGGGACGACGCCGCGTTGCGGGGGCTGCTGGCCCGCCCCTCGGCCAGTAGCGCCGTGGTGTTTTTCCATGCTTCGTGGCCGTTGCGGTCGGCGATCGAGGCCGCGCGCGGGCTGCTGGCCGACGCCAAGCGGCGCGGGCGGCCGGGCCTGGGGGTGGCGGTGATGAACCGGGGCGGTGAGCGGACACGGCTGGTGCTGCCGTGGCGGGACGCGGTCACTGGCGCGGCGATGGTGACGCATCTGGAGTCGTTGACGGCGGACCTGACGGGGTCGTTGTCGGGGCGGCTGGCCTCTGGGCTGGAAGAGGATCGGGTGGCGTTGGCGGAGTTGAATCGGGAGTGGCGGGCTCGGGAGTTGACGCGGCGGGCGGTGCGGCAGGGGGTGCCGCGGGATCGGGCGGCGCACGTGGGGCAGGCGCTGTCGGCGCTGTGCGGCGCCGAGCCCGGGCAACGGCACGTGATCGATGCGGCAAATGCGGTGCTGGTGGCCCGGTTCCTGGCTGGCGCACGTGGCGGCGCGGCGGACGCACAGGCGGGTGCGGCGTGATCGCCGAACGATGGCTGCTGTTCGAGCCCCTGGACACCGTTACCGTGCGGGACGGTCGGCCGTTCGACGCCGGGCAGGACTCGGTCGCGCGGACGGTGCTGCCGAGCCCCACCACGATGGGGGGCGCCGTTGGCGCCGCCTACGGGGCGTCCCCAGGTGCCGGGTTACGCGCCAGCGCGCGGGGGATCGAGGTGCCTGCGCAGTTGATGGGGCCGCTGGTGGTCAACCGCCATGAGCGCCTGCTGTGGCCGGTCCCGCAGGATGTGGTGATGGAGCAGGACGCGGCCGAGCGGGCCCGGCACGGGATTTCCGGGCACGCACCGTCGCCCACGAGGTTGCGCGTGGAGTCGGCACCGCCCGGTGTGGTGCATGACCTGCCCGGGATGTCCGGGTGCCTGGTCGGTGAGGGTGATCCGGTCGATGGGTGGTGGGAGACCCGCGCGCTGGGGACCTACCTGGCCGGTGGTGGACCCTCGTCCAGGATCGTGTGGTCGCCGCCGTGGCGGACCGAGCGGCGAGTCGGCCTGGCCGGGGACCAGGACGGTCGGGCTATGGAGGGGATGCTCTATTCCACCGAGCATCTGCGGTTGGATCCGGGCGCGGGGTTCGGCGTGCGATGCCTGGACGGTCCGGGTGCCGCGCTGGCCCCGACGGTGGCGTTCGGCGGCCGGGGACGCGGCGCGCAGGTGCACACGATGGCCACGGCGCCGCAACTGCCCGCACCGGCCGCCACCGCCCAGGATGGCCGGTTGCTGCTGTACCTGGCGACCCCGGCGGTGTTCGCCGACGGGTGGCGGCCGGACCTGTCGGTCTGGCCCGGGTGCGAGCTGGTCGCCGCCGCGACGGGCGAACCACAGGTGATCACCACGGTCACCGCGGACCGGTCGACGGGCGGGCGCCGCGCGGGCAGGTTGATGTGGGCGGTACCTGCTGGAAGCGTCTACCACTTGCGTTTTCCCGGCGAGAACCAGGCACTGGCGGCGGCCCGGTCACTGGAGGACCGCCCGTTGCGGCAGGCGGAGGAGGCGTTCGCGACGGTGGGCTTTGGCTGGGCTTTCACGGGGAGTTGGTGATCTAACGATGGTGGCGACACCACATCGCGCTTTGCTGTTCCTGTACGCCGAGACCCCGGTGCATGCGGGCGGTGACGGCGCATCGGGGGCGCTGGATATGCCCATCCAGCGGGAGGTGGGTACCGGGTACCCCATCATCAAGGGCGAGAGCCTCAAGGGCGCGTTGCGCGATCACACCCGTTCGGTGCTGGACCACGCGACCTGGACGGCGATTTTCGGTGCCGAACCCCCCAAGCAGGGCACACCGGCCGGGGCGTTGCTGCCCGGGTCGATCCGGGTCCACGAAGCGCAGGTGTTGGCCTTCCCGGTGCCGACGCTGGTAGACACCTTCGCCTGGACGTTGTCCCCGCTGGTGCGGGCCCGGCTCGCCCGCCGCGCCGCGCTGACCGGGGTACGGATCGGCCCCGCCGACGTCCCCGACGATCCCGCCGACGACACCTGCTGGACCTCGGGTGGAGACGACCAGCGCCACCTCGCGGTGCTGGGCTCCTACCAGGTCACGGCGCAGGGATCGAGGAACGTGCGGGACTGGGCCAGGGCCGTCGCCGAGCTGGCGCTGCCGCCCTCCGCCGAACACGAGTACTTCCGCGCCCTGCTCGGCAAGCAGCTGTACGTGGTGTCGGCCGACCTGTTCAAGGCGCTGGTCCGCGAGTGCACTTCGGTGGTGGCGCGGGTGCAGCTCGGCAAGGAGGTGAAGGGGGTCATGACCAAGACGGTCGCGCACGGCCCCTTCTATAGCGAGTACTTGCCCGCTGAGACCCTCATGGCCGCGATGGTCGAGACCCGCGAAGCCGCCCAACTGCAGGTTCTGATCGAGCAGCTGGACGGCCAGGTGGTGCAGGTCGGCGGGGACGAGACCGTCGGCAAGGGCCTGATGTGGTGCCGGCTGGTCCGCGCCACCGACGACGCAGCCGGAGAGGGGGAGGGGGCGTGAGCCTGGTCAGGCTGGATCAGGGGCTCGCCGCGCAGGCCTCCCAGATCGTCGACCGCATCCGGCAGCGGGGCGGCTGGACGCCGGAGATCGTCAGCCGCCTCATGGGCCTGCCTGCGCAGCTGCGCAGCGGCGGGCTGCCCGCCACGCTGGCGTTCCTGTACGCCAAGTCCACCGGTCAAGGTGGGCTGGGTGAGGCTTATGAGACCGTTTGGGCGGCCCTGGTCGAGGAGGTGCGGCAAGGGCTCGGCTGGGCGGAGGCGCCGGCCGACGCCCCGGCCCTATTCATCGCCTTGGCCGACCCCGCCCAGACCCCCGCCGGGGCGCTGGCCCGCGCATCGGAGCGGGCCGAGCTGCTGGCGGTGTGGCTGCGCCGCCTCACCGAGGCCCTCGAAGGACGCGACGAGCCGGAGGACGGGCATGGCTGAGGTCGTCGCGGGGCCACTGCGGCAACGTTTCGAGGTGGGCAAGGGCGAACACGACCGGCTGGAGCTCCTCCCGCGGACCGGTCGCGGGAGGACGCTGGGCACCGCCAACGCCCGGCTGGTCCTGCTGCGCACGGCCGTGCTGGGCGGGGACGGGTCCGACACCCTCGATGACAGGCCGATCCGCCATTGGGCGCTGGCGACCTCCCTCGGGCAGCATCCACCGGGGGACCCGCGTGCCCTCCGGTCGCTGGAGGCCGTCCAGCGGCGTCGGGGCGCGGCCGTCCGCGCACTGGCCCGGGCGGCGGGCCTGCACGTCCGCACCGTCGGGTTGCAGGCGCAGGGAGCGATGATCACCGGCACCGGCGACGCGGGCATCCGCAACGTCGGGATCACACTGCACGGCACCTACGGATGGCCGATGATCCCGGGCACCACCCTCAAGGGCGTCGCTTGCGCCTTCGCCCGTGACGTATCGGGATGGGACGAGGCGGAGCTGGTCCACCTGTTCGGCGGCCCCCGGCCCGGCCGGAAGGGGGAGGCCGTGCAGGGCGCGGTAACGGTGCTGGACGCGCTACCGGGTCCGGATGGCGTCACCGTCACCGAACACGTCCTCACCCCCCACGCCCGCGCCTACCGCGCCCCCGGCGACCACCCGCCCGCCGCACCCGCCGAACATCTCAATCCCGTCCCCATCCCCTTCCTGGTCGTCGAGGCCGGCACGTTCGTCACCCACCTGACCGGCCCCGAACCCGACGTCGAGCAGATGAGCGCACTGCTGGCCGAGGCCGTCGACGAGATCGGCGTCGGCGCCAAGACCTCGGCCGGATACGGCTACATGGACGCCGAGGTGCAGGTGCCGTGACCGTCTACGTCGTGCCCTGCGGTGTCTCGCTGCTGGACGGCCTGCGCACCCGGAAGGGCCCGCTGGACAGCACCGCCCCGGACCTGGCCGAACTCCTCGAGGGGCAGAGCAATGCCCTACCGGCCCTGGCCGACGACGCCGTCACCGGCTGGTGGGCCGACGCCCTCGCCGCCGACGTCGAGGACGAACGCCTGGGCGCGTGGGACCCGCGGCTGCTGTCGGCCGAGACCCACACCCTGACCGCCTCCACCACCGGACGGCTGAGCGACCTGGCGGCCGGCGGGCACACCATCACCCTGGTGGCCTCCGACACCGGGCTGGGCATCGCCGCCGCGCTGTGCGTCGCACAGCACATCACCGGCCCCCATCTGCCGGGCGTCACCTACACCAGTACGCCCGCGGAGCTGAAGGACGCGGCGGCCGATCCCCGCTTCGTCACCGGCCCGGTGTCGATCGTGCGGCTGAGGGGACTGGACCCAGGCCACCCGCGCAACGGGTTCATCCCGGCGATCGCCGGGATGGGCCACGTACTGCGTGCCGCGTTCGACACCGGCCAGGACGTGCAGGTGCACCTCACCGGCGGATACAAGGCCACCCTGCTGCACACCATGGCCATGGCCGAACTGCTGTACTCCCTGGCCCCCGACCGGATCACGGCCCGCTACGTCTACGAGGAGGCGGGCGTAACCGCCGATGCTCACCGCATCGAGCTGCGCCGCTTCTCCGCCGAGGCGATCGACGACATGCGCACCGAGCTGGCGCTGGTGCGCGAGCATCGGGCTCCAGGGCATCCGCGCCTGCGAGGCGCCGCATGGCAGGCACAGGGCCGCACCCCCGAACTCAACGCGTTCGGATACGCCTACCTGGCCGTCCTCGGCGAACCGGTGTACCGCTCGGTCTCGGACACCGGATGAGCCACGACACCCTGTTCCTGGCCCAGGCGGCGCGGCTCGCCCGCTCCCTCCGGCTGCCCGGCACGCCACCCGGCGCAGCCGACGCCGACCTGGTGGCCGGAGAACTCCTGGCCGCCAGCAGCCACCTGCAGGGCCGAACCTCCTCAGCGGCACGGACCGCCGGATGGCGCGAGGCGATCACCGCCGCCGATCCCGGCCTGCTCCAGGTGCTGGCCTACCATCCGGGCGACCTCGTCGAACGGCTCACCCCCGACCTGCTCAACACCTCCGGCTGGTCCACCCTGGTCGAACTCTACGAAGCGGCCTTCCACCTGGCCGCGGCCGAAGCCGCGCCGGGACTTGCCCCCTACGGCCGCCAGGTCGCCATCACGGACCTGGCCCGCATCCGCTGGGTGCTGCTGTCGGCACCGTTCACGCCGCCTCCCGTCCTCGACGGCGATCCACCCACCGCCCTCACCATCGACCCCGCCGACCGGCGTCGGCTGGAGGACGGTGCCGGCACCGACCCCCGCGCAGGCCAACGCCTGCTCACCCTCGCCCAGCAGGCCCGCGACGACTGGGCCGCCGTCCTGGACGCCCGCGACGACCACCCCCACCTGGCCGCCCGCCTCCAGAACCTCGAAACCGACCTGCTCCACCTCGCCTCCGTCTCCATCAGGCCCTCCACCGCCGCTCACGCGACCGGCGCCCCCGCCGCTCCTCACCGCGAACGGGACGCGCGGGCGGTCGACCGCGCCGTCACCGGCCACCTCGTGCGACGCCACTTGCTGCCACGCTTCGCCTGGGGGCCATCGGCCCGGACGACATGGCGGCTACTGGGCACCCCGGCCAGGGCCGCCACCCTCACCGCCGCGGCGGCCATGGCGGCCTCGGCGATCCTGTTCGTCCTGGCCGCCACCACCCGGCACACCTGGGGGTTCACCGCCGCCGCCTGGGCAGCGACCGCCGGATACGCCCTCGTCGCGGCAGCGACCGTGCTCGACCGCGCCGCCGCCTGGCCATGGCTGCTGCGCCAACCCGCCGGGGCGGCGATCGGCCTGGTGTCGCTGGCCGCGTTCGCGCCCGACTGGTGGCGCGGCGGCCCCGGCGAAACCGGCCGAGCCGTCACGGCGGCCGCCGTCATCGCCGCCACAGGCATCGGCTACCTCTACATCGAGGCCGCCAACCACGGCATCACCGGATCCCACCTGGCCCGCCGCCCCCTGGGCGTCGGGCTGCTCGGCCTCGCCCACGCCTTCTGGACCGGCCTCATCGGGCTGCGGTTCCTGCTCCCGGTCTTCGCCGAGAATCCCGACGGCAAGCCCGGCGAACCGGCCCCGCTGTCCATCGCCTGCTGGTTCGCCCAGACCGGCTGCCAAGGGCAGGCACTGCCCGCCGGAGCCCTGCTCGCCCTCGCCGCCGCCTGGAGCTTCGCCGTCGGCGTCTTCCTCCAGATCATCTGGGACGACCAGCCCGCCACCGCACCCCTGGCCCACGTGTCCTGGCGACGTGGAGGATGACATGACTGCACCCCGATGGCACGAGATGACGCTCCGCATCATCACCCCGACCTTCCTGGGCACCTTCCCACCCGAGGCCGTCGGCCCGAACGGAGCCCGCCAGACCATCCCCCTCCCCGTACCCAGCCTGCGCGGCGCCCTCGCCCAATGGCTACGCGCCCTCGCCGGAGCCCACATCGGCAACGACCTCGACGCCCTGCTCAGCGTGGAGTCGAAGGTCTTCGGCGCCGCCCGCACCGGCACCTCCGGCGGTCCCTCACCCATCCACCTGCGCGGCGCCCGCATCAACCTCACCGGCTACCCGCTCCAGCACGCCGACTTCTACACCAAATACCTACTGGGGCCCGGACTGCTCGGCTCCCCACCTTCCCGCTACCTGCGCGAGGGCACCACCGTCGCGCTCCGCGTCAAGAACACCGGCGACCCCGTCCACGCCGACCTGTTCCTCGCAGCGCTGTGGGGCCTGCGGACCTTCGGCGGCCTCGGCGCCCGTACCCGCCGGGGGCTGGGCACCCTCGCCATCACCACCGCACCCGAGTTGGAGGGGCGCCACTTCGACCCGTCCTGGCTGAGCCGCAACTCCACCGACGACCTGCCCGAGGTTCTGCACAGCGTCCAGCAGGTCCTCACCGACCTGGACATCACACCACGCACCCCGCCGACCACCGACACACCACCCCGCTACCCCTGCTTCGCCGAGGGCCACTACACCCTTGGCCCCGACGACGAACTCTGCACCGGCACCGCCGGAGACGCCCTGGCCGAAGCCGGGCAGTGGTGGCGCAATTTCCGCCACGGCGGCGACCGCAAGCATCCCGGCACCCACCACACCGCCACCTACGACACCGTCGCCGACCCCTTCCTCAGCGGAGGACACCCCCAAGGCCCCCTCCTGGCCGGAGCGCTCGGCCTGCCCATCCCCTACCACGACAATCACGGCCCGGGCGGCCGGACCCGATCGGCCACCGCCGAGGTGGTTGTCAACGGAACACCCTCGCGGCGCGCCTCACCCATCTGGCTGCGCATCACCAAGAGCGCAGCAACCTGGAAACTACGGTCATTCGCCTTCCACTCCGAATGGCTACCGCCCGAGGCGTCTCTACGCATCAAGTCCGGCCCCCGCTCCGCCCCCGTCCAAGCCCCGACACCCGCCCAGATCCGCGCCGAGATCGACCGCTGGTTCGTCCGGCCCGGCAACACCTGACCGGCGCATCACATCGCGGCGAACTGCGAGCTGACGCGACGCCAAGGTCGGCATGACGGGCACATGCAGACCATGAAGGCCCCGCCGCACGCTTGTGCCCTGCGGGGGGAGGGGCCCGGGGGCGGGTCCTAGTTGCTGGCCTCGTACTTTTCGATCACGTTGGCGGGGATGCGGCCGCGCTCGTTGACCTTGATGCCGTTGTTCTTCGCCCACTCTCGGATCTCGGCGGAGCGCTCGCGGCTGCCCGCGGTGCGCGCGCCGCGCCCCCGGCCGGTGGGCTTGCGGGCCTTGCGGGCGCCGGCCACGAACGGCTCCAGGCCGCTGCGGAGCTTGGCGGCGTTCTTCTTGCTCAGGTCGATCTCGTAAGACGTGCCGTCGATGGAAAAGGCGATGGTCTCGTGAGCCTCTCCACCGTCGATGTCGTCTACGAGAAGGACTTCGACCTTCTGTGCCATGCGGGGAAACCTCTCTAGTCTCACACACCCGGCGAATGCGACGCCATCAGGCACCGATCCGAGTTGTCCAGTCCGATCAGATGATCTCATTAAACCAAACAGAACGATTTCTGTCCGGCCGCTCCGCGAGGACGTTGTCAGCGCCTTGGGCACCGACCACGGCTACCGCGCCGCGGTTAAGGCAGAAATCCCCGCCGCTGGCGGGCCGGGCGGGCCACCATCGCGCATCCCCGGGGGCACCCGCGCGTCAGGGCGAACCCCGGTGGGCACGGACGACGCCGTTGGTTCCAGTCGCGGCGCAGACAGGCCGGCGGCGGAACCCGAACTTCGCCAGGGGAACCTGGACTGCTGGTTTCCTCAGCGGTGTAGCCGGTGCGGGCGCTTAACGGTGGCGTTGCCAACTTCGGCTATATGAGCGCCGTGAAAGCAGTCAGGAGGTCGCCGTCGGGCTTTGCGGGGGCGGGGTAGGCGCGCCGTGAATGCGACAGTCCGGCGCGCGCCAGTTGCTGGGCGAGCTGCTGCGCGGCGATGCCCGGGTTGATGAGCGGAACATCGAGCTGCTCGGCGAGATACCGGTAGGCGGGATGGATGGTAGTGCTCCCCAAGATCAGCACGTCAGCGCCGTCGTCCTCGACCGCCTTCACGCAGGCGTCCAGTAGCTTCGGATAAATGGTTTCGCGGTCGGCGAGGAGCTCTTCGGCATCGGGGCGGGTGTCGATGTCGCGGATGCTGACCAGCCGCTCGCGGAGCCCGGCCGCAGCGGCGGCCGCGGGATACAGGGCATGCCAGGGCCGCCACATGGTCACGACGCCGATGCGGCTGCCCAGACAGGACGCCAGCGCCATGGATGCCTGGCCGGCACCAACGACAGGAATTTCCAGTCGTGAACGCAGCGCGGAGAGCCCGCTGTCGCTCATGCTGTTCACTACGACGCCGGCGTAGCCCTGTTCTTCGGCCTTCTCGGCGGCAGCCAGGACGGCAAGGTCACTGATCGTGCGCTCATAGTCGCTGTCGATCATGTTGCCGGGTCCTCGGGCCGGTGCGGAGAACTCCACCTCGAAGTCTTCGTCGATGACTTCTGCCGGAAGTTGCTTCGCGAACTCCTTCCATGCGTGCGGAGGAGCCGCAACCGGCAACACATGCAAAATGCGCCGCTTTCCTGTATTCACTGCATTTCCTTTCGGTGTTGCCGAAACCCGCTACGCTGTTGCCTCTGGGCGCTTCGTGCGCAGAGAACTCAAAAAGCGCGGTCCTTTGCATTGGAGATCCGTAGCGTCGAGTCGGTTGTGCAGAGAACTTGAGGATGTCGGGGGAGTGCCCGCTGACGCCCAACTCATGGCGGGTAATGCCGCGACCGCATCTCAGCCTCGGCCCAGTTGCGAGTGATTGCACATGCCTCCTGGACCCGCCTCCTGCCTGCCACCGGACTTCCCGCCAGGCGCCTCCGCGGCGAGAGCACGAGGGCGAACGATTGTCCCAACCGCGCTTCGGCGCTCCTCCGCGACCAGGACTTCCCTACCGTTTCCCTGTCCAGCGCTTATGTTAGCGAGCGCAGTGTCATAGGCCCTGTCAGCGGAAACGCTCCGAACAAATTTGGTGTACTGCAACCTCGCTCACCGGGGTGAATCATTTACACCTATAATTTCCGCGCCTCATCTGGACGAGCGAGCGCAGAGTGCCCAATGGCCTCTCCGGAGGGCGGATAGATCCGGCATTGGCCCCTGCAGGCGGGATCCGGGCTCACGACCCTAAGGTGGGCAGGCCAAGTTCTCGACAGCCTGATCAGGCGGGGCCCAGCGACCTCTGGCCTGTCACGGAGCCAAGGGTGGTCATCGAAGATGATCGGTGGGTTGCGGCGGGTCCGGTCATGGTGTGGCCGGGGCTTCTCTACTATCGGCGGTATGGCAGCAGGGCCGCGGATGCGGGAGCTGGTGATCGGCTCGCGGGGGAGCCTGCTGGCACGCGCGATGGTGGCCGAGTTCCGCGCGCGGCTGAGGTATCACAGGCCGGTGCGGACGCTGACGGTGATGACGGCCGGTGACCGCGACCGCCGCCGGCCGCTGGGGCAGCTCGCGGGGGGCGGGGCGTTCTCGGGCGCGCTGGAGCAGGCGCTGCTGGAGGGCCGTGTCGACGTGGCGGTGCACTCGGCCAAGGACCTTGCGGCGGGTGGGCATCCGGACCTGGTGTTGGCGGTCACTCCGCCGCGGGGCGATGTCCGCGACGCGCTGTGCGGCGCGACGCTGGAGACGTTGCCGCCAGGGGCCCGGGTCGGCACCAGCGCAGCGCGCCGCGCGGCGCAGTTGCGGGCGCTGCGGCCCGATGTGCGCATCGTCGCGATCCGGGGGAACGTGCCGCCGAGGCTGGCGCGCGCTCGTGCCCACGGTGGGACCTTGGACGCGGTGATGCTGGCCGCTGCGGGGCTGGACCGCCTCGGCCTGGCGGACTCCGCCACCCAGCGGCTGCCCGCCGAGGACTTCCTGCCTGATCCCGGCCAGGGCGCGCTTGCGATCCAGGTCCGCCGCGAGGACCAGGGTCTTTTGGCCGAGCTGTCGCAGGCGGGAGATGCCATCACCGACGTCGCGGTCCGCGCGGAACGCGCGATGATGCACGCATTGCGGGGAGGGTGCACTCTGCCGATCGGCGCCTACGCCGAGCACACGTCCGCGGGCCTGCGTCTCGCCGGGAGCGTCACCAGTCTCGACGGCCGCCACCAGGTCCGCGCCTCCCGAACCGCCGGGCTGTGTGAAACTCCTGAGATGCTCGGCGCTGGGCTCGCCGACCTGCTGCGGGCTCGCGGCGCCGACGCCCTGCTGCCCAGAACAGAGGAGTAAGAGGCCGACCCTGGGAACTTCGCCCCGAAGGCGCGGCCCCGGGCGGTTCTGCCGGGGTGGTCGCCGGCGGCGGCGCCCCGCCGGTCCGGCGGCTCGCGGCCGACATCACCGGCCGGGCAGCGCAACACGCTGTACGGCTGCACGGAGGCTGGGAAGTCGCCGACGGCGCCCTCGCCGACCCCGACGACCCGTTCGGCGATCCGATCCCGGTGGTGGTCGCGGGCACGGTCGCGACCTGGGCCGGCGAGGGCGGCGGCGAGATCCGGGCCGCCTTGATGCTGCGGGATCTGCCGCGCCCCCGGATCGGGTGGGACGGCTCGGTGATGAGATGCGAGTGGGCGCTGGTCGCCGAAGCCGAGCACCGCTGGACCCACCAGGTGCTCTCCCCGGTGCTATGGGCGGGCCTGACGGGTGAAGACATCGACGACCAGCTCGGCGACACCGCCGCGCTGGTCAAGGTGATGCTGGGATCGCCGCCCGCACTGCCCCCCCGTGCACGTCATGCCCGTCGAAAGGATGTCGCCCGAGCACCTGCGGGAGTTGCTGGCCCGCCTCACAGCACCCGACCGAGCCGAAGGCCTGCTGATCACCGCCGCCGAAAAGGCCGGAACCCTGACCGGGACCATGCTCGCCGAGTCGACGATCCTGCTGTGGCCGGGCTTGGTCGACCTCATCCTGGTCAGTGAGGAGGGGCAGCAGAGGCTGGCCGAGCACCTTCCGGATCGGCGCATCCCTCCTTCGGGCGCGCGCTGGTTCGCGCCGGCCACCGACCCCATCGGCGACCAGACCCTGCGCAAAGGGCAGATAGCGAGCCCGAGCGCTGTGGCCCGGCTGGTGGACCGGGCGCTGCGGGCACGAGCTGCCACGGCCCCGGCCGGGCTGGCGGCCGACGCGGCCGCGCTGCTGGAGCCCGGCAGGCGCCTGAGGGTCCCTGCCGCACCCGACCGGCTGCAACTGCTGCGGGACCGCAACACGGCGCTGGCCATGGAACTGGCCCAGGTCCAGCGGCTGTTGAAGGACCGCACCGGCCGACTCGACCAGGTCGAACGCGAGCTGAGCGTCGCACGCGGGCACGGCGCACGGATGGAGCAGGAGCTTGCCGCCGCCCGCGACCGCATCCGCGCACTCGGCACCTCCGTCGAGGAGTTGACCCGGCAGCGGGAAGCGGCGCACGCCGAAGCCGACCAGTACGCCGCCGAGGCGGAGCAGGCCGAAGCAGAACTCGCCGACGCCGTGCGGGCCCGGGCCCACCTCGCGCGGCTCGCCGCGAGCAGCGACGCCTCCCAGACTCCCCAAGCCCGCGACACCCCAGAACCTGTTCCCGCGGACTTCGGTGCACTCATCGACGCGGCCCGGGACCGGTTCGCGCTGCTGGACTTCGACGCCCTGGTCACGGATCTCGCCTGCGCCCTGGACCACTATCCGCAGGCAGCGACCTGGCGGCGACGCGCCTGGGACGCGTTGTCCACACTTCATGCCTACGCCCAGGCCCGAAGCCACCGGCAACCCGTGTGCGACCTGCTCGCCTACTGCCGCTCCGGCGCACCCGATGTCGCCATCGCACCCTCCATCATCGCGCTCGGCGAATACGAACGGGTCCGAAGCGACGCGCGGTTCCGGCGTGCACGCACCTTCCCCGTCCCCGCAGAGGTCGCTGCCCGCGGGGAGGCGTTCTTCGGCGCGCACATCCGGCTGGGCTCAGGACGCCCACCCGCACCGCGCCTGCACTTCCTGGACGACACCAGCAACACAGGCCGCATCTACATCGGCCATATCGGTCCGCACCTGCCAAACCGGCGCACCAACTAGGAGAGCGGCGGGTGCTAGCCGATGAGGACACGCAAGATGGCGGGGATGGCTCCGAGTGCCACCGCGAGGGCGGTGAGCACGAGCGGAAGCCGGGCCACGTCTCGGCGCGCCACGATGGCCGTCACCGCTCCGATCAGGATCAAGGCGGCGAGGCAGACGATCACGGCGGCGTTCACCTGATCATTCAGCATGGAGGCTCCCTGGGGGTTGCGGTGTGTCTGCTAACGGGAAGGACCCGTCAGCGGCAGGGCCCGCGATGGCTGGCCCTGCTCCGGTCGAGGAGGTTGTTGGGTAGGTCGATGTCGCTGTTGTCGAGTTCGTCGATGAGGAGCACGGGGCAGCTCATGGGGGAGCAGCGCGGTGCCCAGCGGGCCGAGCCTGAGGTGGGGCCCCACTCCGGCGTCGAGTCGGCGCGGGAATCCGGGTCGCCCTCGACCGGCGCCTCCTCCGGCCTGGCGCGCGAGCGTCCCGCGGCCGGTCGCGGCGTCTGCGCCCGCCCGATCGCGTCGTATTCGTAGAGTCCGTCGCGCAACGTGCTCCGGCTGCCGATGGGCCAGCGCAGCACCCGGCCGAGCCCCAGCTCGCGGGTGATCCGGTAGGCGAGGGTCGACTTCCCGGCACCCGGCTCCCCTGTGACCAGGAGCGGCCGCCGCAGGAACACCGCCGCGTTGACGGCGTCGACCTCCGCGCGGTCGGTCAGGCGCGGCCGGGCTCGGTTAGGATCCGGTTCCAGAGCAGGACGGGCACTCCCGCGCGCAGCGCGCTCCACGGTTCGCACCGGCCGGGCTCACCGTCGGCGGGCCACCCGGCACGCATGCGATGATCTCGCGGCTGCTCAGCAGCCGATCGCCCAATCGGGCAAGGGTGGGGCGGGCTCCCTGCGGCAGCTCAGTAGGTGTAGCCGTAGGCGGCGTCAACTGGCTCCGCATGAGGATCTCGGCTCGGCGTCGAACGGCGCGGATCCGGTGTTGTGGAGGTGGCGCATGTCCACCACTGGCCCCTATCGGGATTGATCATGTCCAGGGGCAGCACGAACTTCGGTGAAAGGGAGTCGTCGAGCTCGCCGCGCGGCCGTGCTCGCCCTCCGAGAGCGGCCTGATCAAGGCCTGCGGGGCTCGAGCGAACCGCCCCTCCGCCGCCGCCTAGGGAAGGTTCAGGGTTTTCTGGCGACGCCGCCGTAGCCCTCGACGGTGTCGGGGGGGAGGGGGGAGGGGGCGGGTCTCCAGTGCGTTAGCGGTACGACTCCGGGGTCGATGAGTTCCAAGCCGGTGAAGAAGTCTCGGATCTGGTCGGGGCTGCGGAGCCGGTAGGGGGCCGCGCCGGTGGCGGCGTAGCTTCGTTGGGCGTCGATGAACGCCGGGTCGGTGTCGGTGCCGTCGTAGAGGGCCAGGAAGCTGCCCGGCGGGAGCGCCTCCAGCATTGTGTCGACGATGGTGTGGGCGGTGTCGTCGTCGGGGATGTGACCCATGACGCCCATCAGCATCAGCGCGATCGGCTGGAGGAAGTCCAGGTACTGGCGGGTGCCGGTGAGGATGTGCTCGGGGTGGCGTAGGTCGGCGTCGAGGTAGTCCGCGGCGCCTTCGGGGCGGCTGGTCGCCAGGGCGCGGCCCAGGACCAGGACCAGCGGGTCGTTGTCGACGTAGACCACGCGGGAGTGGGGGGCGGCGCGCTGGGCGACCTGGTGGGTGGTGTTGTCGGCGGGCAGCCCGGTCCCGATGTCCAGGAACTGCCGGATGCCTTCGTCGGCGGTCAGGTGAGTGACGACGCGGTCGATGAAGTCGCGGCCGGCGCGGGCCAGCGGAATGATGCCGGGGAAGGTGCGCGCGTAGTCGTCGCCGGCCTGCTGGTCGACGGGGAAATGGTCCTTTCCTCCGATCCAGTAGTTCCAGATCCGCGCCGAATGGGGGACATCGGCATTGATGGAGGATCCGTGTCTATCATCGGAGGGATTGTCGGGTTCGGGACCGCATTGCCGGTCGTCGCTGCACATTGAGCCCTCGGTCTGCGCGTGGATGTCCCCTGGGTTGACATGAGAGCAGACCGAGAGCCGTATTGCAGCAGGTAGAGGGTGATGGCTAGAGCTGGCCAGGCATGTCCAGCAACCGGGTGATGCGGGTGATGCTGTCGTGGGGCCCCAGGGATTGGTCAGCGAGCCGGTGGAACCGCAGTGAAAGTCTTTCACTGGTCCGGGCGTCGTCGACGTAGTGGCCGAAGTCGTGGTGTTCGTAGAACACGATGTCGTCCAGTGCGGTCTCGGGGAACCGCATCACGGTGAGCGGCCCGTCGGGGGCGGCGCGTTCGGCGTCGGCGCCGTCCAGGAGCTGGATGATGACGTTCGGGTAGGCGGCGAGGGAGATCATGTACTGGATCTGCTCGCGCAGTACCTCGGGCGGCGCCGCGCACGGGCTCAGGGCCCGCAGGTTGATCACGGCCCAGTAGGTCGGGGCGTCGGGGCGGTGCAGGATCTGTTGGCGCTCCTGGCGCAGCTCGACGCGCCGGGCGAGTTCGTCGGCGCCGATGCCGGGCAGGTCCTGGGTGATGAGGTGCCGGGCGTAGCCGGGGGCCTGCAGTAGTCCGGGAACGCGGTTCGGCGCGTAGACGCGGATTAACGACAGGAGTCGCTCCAGCGTGAGGTAGGGCCCGAACCATTCGGGGACTACGTCACGGTAGGCGCGCCACCACACGTCGGTCTCCGCGCGGACACGGTCCAGCAGTTCGCGCGCGGCCGCGCGGGGGCAATGACCCGCGGGCCGCTCACCGGCCACCGAGAAGAACGGCGCTCCGAGCCCCATGCTGGCGGCCAGCGGGTCGCCGACGACCAGGCCGGTGCCGCGCCCGGATGCCAGACCTGGCGGACCCGCCTCCGGCCCGGTCGCGGGCGTGCCCTGCCGTGCCCAGTTGGGCGCTGCTGGTGCGCGGCACAGTGCCGCGAGCTCCTGTCGCGTCCGCCCGGGTAGCGGCTCAGCGGATTCGGCGGTAGTGGGCTGGGGCTGGGGTTGGTGGAAGCTGCGGTTCAGCGCGTCCAGGGGGATCATCGCCTGGGTGTCGATGTCGCGCTTCTCGGCGATGTAGTGGATCACAGCCCATAGGCTCGCCGCCAGCTCCCAGCGGAGCCGGCTTTTTTGCTTGCCGAGGGTGACGTCGTTGGCCGTCGCGCGGGGCACCTTCTGGACCTGCACCCCGTGCACCGTCTGGCCGGCCAGTGCGGACGAAATGCGCTCAATTTCGATGAATGTGGGGTTATTGGCCGTTTTGCGATCCCGATTCAGCAGGGCCACCACTGCGGAGTACCGCTCTCCGTGGTCACTTCTCGTCATGTTCTATCCGATCGTTTCCAGGTCGTTCACCCGCCATGTCGCCGACGATAGCGGCGGCGCGCCGACGGATAGCGGGTCACATGACACATACCAGTCGAGCTAGTTGCGGATTACTCAACAGGCTGCGCGGCAGCGATATCAAGCGAATGGCCGATTGGCCCGAGTTCCCGGACAGGACTCGGATACCGGGCGGTATATCCGGGACATCCGGGAACATCCGGAAACCAGCGTTTAGGGGGCGTGGCGCCGTGCGCGGCCGCCAGGGTGAACCATCCCCGCCGCCCCCGGCCCTAGCTCCCGGGCGAGCGCGGGCACCTCACCCATCGCACGGAGGAGATCGTCATGTTCTGCCTTGCCTCGCCACTTCGCCGCCTCATCGCCGCTTCCGAACCCGCCGCCTCCTGCCCGGCAGGTGTGGCGGTCACCGGCGCGGGCGCCAGGTGTCTGGACGACGCGCGAGCCGCGCTGTCGCTGATCACCATCCGGTCGATGCAGTCCGGCAGGGCCTGGCCCGCGGCGCCGCTCCAGGAGCTCACCGCCGACCAGCTCATCGACTTCTGGGCCGACGAGTCCATGCTCGACTGATCCCCAGCTCGCCCTGCCGCCGTGTAGCTCACCTCGGCGGGCCACCGCCCCGGGCGGGCGCTTCCCCCGTTGCCCAACCCACTCACACTTCTAGCGAGTTCACATCATGCACACCACGCTTATCGGCGTCGACATCCCCCGGTTCGGTGACCAGCGACGCGACGCCGACGCCCAACGGCTCCTGCGCAAACACCTCTACGAACACCTGCAAAGAGCCTTCGAGATCTCCCACATGCCGTGGACGGCGTGCTACGCCGAGGACCGCGGCGACGGCGCGCTGATTCTGCTTCCGAGCGACACCGCGCCCACCGACGTGATGGACCCGCTCGCCCATCACCTCACCGCGCTGCTGCGCCGCTCCAACCGCCTGGCCAACGACCTGGGACGCCTCCGGCTCCGGATGGCCGTCCACGCCGGCGACGTCGAGCACGACGACCACGGGGTCCTCGGCGCAGCGCTCACGCACCTTTTCCGGCTGTTGGAGGCCCCGGCCTTCAAACAGCGCCTGCAGCAGGTCCCCGACGCCGACCTGGCGATGCTGGTCTCCCAGGAGCTCTACCAGCATGCCGCCGCGACCGGGCTCATCAATCGCGCCGCCTACCGCCCGATCAACGTCCGGCACAAGGAGACCCGGACCTGCGGATACCTGTGGCTGCCCCCGGCCTACAACACCGGGCGCTGACCGGCGTCCGGCCCGAACCGGCTCTTCGGGCGGGCAGCAGGCCCTGAGACGATCCCGCCGCCCTGCCGGGCGCCCGGCTCTGAAGACTCGCGGTGGTTCCGCAGGATCCCCGGACCGCGCCGCGCTCGGGTCCTACCCTTCGTCACATGAGCAGCATCGCAGCCGATGAGTCACCGGTGGCCCTGCGCACCGCGATGGTCGACCAGCTGATGGCCTGGGGATCGGTTCACGACCCGCGGGTCGAGGACGCGATGCGGGCGGTCCCGCGGCACCTGTTCGTCCCCGGCGCCACCGTGCAGGCGGCCTACGCCCAGGACGGCGTCATCACCCACCCCGGCGCCGACGGCCGACCGCGCAGCATGGCCTCGGCCCCGGCGGTGGTCGCGCAGATGCTGCAACAGCTCGACGTGCGGCCCGGCCACCGGGTCCTGGAGATCGGCGCCGGCACCGGCTACAACGCCGCGCTCGCGGCGCACCTGGCGGGCCCGGACGGGGCTGTTACGACGGTCGACATCGACCAGGACGTGGTGGACGGCGCCCAGGCCGCGCTTGCCGCCGTCGGGTTCGACGCCGTGCGGGTGGTTTGCGGCGACGGCGAGTACGGCCACCAGCAGGGCGCCCCTTATGACCGGATCGTAATTACCGCCGGGGCGTGGGACGTGCCCCCGGCCTGGACCGACCAGCTCGCGCCCGGCGGGCGGATCGTGGTGCCGCTGCGAGTGCGGGGCCTGACCCGCTCGGTGGCCCTGGAGCGCCAGGGCGACTTCCTGGTGAGCCGTTCTATGCAGTACTGCGGCTTCATCCCGCTCCGCGGCGCCGGGCACTTCGCCGAGCCCACCATCAGGCTCCGCGAAGACCCTGAGGTGTCGGTGCGGCTGGACGACGGGATGTCAGTGGACGCAGGCGCTCTGCGCGCCGCGTTGGGCCATCGGCCGGTTCACCGCTGGCTGGGCGTGAACGTCGTCGAGGACCGCGTCGGCGACGTGGAGTTCTGGCTGGCCAGCCTGGACGGGTTCTGCCGCCTGATAGTCGGCGGCGCCGGGCACGGGCTGGTGGAGCCCATGTACCGGTGGGGGAGCATGGCGGTGGTCCAGCACGACACCATCGGCTACCTGACCATGCGACCCGCGACTCCTGTTTCGGGCGGGCGGCGCGCGTTTGAGCTGGGCGTCTGTTCCTACGGCCCGGTCGGGGACCAGGTCGCGGCCGTTCTCGCCGACCGGATACGCCGATGGGAACACGAGGGCCGAGCAGTCGGTGACATCTGGGTCGAGGTGCACCCGGCCGGGACGGCCCTGGGTGCCGGCGGGGTTCTGTGTGCCGACAAGCGGTACACCCGCGTCGTCGTCCGAACTACTCGACCGGCCGTCTGACCATCGGCCAAGGATCTTGGGCGACGATCAGCAGGATCCACTTTGGGTGTGGAGCGGCGGCAGTTGTCCGTTCCCCGGTTGCGGGGCGTGGCCCCGCTCAGGTTGTTGCAAGGGCGAAGGTTGCCCACACCACTTTTCCTGCGCTGGCTTCCAGTGCGTACCAGCCCCACTGCCAGGTCAGGGCGCCGACCAGTAGCAGGCCCCGGCCGCCCTCCTGGAGGGTGGCCGGGACGCCGGGTCGGGGCGGGGCCGGGCTGGCGTCTTGGACCTCCACCAGCAGGGCCCCGGGGATCAGGCCGAACCTGATCATGACGGGCGATTCGGAGCGGATGGGACTGGGGGCCCCTGCCAGGACCGGTAGCGGTCCGCTCCCGGTCGCGCCGTGGGTGACGGCGTTGGCGACGAGTTCTGTCACCACGCTGGCGACGTCGTCGTGGAGCCCGCGGTCTCTCGGGAGTCCCAAACCCTGCAGACCTTCTCTGGCGAAGTCCCGTGCGGTCGCAGCGGCGCCTTCGTCCTGCGGTAGAACTCGTACTCGCTGAGGGCTCTTCGGACATGGGGAGGGCGGTCGGCCCATGACGGCGGGGGCGGGCGTGCTCATATCGGCTCCTGCCTTGCGCCGGCGGTCGGCGCCGGGGCGTGCGAGCGAGGGCGTGCGATGAGTCGGGATGAGGAAGAGGCGGGCCCGTCTGGCTAGCCGGTGGGCTCTGGTCGGGGATGGATGGGCCCGGGGTGTGCGGTGGCGTTCAACCCCCATCCTGCGCGCAACACGGAGCAAATGCAACACGTTTCGTTTGAATCATGTTCCGTTCGCTACACTCGTGTAGAAGTGCGAAGATCTGCGCAGCGACCCACGAGCACGGGGAGGGGGTGCAGACATGGCGGCACCAACGACGCCACCGACTGCCCGCAGGCTGCTGCTCGGCATCAAACTTCGGCAACTGCGGGTGGCCGCCGGCTATACGCCGACAGACGTCTACAAGGCCACCGGAATCTCCCGGGCGACCCTCCACCGCCAAGAGACCGCCGAGCAGTCGCCGCAGCCGCGGACGCTGAAGACCCTCCTGACCCTCTACAACGTCGGTCAGCGAGAGGCAGCCGAACTCACCAGGCTCGCCAAGGAGTCCGATCAGCAACCATGGCTGCAGTCCTTCGGCGACCTGCCCTCGCCCTACCTGACGTTGATCAGTTTCGAACGCGAGGCCAAAAGCCTGCGAACCTTCGAGGCATCACTGGTCCCGGGACTACTGCAGACACCCGACTACGCGCTCGAAGCCACGCGCAGCGTGTGGCCCGACGCCACTGAAGCCCAACTCCGACAGCGGGTCGAGGTGCGAATCCAACGCCAGGAGGCCCTTCGCCTCGCCGGCACCGGCCTGCACGCGATCATCGACGAGGCCGCGCTTCGGCGCCGTGTCGGCTCGGCGCAGCACATGCGCGACCAGATCGACCACCTGCTGGAGGCTGCCTCCAGGCCGCAGGTCACCCTGCAAGTACTCGGCAGCGGCACCGGCGCTCACCCCGCGATACACGGCGCCTTCATGATCTTGAACTTCGGTGCTCCCTTCGAAACCGATATCGTCTATCTGGAGGGACTGGTCACCGATCTTTTCCTCACCGAAAGCGGTGAGGTCCGCCGGTACGCCGAGGCGTTCACCGCAGTTCAAGATCTGGCATTGCCTCCGGCCGAGACCCCGGCGTACCTGGCTCGACTGCGCGGCCAGGCATGATCGAAAGAGAGACCATGACCAAGGCCTCGGACGGGACGCGACGGACCTGGCGTACGTCCTCACACAGCTCAACGGGCAACTGCGTGGAAACCGCCCGGATCGGCAACCAGATCGCCGTCCGCGACTCCAAGAACCCGGCGCTGGGGATGCTGCTGCTCACACCGTCTGCATTCGGCGACCTGCTCGAGCGGATCAAGCGCTGACTCTTCCCGGCGGTCCTCAGTTACGGCAGGCCGAAGCAATCACCGAGCACGCTAGCGAGCAGTAACAGCAGACAGCCCGTACGCGCCGGTCGGTCCTCAATTGCTGGCCGCGCTACTGCACGGTTGCAGCCGCCGACGTCCTGCGGGCCCGTCTCCGGTTCCGATCCATGGGTGGCGCCTGCCGCACGGGAGGATGCCGGGTATGCCCTTACCGGTGCATGGGTACAGCTCAGGCAGGTTTTGGACCGGGGCCAGCGTGTCGGCCACGCTGGTTGTCGCCCTCGCCCTGGTGGCGGTCACCTCCATGACCCGGTTCGCCCGGCAACGGCTGGAGTACAGCTTGCGTAAGGTTGTCGCGTCTCCCAAGAGGTCATGGAACCCGCCCGCACCTCCATGACCCGGTTCGCCCGGCAACGGCTGGAGTACAGCTTGCGTAAGGTTGTCGCGTCTCCCAAGAGGTCATGGAACCCGCCCGCCGCCTGAGGGGCAGTATTCACGCGTCGTCGACAGCACACCTATTTTGGGGAACTCGTTCTCTTCGCGGAGCTTGCGTTCTCTCGCTCGAGTCGGCGTTCCCTCTCGCTCTTGTGTCCGCCTCCGCCGACGGCGGCCGCGTCGCCGTGCCTTCTGCGGTAGGCCTTCACCCAGTTGCCCAGGGGGTGTCGTGGATCCCGGCTCACGCGCAACGTGGGCGGCGCGGGCCGTCCAGGACTATGCGGACGACCTCATCCTTGTGCTTCTGGGTGAAATGCCGTCTCTGTTGTGCCAACGACCTTACATTCCGCTTCTCCCCAACTCTAGTTGGGGAGCTGTCCGGAAGATCCGGGGGTTCTCACCAAACCGCCAGCATCGCCGCCCACGCCCTAACCTCCTCCGCGCACCTGCGCGCCCACCGCTCCCAACTCCACGACGGCGAACACCCGCGGGTCTGGCTCGCCCTGCACCACGCGACCAACCCCGACCCGCTCGCCGCAGCCACCGGCACCATCGACGCAGCCGCTACGCCGCCGGCCCACACGCAGCGAACCTGGTCGCCGACGTCAAGCGCATAAGCACCACACCAGAGCCGCCATAACAGCCCCCATCGTCACCAGACCGCTGCCCGGATACGGACGATAACGCCCGGCGAACCGACAGACGCTGCTGCCCGCCCCGGACCCCCGGGCCTCCCCGTGGACATATCCCCGACACGCGCCCCCAACGTCCGCTCATGTGGACCTGGAGCTCGTCTGGGCGCACGTCGGAACCGAACTGGCGCGCGATGCGCGCCTCCGGCTCCCCACGCTGTACGGCGCAGTGTCATCAATTCGTCCATCGGGGTTCGGTAGACACACCGGGCGACGAAGGAGCGGACGCATGGGGAAGACGATCCGGATCAACGGGGTGGACGTGCCGGTGATCGCCGACCAGCTGAACGGGGAGGAGATCAAGCGGATTGCGGGGATCGACGCCGACCGGGTGCTGGTGCGGCAGGAACGGGACCGCAACGTCATCGTCCCGGACGCCAAGCGGCTGCGCGTCGCCGACAACGAGACCTTCACCCACCACGCCCGCCACTCCAAGGCCCAGGCCGTCACCCGCCGCACCGCGCGGCTGCGGATGGAGGCAGCTACCCTCGCGGCGGCCTACCCCGGCCTGAAAATCGCCGAGGACGAGTCGTACGTGTTCATCAGCGGGTTCCGGCTCCCCACCGGGTGGACCCCCGACCGCGCCAGCGTCCTGATCGTCCCGCCGGCCGCGTATCCCGAATGCGCGCCCGACGGGTTCTACCTGAGCGCGAAACTGTGGCGCCGCAAGGGCGGGCATCTCGTCACACCGGGGCACTACTTCCGCGACTACCACAACCCCTACTCCCACCTGGGCTACCACTGGTACTGCCTGGAGGACCCCGAACGCCGCTGGCGCGCCGAACAGGACTCCCTACTCACCTTCGTGGAGGCCATCCGCACCTACCTGGGGACGGCGGACTGATGCGCTGCGTCCTGCGGCTGCCCGCGCGCGTATGGCGGCCGGCCGAAGAGCACCTGCTGGCGTCTCCGTCCGAGCGGATGGCCTACCTGCTGGCCCGCGCGAGTCGCTGGAGCGACCCATGGGGCCGCCGCACGACGGACCTGCTCGTCCGGCAGGCGCTCCTCATCCCGGACGCGGCACTGGACGTGCAATCCCCGGTCCGCGTCGAGGTCGACCCCGACTTCACCCGGCAGATCCTCCGGGCCTGCTACGAGACCGGCATGTCGCTGGTGGACGTGCACACGCACCCGTTCGGCGGCGGACCGGTCTGGTTCTCCGGCCACGACGAGCACAACATGCGCCTCACCCACGCCGAGTTCGCCGAGACCATGCCGGACCGGCCACCGGCCGTCGCCGCCTCACTCGTCCTCGGCCCCGGCGGGCTCGCGGGCGCCTGGTCGCCGCAGCCGCGCCGGCTCGCACCGCTGGACGCATGCGTCCTGCTGGACGACACCCTCAGCGAGGTTCCCCTGTGCACACCATGACCCCGGCCAGCGACACCCACCGGCACGACCGCCAGATCCGCGCGTTCGGCCACGACGGGCAACGCCGGCTCGGCGCCGCCACCGCAGCCGTGGTCGGTGCGGGCGGCATCGGCTCACTGCTCGTCCAAGGACTCGCCCACCTCGGCATCGGCCGCCTCATCGTCATCGATCCCGACCGCGTCGAACCCACCAACCTCAACCGCCTCGCCGGCGCCACGGCCACCGACGCGCAGGACGGGATGCCCAAGGTCGAGGTCGCGGCACGCGCCGTCGCCAACATCGACCCCGACATCCCCGTCCACGCCATCCAGAACAGCATCCTGAACACCGACACATGGATGACACTGCGATGCGCCGACCTGCTGTTCGGCGCGGTCGACGGCCACGCCCCTCGCTGGGCCCTCAACGCCCTCGCCGTCCAGTACGCCCGCCCCTACATCGACACCGGCGCGGAGATCACCGCGCACGAGTCCGACCCACTCGACGTCTCCGGACACGTCGCGACCGTAACGCCAGGCGGCCCCTGCCTCCTGTGCCTGTCCGGCTACAACCCCGCGGCCGCGTCCATGGAACTCGACCCGACCCTCGCTGTCGCCAAACGCAACGCCGGATACCTCCACGACGCACCCGACCAGCCCACCCCAAGCGTGATCTTCCTCAACCAGGCCATCGCCGGCATCGCCCTCGGCGAAGCCCTCAACCTCCTCACCGGCTGGCACCGCACACGCCCCTACACCCTCATCGACCTGGCCGGCCCCGCCCTTACCGCCATCGACGCCGACCCCCAACCCGACTGCCCCGCCTGCGGCCCCGACTCACCCCGCGGCGAAGGCGACGCCACACCCCCACCCCACTTCGCACCACCCTCCCCACCCCCGCACCCCTGACCGACCCGACGCGAACGCAAGCGCGCGGCCCCGACCATGGGGCCGCGCGCTTTCATCTGCTCCGACGCGGCTCTGTTGAGCGCTATAGGCAGGCGGTACGAGAACTCAAGAGAGGCACCGCGACTTCAACCCGATGCAGTTTGTGGGCGCAGTAACTGGAATCCTCTCCGTTCCGGTATTCCTGGCGGCATTCCAAATCGATGCGATTTTTGTTGACCACCTCTACCGACAACATGGGTTAGCCGAAGGAATCGCCATGTTTCAATCCGATGCGGTTTTGTAGGGCGCTGCGACTTATGCACCGCCTGTCGAGATAAGGCAGGGCACAGGTTTCAATCCGATGCGGTTTTGTAGGGCGCTGCGACTGAAGAGTAGTCGGCCAGCGCCCCGACGGAACTACCGTTTCAATCCGATGCGGTTTTGTAGGGCGCTGCGACGGAGGTGTGATCAGTTGCAGCCTGAGGAGCCACTCTCGTTTCAATCCGATGCGGTTTTGTAGGGCGCTGCGACTCGAACAGGCACGTGCTGACTCCAAGAGTCCCGGTTTCAATCCGATGCGGTTTTGTAGGGCGCTGCGACTTCATCCGAGCCATCACCTCCACAGAAGTGGTGGAGTTTCAATCCGATGCGGTTTTGTAGGGCGCTGCGACGCCCATCGCAACGCACGATCTAACCGTCGTGGGGTTTCAATCCGATGCGGTTTTGTAGGGCGCTGCGACCCGTTCGGTCGCTGCGGGGACTATGCCGAGCCTGTTTCAATCCGATGCGGTTTTGTAGGGCGCTGCGACCATGGGTGGAGTTTCTGCGCACCCTAAGTGGCAGTTTCAATCCGATGCGGTTTTGTAGGGCGCTGCGACAGTACCTCAAATTATGGGGGTCTGACCTGCGGGTTTGCAAGATCATGCGCCAACCTCCTTGGGCGCGATCTTGAAGTGGCCTTGAAGATGATCTTCAGGACGTCGTTTGCGCAGGTCAGAGCGGGGTTTGGGGGTGTGCGCCAACCTCCTGACAATTCTTTGAATGGCCGGAAAGGAGTTCGTCCATCGGTTGTTGGTATGAGGACACGTGAGGGACCCGGCCGGACGACCCGGCTCGTGGAGCGACTGGCCAGTGATCGGGTGCTGTGGGCGGCGTGGTCGCGGGTGGCGGCCGGCAGCGGCATGGCCGGGGCGGACGGCGTCACGGCGGAGGTGTTCGGCCGCGAGGTCGGCCCCAGGCTGACGGCACTGGCGACCCTGTTGCGGGAGCAGAGGTACCGAGCCCAGCCGCTGCGGCCGGTCCGGTCGATGCGGGGCGGCAAGCTGCGGACGCGGGGATTGCCGACCATCTGCGACCGCATCGTCCAGCGCGCCTTCCTGAACATTTACGGGACCCAGCTGAATCCCGCCAACCCCGTCAGTTTCTCATACCG
>NZ_JBFAGB010000068.1:0-29813 GCF_040639875.1 Actinomadura sp. NPDC023710
CGATCTGCCCGGCTCCGCTCGCCTCCGGCTTCGCTCCACCGACCAGGTCACGCGTTCGCGCGTGCGGCCGAGGCCACTTCGAGACAGGCCCTAGGGCACAGGCCGGAGATGCACGAGGATCATCCAGTTGCGGTCGTCCCGCGTGTGGGCGGCGCGCACGCGGTAGCGGCCCGGGGCCAGGTCGATCTTCAGGTGGTTGCCGGGTTCGGGGGTCGCGCCGGGCCAGGCGGAGTCGAAGAGGACGACGGCGCCGTCCACGTCCCAGTCGAGCTCCTCCTCCCACTCGACGCCGCGGACGGCCTCTCTGGCCGCGTGGACGAGCTCGGTCTCCGACTCGGCCGCCGCCCAGCGCAGGAAGAGGCGCTCGTCCGGCAGGTAGGTCGTCGTGGCGGGTTCGTCTCCGAGGACGAGGCCCTGCCCGCCCCCGATGCCGACCAGCCCGATGTAGCCGTCGACCGCGCAGGCGCGCCCGTAGTCGCCCCAGGTCTCCACGGGGGCGTCGTCGTCCTCGTCGTCGGTGGCGCCCTCCCAGCGGGCCAGCTGCGACGCGGGCGCGGCCAGCAGCGGGCCCCCAGCGGACTCGACCCAGTCCATCGGCACACCCTCTCGTCTGTGGAGGCGTCACCGTACAACGTGCGTCGGACACCTTCCCCCTGACATGGGGATATGCGACGATTGTTATGGATTGTGACGGTGTGGCGGGAAGAACGGCCGGACGGGGCGCCGCCGACGGATCTCACCTCGCGCGCGGGCGCCGGCCCGGCGAGGGGGAGACATGCGCAAGACGGCCGATTGCAGGGACATGCCGAGCGAGTCGGGCTGCACGCTCACCATCAGCGGCGAGGAGGACGAGGTCGTCCGCGCCGCCGCCGAGCACGCCGCCTCGGTGCACGGGCACGACGACACCCCGGAGATGCGGCAGGAGATCCGCACCCACCTCAAGGACGAGCGCGCGACGGTAGGGGGCTGAGCCGGATGGGCTTCGTACAGATCATCGACTACCGCACCGACCGCCAGGACGAGCTGGAGGGCCTGTTCGACGAGTGGGCCAAGGCCAGCGAGGGCACGCGCACGGCGACCCACGAGCTGCACACCAAGGACCGCCAGGACGCGTCCCACTACGTCGACATCGTCGAGTTCCCGTCCTACGAGGAGGCGATGCGCAACAGCGACCTGCCCGAGACCCGGCGCATCGCCGGGCAGATGGAGGCGCTGTGCAGCGACGGCCCGCGCTTCCTGAACCTGGAGGTCATGCGCGACGAGTCGCTGTGAACCGATAGTCCACCGGGCCCCGGGCGGCCGAGGACTCCTCACCGCCCGGAGGGGGGCGGTGTCGCGGGCGGACTGAGGTAATGACACACTTACTTCAGTTTGTCTCATGGAGGTGTACATGCCGGCGACCGTCCAGCCCCCCGAGAGCGTCACGTGGCGCGTCCACATCGACCGGTCCATGTGGATCGGCGGGGTGCGCAGCCTCATGCTCCAGGCGCTGCACCCCATGGCGATGTGGGGCGTCTGGCAGAACTCCAACTTCCAGGAGGACCCGTTCGGGCGGCTCCAGCGCACCGCCGACTTCGTCGGGGTGGCCACCTTCGGGGCGCACGAGGAGATCGACGAGCTGGCGTACCGCGTCCGGGAGATCCACCGGAGCCTGCGCATCCTCAACCACGACACCGGCAGGCGGGAGCGCCTCGACCAGCCCGAGCTGCTGCGCTGGGTGCACTGCGCCGAGGTGTACTCCTACCTGGAGGTCGCGCGGCGGGCCGGGCTGCCGCTGACCGGCGCCATGGCCGACCGGTACCTGGACGAGCAGCGGCACACCGCGACCTACGTCGGGCTGCACGCCGACGACGTCCCCGGCAGCGTCGCCGAGATGGAGGCCTACCTCGCCGAGATGCGGCCCCAGCTGCGCGTCACCGAGGAGGCCGCCGCCACGGTGCGGTTCCTCATGTGGCCGACGATGCCGGAGAACCTCAGGTTCCTCGCGCCCGGGAAGCCGGGCTACTTCCCGTTCGGGGCGCTCTGCTACTACTCGCTGCCGGACTGGGCCCGCCAGATGTACGGGGCGCTGCCCGAGGTGCCGCAGCCCGCGGTGACGGCGGCGCTCCGCTCGTTCCGCCTCGCGATGAACTCGGTACCGGAGCGGCTGCACGACCACGCCTTCGCCAAGCCCACCCGCGACATGCTGGAACGCGCCCGGCAGCGGCTCGCGGCCGACGGCTACGACCTGGGCAAGGGCCTCTACGGCCTCCGCGACCCGCGCCGCTGGCCCGGGCAGCCGGCCCTGGCCACCGCGTAGACGGCCCTAGACGGCGTCGACGGGGAGCGCCGCCCACGGCTCCTTGCGCGGGGCGGCCTCCCGGCCCTCCGGGCAGTGGCGGGCGAAGTCGCACCAGGAGCACAGGTTGCCCGGACGCGGCGGGAACAGCTCGTCGTGCGGGGCGTGGTCGACCTCCCCCGCACGGGGCTTCGGCACGTCGGCGCGCTTCCCCGCGCCGGCGCGGTACGCGTCGTCCGCGGTCGCGGCCTCGGCGGCGATCTGCTCCGCGCGCCGGATGTGCCGGGCCAGCGACTCGTCGGTGTGCTCCCACACCGCGACCTCGCCGGACGGCAGATGGTGCAGCTCCACCCGGCGGCACGGGCGGCGCAGGACGCGCGACGCCGCCACCGCGTAGATCGCCAGCGCCAGCGAGCCGCGGGCGTCGTCGGAGGTCAGGACGTGCCGCCCGGTCTTGTAGTCCACGACGACCAGCTCGGGGCCGCGCGCGTCCAGCCGGTCGATGCGCCCGGACACCGCGATCCGGTCGGTGCGGGTCGCCACGGTGCGCTCGACGCCGAGCGGCTCGTCGGACGGGTCGAGCCCGGCGACGTACCGCTCCGTCATCTCCCGGGCCCGCTCGCGCCACTGCGCGGACTGCGCCTCGTCCCGGAACCCGTCGGTCAGCCAGCCCCGGAGCAGCAGCCTCCCGGCCGCCTCGGGGCTGCGCTCGTCGACGGGCAGCCGCCACCAGGCGGCCAGCGCGTTGTGCACGCTCGCCCCGACGCTGTTGTGCGCCCACCGCGGACCCTTCGGCGGCATCGGACGATCGAGATACGTCATCCGGTACCGGCGCGGGCAGTCCAGCCACGTGTTCAGCCGCGACGGCGTGCACGTGTAGAGCCGCCGGGGCATCCCCTCGAACCCGAGCTGCTCCAAAACTAGTCGTCAGACTCCCGCGCCATGGAGCCCCAGCTCTCCCAGCGGGCGTCCTCGTCGCCGACCGTGGTCTCCTCGCCCTGCGCGGGCAGGACCCGCAGGTCCTTCGGCAGCGGGGTGAGGAGCGCGCCGATCGAGTTGAGCTGCTTGCGCAGGTCCTCGTAGACGCCGCCGACCGAGCCGGGACGGCCGCGGTGCAGGGTGTCGCCGGAGAACAGCAGGCCGAGCTGCTCGCTGATCACGCAGACGGCGCCGGGCGTGTGGCCCGGGGTGTGCACGATCTCCAGCTGGGCCTCGCCGATCTCGAAGACGCCGCCGTCCTCCAGCCAGATGTCGGGTTCGAGGGAGCGCAGCGCCTTGGCGTCGTCCTCGTCGTCCTCCTCCTTGGCGAGGCGGCCGAAGTAGTCGCGCCACAGCAGCCGGTCGGCGCGGTGCAGCGCGATCGGCGCCCAGTTGTCCTCGTCCTCCTCGCCGGCCGCGGCCACTTCGAGGACCACGCTGAGGCGGTGCTCGTTGCCGTCGGTCAGCAGGACGGCCATGACCTCGCGGTCACCGACCTCCTTGAGGATGGCCTCGGCGTCGTTGGCCGGGTCGATCACGATGACCTCGTCGTCGTCGCCGACGATGTAGGTGTTGTTCTCGACGTCGTACTCGGTGTCGTCCAGGGTGAGCTTCCCCGACGTCACCACCTGTTCGATGCGCGCGTCCACGCTTCGCACCCTACCGCGATTCGCCGCGCCGGTCGGGCAGACGGAGATCACCGCCGGTGGCGGCCGCGCGGAGCGTCTCGAAGGCGTCCGGCGCGGTGGTCTCGGCGCCGATCCGGTCGCCGGTGAACGCGCCGTGGTCGTCGCTGGAGCCGGTCACGGCGAGGCCGAGCGAGGCGGCCAGGTCGCGCAGGCGGGCGCGGTCCTCGGGGACGTGGTCGGGGTGGTCGGTCTCGACCCCGGCGAGCCCGGCGGCGGCGAGTCTCTCGATCACCTCGTCGCCGAACACGTACCCGCGGCGGCGCGCGCGGGGGTGCGCCAGGACGCACACTCCCCCGGCCGCGCGGACGAGCCCGATCGCCCGCTCGGTGTCGAGCGCGTACCGCTCGACGTAGGCGCGGCCGTCCTGCGCGATCCACCGGGACGTGAACGCCTCGTCCGCCGTCTCGATGACGCCCGCCTCCACCATGGCGCGCGCGATGTGCGGGCGCCCCACCGCCTCGCCCGTGGCCAGCGCGCGGACCATGTCCCACGTGACGCCGGCGCCGAGCTCGTTCAGCCGCTCCACCATGCCGCGCGCCCTGATCACCCGGTCGTCGCGGATCCGGGCCAGCTCGGCCGCCAGCACCGGCTCGCCCGGGTCGAACAGGTAGCCGAGCAGGTGCAGGCTCCGGTCGTCCTCCTTGCACGACAGCTCGATGCCGGGGACGAGCGCCAGGCCGTCCGGGAGGGACGCGGCGGCCTCGTCCCAGCCGGCGACGGTGTCGTGGTCGGTGAGCGCGACGACGTCCACGCCGTTCTCGCGCGCCCGGCGGACGACGTCCGCCGGGCGCCGGGTTCCGTCGGACGCGTCGCTGTGACAGTGCAGATCGATCCGCATGGCCCCTTCATACCAACCGGGGGGCCGCTCAGCCGTCGAGGCGGGGGCTGTACGCGCCGTAGGGGAGGTCGAGGTCCATGCCCGGCTCGCGGAGGTCGAGCAGGGTGAGGCGCTCCACCATGAGCACCCCGGCGTCGGCGGGCCACAGCACCGCCCACAGCCAGTTCCCCATCGCCTCGCCGACGTAGGCGGCGCGGTCGGGACGGTCGCCGACCGCCCACATCGGCACCGTCTGCCCGCAGGTGGCGGGGCCGCCGACATCCAGCTTCACGTGCGGCGGGCCGCCGTTGAAGGCGGTGCCGGGATCGGCGCCCGCGAGCCCCGCGAAGTGGGCGCCGAGGCCGATGCCCGGCTCCTCGGCGATCAGGACCATGTCGGCGGGGCCGTGCAGCAGGCCAGGCCCGGACACCGCGACGGCGGTCGCGCGGGCGCCCGAGCGGTCGTCCCCGACGGTGGTGAAGCCCGTGACGAGCCAGGCCGCCGGAAGCGGCCAGGGCGTCCAGACGGGGACCCTCGCGTCCTGCAGGGCGACGGCCAGCCCCTCGGGACCGGGACGGTTGGACGGCTGCCTCGGCAGTACGGCGCCGTGCACGCCGCAGCTCCAGTCACTGGACCAGAGGCTCGGCTCGCTCAGTGGGCCCGCGCAGCGCGGGCATGTGGGCTCCGCCCTCATGAGTAACCACCCTGCGCGGCAACGTCCCGCCTCGTCAAGGGGCCGCGGGGGCGCGGCCCCGGAAAGTGGCGACAAAATGGGGTCATGCGAGTGCGCTGCGTGGGCGGGATCGTGCGGGACGGCGAGGGGCGGTTCCTGCTGGTCAGGCGCGGGCGGCCGCCGGGCGAGGGCCTGTGGTCGATCCCGGGCGGGCGGGTCGAGCCCGGCGAGGACGACGCGGCGGCGGTCGCACGCGAGCTGAGGGAGGAGACCGGTCTGGACGTCCGCGTCGGCGCCCTGGCCGGGACGGTGGAGCGCCCCGGCCCCGGCGGCGTCGTCTACGAGATCCACGACTACACGGCCACCGTGGCCGGCGGGACGCTCCGCGCGGGCGACGACGCGTCCGACGCTCGCTGGGTCCCCCCGGACGATCTCGGCGGCCTCCCGATGCCCCCCGGCCTCCTCGACGCCCTCACCGGCTGGGGCGTCCTATGAGACGTGCGCCGGCGCCGTCTCCGCCGTGACCGGCACGCCGCCGTCCCCGGGGCCCGCCGTGACGGTCTGGACCCGCATCCGCCGCGCCAGCCACACGACGGCGGCCGCGTAGAGCAGCATCGGGACGATGTCCGCCACGACGACCTGCCAGGGGACGCTCCCCTGCTCGATGTCGAGTTGGCCGATCGCCGCGGGCCCGAGGAACGCCATCAGGTTGTTGAACACGTGCATGGCGATGCCGGACTCCAGCCCGCCCGTCCGAACCGCGAGCCACGCGGCGATCGCGCCGAACGCGAAGATGTCGAGGATCCCCCAGCCCGTGTAGCCGTGCCCGGCCGTGAACAGGGCCGAGCCCACGACGATCCCGGGCCACGGCGTGCGGAAGACGACGCTGAGAACGCGCCCGACGCGGTTCCTGGCGTTCTCCAGAGTGCACGCGCCCACGGCCTGGAGCATCCAGCCGCGGAACGCGTACTCCTCCGCCGCCGACTGGAGCGGCACCAGGAGGACGATGACCACGGCCGGGGCGAGGAACCGCCCCCACCCGACCCAGTGCTCATCGCCGCCCGACTGGTCGTGCATCGCGGCGGCGGCGGCGATCGACGTCCCGTAGGACACGACGCAGAACACGATCGCCAGGCCCGAGCAGGCGAGGAGCCAGCGCCAGCGCAGCCGTCCCGCCACCGAGGAGAGCGTGCCCGGCCGCCGCCGCTGGACGAGCCACGCCGCGGCCAGCGAGACCGGCAGGAACAGCGCCAGCGCCCCGAGGTTGTACGCCAGGTCGGCCGTCTGGTCGCCGAAGATCGAGTCCGTGTCCGCCCCGGAGGCGTCGGGGGCCTCGCCCGTGGCCACCACCCGGACGATGATGCCCGCGATCATCAGCCCGATGGCCAGGACCATCCCGACGGCGGCGATCCCGAGGGTCCCCACCAGCGGGCGCCACCACCGGTGCACCCCGTTGCGCGCCAGCCGGTGGAACGGGGCCGACTCGGGCGTCTCCACCGTCCAGGGCCGCTTGACCGCCTGGATCCCGTACCCGGGGCCGTAGGGGGCCGGGTAGGTCCCGCCCGGCGGCCGCGCCGGCGTCCCGTCCCAGTACGGGATCCCGGGCGGGTACCCCTGCCCATGCGGCCCCCCAGGGCCGTACGGCTGACCGGGTCCGTACGGCTGCCCAGGTCCGAAGGGCTGCTGAGCACCGTGGGGCTGCTGAGCGCCGTAGGGCTGCCCGGCGTCGTAGGGCTGTCCGGCGTCGTAGGGCTGTCCGGCGCTGTAGGGCTGCCCGGCGCTGTACGGCTGCGCGGCGTCATGAGGCCGGGCCGGGTTCGGCGGCCAGGTGGCGGCGGGCGCCGCCGGCTCGCCCTCCGGCATCGGCCGAGGACCGGACGGCTGCGGGTTCCGCTGCGGCTCGCGTCCCAGATCGGGGTCTAGGGGCGCCCAGCCGTCGCCGTCCCCTGGTCCTCCCACGTGTGGCCCCTCCTGGTAGATCTCGTGTACGTGGGACGAATCGTACGGGGCCTTCAGTTCCCGGACGGATCGAAGCGCTTCGTCCGGGTCATCCCCGCGGCGCGGCCCTTGGCGGCGATGACGAGCGCCATCTTGCGGGACGCCTCGTCGATCATCTCGTCGCCGAGCCGGGCGGCGCCGCGGCCCTCGCCGAGCGAGTGCTCGTAGGCGTCCAGGATCAGCTCGGCGTGGTCGTAGTCGTCCTGGGACGGGGAGAACACGGCGTTGCCCGCCTCGATCTGGGACGGGTGCAGCACCCACTTGCCGTCGAAGCCGAGGGCGGCGGAGCGCTCGGCGACGCGGGTGAACGCCTCCACGTCGCGGACGTTGAAGTAGGGGCCGTCGATCGCCTGGAGGTCGTGGGCGCGGGCGGCCATCAGGATCCGCATGAGGATGTAGTGGTAGGCGTCGCCCTCGGTGTAGCCGGGCGGCTGCTCGCCGACGACGAGGGTCTTCATGTTGATCGACGCCATGAGGTCGCCGGGCCCGAGGACGAGGGCCTCCAGCCGGGGCGAGGACGCGGCGATCGCGTCGACGTTGACCATGCCGCGGGCGTCCTCGATCTGCGCCTCGATGCCGATGCGGCCCGCGGGCAGGCCCGTCGCCCGCTCGATCTGGGTGAGCAGCCGGTCGAGCCACTGGACGTGGGCGGCGTCCGACACCTTCGGCAGCATGACGGCGTCGAGGTTGGCGCCCGCGCCCTCGACGACCTCGATCACGTCCCGGTAGGCCCAGTGGGTGTCCAGGTCGTTCACGCGCACCACCCGCGTCCTGCCCGTCCAGTCGCCGTCGTTGAGCGCGGCGACCACGGTCGCGCGGGCGCCCTCCTTGGCCGACGGCGCGACGGCGTCCTCCAGATCGAGGAAGATCTCGTCGGCGGGCAGCCCCTGCGCCTTCTCGATGAAGCGGGGGTTGCTGCCCGGAACGGCGAGGGTGGTACGTCGTGAGCGCATGGCCCCGGATGCTATCCAGCGGTGTGAGACCCTCGGGGCATGGGTCTGAACAGGGCACTGCTGGAGGAGGCGGCCAAGAAGTCGGGGCTGCTGTGGCTGGACCTGCCCGGCCTGCCCCAGCCGCGCGCCGCCTGGCACGTGTGGCATGACGGGTCGGCGTACGTGCTGACCGGCGGGGAGGGCGAGCAGCCGCTCCCGGGGCTGCCGGAGGCCGCGCAGGTGACGGTGATCCTGCGCAGCAAGGACAAGGGCGGGCGGCTCCTGACCTTCGTCGCCGACGCCGAGCAGGTCGAGCCGGGATCGGCGCTGTGGGACGAGGTGGCGCCGGTCCTCGCCAAGGATCGCCTGAACGCCCGGGCCCACGAGGGCCAGGTGGAGACGTGGGCCGAGAAGTCGTGGATCGTCCGGCTCACCCCGGCCGACGAGGTCGTCGAGGCGGACGAGGAGTACGCGACCGTCCGGCCGGTGCCGACGCCCGCGACGACCGCCGGGCCGCCGCCGCGCCTGTACGGCGGCAAGCGCCGGCACGTCGACCGGTAGCCCCGCCTCACGGGCGCCGGCCACGCCTCACAGGGGCAGGTGGCGCCCCTCCGCGAGGGCGCGGAGCTTGTCCGGGTTGGCCACCAGGTGGATGGCCTGGACCCGGCCGTCCGCGTCGACGTCGGCGGCGACGGCGCTGATCGGCCCGTTCGGGCCGTCCACGATGACCGCCGGCCCGCCGTTGAGGTCGGCGCGCCGGATGCGCATGTCGGCCGGGTCGATGCCCTGGTAGGGCTGCCCGCCGATGCCGGCGAAGAAGCGGGCCACCTTCCCCGCTCCGAAGATCGCCCGGCGGGGCGCCCGGACCTTGCCGCCGCCGTCGGACCACAGCGCGACGTCGGGCGCGAGGACCTCCATGAGGCGGTTGACGTCGCCGCCGACGACCGCCTCGAAGAACCGCTCGGTGGCGGCGCGCCGCTCGGCGCCGCCGGCCTCGAAGCGGGGGCGCCGCGCCTCCACGTGCTTGCGGGCGCGGGTGCCGAGCTGGCGGACCGACGCCTCGGAGCGGTCCAGCGCCTGGGCGATCTCGGCGAAGGGGTAGCCGAAGACCTCCTTCAGCACGAACACGGCGCGTTCGAGGGGGCTCAGCGTCTCCAGGACGACGAGCATCGCCATCGACACCGACTCCGAGAGCTCGGCGTCCTCGGCGACATCCGGGGAGGTCAGCATCGGCTCGGGCAGCCACGGCCCGACATAGGTCTCGCGCCGGACCTGCGCCGAGCGCAGCCGGTCGAGCGCGACGTTGGTGGTGATCCGGACGAGGTAGGCCTTGGGGTCGGCCACACCGGACCGGTCGCCCGCCGACCAGCGCAGCCAGGCGTCCTGCACGGCGTCCTCCGCGTCGGCCGCCGTGCCGAGCATCCGGTAGGCCACCGCGAACAGCAGGTTGCGGTGCTGCTCGAAGGGCTCTGCGAGGGCGTCGCTCACGGTCCTCCACCCTTTCACGTACCTTTCGCCCCCTGGACGCGGGGTCACGGCCGGATGTGACATACCCGTCCGGATCAGCCGGGAGATCACGGGTAGTGTCCAGGTCATGAGCGGTGCTCCGTCACGGGTGTTCCTCGCCCGGCTCGCGGGCGTCGCGGTGTTCGACCCGGTGGGAGACCAGGTCGGCCGGGTCCGCGACGTCGTGGTCGCGCTGCGCCTCGCGCCCCGGGCGCCGCGGGTGCTCGGGCTGGTGGTGGAGGTGGCCACGCGCCGCACGGTGTTCCTGCCGATCACCCGGGTCACGGTGATCGAGGCGGACGCGGTCGTCTTCGACGGGCGGCTGAACGTGCGCCGCTTCCAGAAGCGCGAGTCCGAGACGCTGGTGATCGCCGAGATGCTGGACCGGACCGTCCGGTTCCGCGACGGCGGCGAGTCCGTCTCCGTCGTGGACGTGGCGATGGAGCCGACCCGCACCCGCGACTGGCTCATCACGAAGATCGCCGTCCGCCGCACGACCGGCCGGGGCCTGCGCAAGCGCGGCGAGAGCAGGATCGTGGACTGGGACGCCGTGGAGGGGTTCTCCGCCGTCGAGCTCGGGCAGGGCGCGGCCGGGCTGATCGCCGCGTTCGAGCGGATGAAGCCCGCCGACCTCGCCAACATCGTGCACGAGCTGCCCGAGAAGCGGCGCACCGAGGTCGCGGTCGCGCTGGACGACGAGCGGCTCGCCGACATCCTGGAGGAGCTGCCCGAGGACGACCAGATCGAGATCCTCGGCAAGCTCGGCGTGGAACGCGCCGCCGACGTGCTGGAGGCGATGGGCCCCGACGACGCCGCGGACCTGCTCGGCGAGCTGCCGACCGAGCAGCGCGAGCAGCTGCTGACGCTGATGGAGCCGCGCGACGCGGCCCCCGTCCGGCGGCTGCTCACCTATCCCGACCACTCGGCGGGCGGGCTGATGACGACCGACCCGGTGATCGTCCCGCCGGACGCGACGGTGGCCGAGGCGCTCGCGCTGATCCGCCGCCCCGACCTGAACCCGGCCCTGGCCGCGCAGGTGTACGTGTGCCGCCCGCCGGCGATGACGCCGACCGGCCGCTACCTCGGCACCGTGCACTTCCAGAAGCTGCTGCGCGAGCCGCCGCCCACGCTGGTCAGCGGGATCGTCGACTCCGCGCTGGACCCGCTGCGCCCCACCATGTCGCTGGAGGCCGTCGCGATGTTCCTGGCCACCTACAACCTCGTCGCGGGCGCGGTCGTGGACGAGAACGGGCACCTGCTGGGCTCGGTGACGATCGACGACGTCCTCGACCATCTGCTGCCCGAGGACTGGCGGGAGGCCGCGATGGACGCGGCCGCCGAGGAGTCCGCCGATCCCGAGGAAGAGGCTCTGCGGGGGACCACATGACGACGACACGCGAGATCAGCGCGCGCCTCGACCAGCCGAGGGAGCTGCGCCGGACGCTCCTTCCGCGCCGCCTCTACTACGACCCCGAGTCGTTCGGGCGGGTGTCGGAGCAGATCGCCCGGTTCCTGGGGACGGCCCGCTTCATCGTCTACATGACCGTGTTCGTCGGGGTGTGGCTCGTGTGGAACGTGGCGGCGCCGGTGCCGCTCCGGTTCGACCCGTACCCGTTCATCTTCCTGACGCTGATGCTGTCGCTGCAGGCGTCCTACGCGGCGCCGCTGATCCTGCTCGCCCAGAACCGGCAGGACGACCGGGACCGGGTCCAGTACGAGCAGGACCGGTCGCGCAACGAGCGCAGCATCGCCGACACCGAGTACCTCACCCGCGAGATCGCGGGGCTGCGGGTCGCGCTGAGCGAGGTCGCGACCCGCGACTTCCTGCGCTCGGAACTCCAGCAGATGCTCCGGGAGATGGACGCCAAGAAGCCCGTCCCCTAGGCCCCCTCGTCGGCGAGCTTGTCCAGGATGTGGCCGAGGGTGCGCAGGTCCGGCTCGTCCAGGCGGCTCAGGATGTGGTCGCGGACGCCCTGCCGGTAGGTGGGGGCGGCCTCGGCGAGCCGGGCCCGGCCCTCGGCGGTCAGGACGGCGAACAGCCCGCGCGCGTCGCTCGCGCAGGACTGCCTGACCACCAGCCCGTCCCCCTGAAGCCGGTCGACCAGCCGCGTCAGGCCGCTGCGCGACAGCAGCACGCGGTCGGCGAGGTCGTTCATCCGCAGCCGCCCGCCCGGCGCCTCGCCGAGGTGCACGAGCACCTCGTAGGAGCCGAGCGCGAGGTCGTGGCGGGCCGTCAGATCGGCCTGCAGCCGGCGGGAGATCTGCGCCTGGGCGCGCAGCATGGTCCGCCACACGATCAGCTCGGCGGCGGCCGAGGCGAGGTCGGTGGTCACGGACCGATGGTAGGACGGGCGGGCCGCCCGCGCGATGGACCCGGCCGCCGCGTGTACGGCGCGTGTGACGACCGACACCCTGATTAGCAGGTTGGCGCGTCGGGTTCATACCATGGAGGCATGGCCTCCCTTCTGACGACCGAGCGGGTGAACGCGGCTCTCGCCACGGTGAACGATCCCGAGATCCGCAAGCCCATCACCGAGCTCGACATGGTCAAGAGCATCGACATCGACGCGGACGGCGCCGTCCGCGTCGGCGTCTACCTGACCGTGGCCGGGTGTCCGATGAAGGACACCATCACCAGGAACGTCACGGAGGCCGTGTCCAAGCTCGACGGCGTGTCCTCGGTGCGCGTCGACCTCGACGTGATGAGCGAGGATCAGCGCAAGGACCTGCAGACCAAGCTGCGCGGCGGGCAGGCCGCCAAGGAGATCCCGTTCGCCCAGCCGAACTCGCTGACCAAGGTGTACGCGGTGGCGAGCGGCAAGGGCGGCGTCGGCAAGTCGTCGGTGACGGTGAACCTCGCCGCCGCGCTGGCCGCCCAGGGCCGCAAGGTCGGGGTCGTGGACGCCGACATCTACGGCCATTCGGTGCCGCGGATGCTGGGCGTGGACGCCCCGCCCACCAAGGTCGAAGACATGATCATGCCGCCGACCGCGCACGACGTGAAGGTGATCTCGGTCGGCATGTTCACCGCCGGGAACCAGCCGGTCGTGTGGCGCGGGCCGATGCTGCACCGCGCGCTGCAGCAGTTCCTCGCGGACGTGTACTGGGGCGACCTCGACATCCTGCTGATGGACCTGCCGCCCGGCACCGGCGACATCGCGATCTCCGTCGCGCAGCTGCTGCCGTCCGCGGAGATCCTCGTCGTCACCACCCCGCAGCAGGCCGCCGCCGAGGTGGCCGAGCGGGCGGGGGCGATCGCCGCGCAGACCCACCAGCAGGTCGTCGGTGTGATCGAGAACATGTCCTACCTGACCTGCCCGCACTGCGGTGAGCAGCAGCACATCTTCGGCGAGGGCGGCGGCCAGACGGTCGCGGACGCGCTGACGAAGACGCTCGGGACCCGCGTCCCGATGCTCGGCCAGGTGCAGATCGACCCGCGCCTGCGCGAGGGTGGCGACAACGGCGTCCCCCTGGTGCTCTCCGACCCCGACGCCGGTGCCGCCAAGGAGCTGCGCACCATCGCCGACAAGATCGCGGGCCGCAGCCGCGGCCTCGCCGGCATGTCCCTCGGCATCAGCCCCAAGGGCCGCTGAACACCGCCCGCCCGGGGCCTCCCCGGGCGGGTGTTCACGCCGGGTCGAGCCGGTGGAGAGGCCGCGGGGCCGCCACGGGGCCGCGGGCCGGGCGGGCGGTGCGGCGGAGGATCAGGTCGCCTCGCTGTCGAAGGGCGGCTTCTCGCTCGGGTCGAGGCCCGCGGTCGCCGTCGCGTACGAGGGCTCGTCGTCGAAGATGCCCGAGTCGTTCTTCAGGTACGTGTCGTCGTCCTCGAACAGGTGCTTGCGGACGAACGTCTTCGGGTTGAGGTCGTTGAGGTCGAAGTCCTGGAACTCGGGGCCGAGACCTTCCTGGAGGTCGGCCTTGGCGCTGTTGGCCATCTCACGGAACTGCCGCAGCATCCGGCCGGCCTGCCCGGCGACCTGCGGCAGCTTGTCGCCGAAGATGACCAGGGCGAGGACGACGAGCACCGCCATCTCACCAAGTCCGACGTCGAACAACCCGTCCTCCACACCCACGGCAGGCCGCACGCGCGGCCGGCTGCACACAACCCGAAGGGGACCGGCCCAGAGACGGGCCGGTCCCCCCAGCGTATCCCCAGCCCGGATGAACCGGACTTGAACATCACTGCCCTAGTCGGAGCTCAGGGTCACCTGGGCGGTGGCCTCCTTGCCGCCCCGCTGGTAGGTGAGGGTGACGCGGTCGCCCGGCGCCCGGCTGCGGATCTGCGCGATCAGGTCGGTGGCGTCCTCGATCGGCTTGTCGTCGACCTTGGTGATCACGTCGCCGGGCTTGAGGCCCGCCTTGTCCGCCGGGCCGCCCTTGGTCACCGGGTCCTGCCCGTTGACCGGCTGCGGCATGATCCGGGCGCCGCCCTCCTGGTAGCGGGGGTCGGGCAGCACGCCGAGCTTGGCCTGCTTGACGGTGCCGCTCCGGATGATCTCCTCGGCGATCCGCTTGCCCTGGTTGATCGGGATCGCGAAGCCGAGGCCGATGCTGCCGCTCTGCTGCTCCCCGCCGAGCGACTGGCCGCCGAGCGTCGCGATCGCGGTGTTGATGCCGATCACGCGGCCCTTCCCGTCCACCAGCGGCCCGCCCGAGTTGCCCGGGTTGATCGCGGCGTCGGTCTGGATGGCGTTGAGGTAGGACGCGTCGGCCCCGCCCTCGCCCTGCGTGGGCACGGCGCGGTTCAGCGAGCTGACGATGCCGGTGGTGACCGAGCCCTGCAGGCCGAGCGGCGAGCCGATCGCGATCACCGGGTCGCCGACGGCGATGGCGCTGGAGTCGCCGACCGGCAGCGGGGGCAGCGAGTGCTGGCCCTCGGGCTTCAGCACCGCGACGTCCGAGCTCGGGTCGGCGCCCTTGATCGTGGCGGGCAGCGTCTTCTTGTCGTTGAAGACGATCTGGATCTGGCCGCCACCGCCGCCCCCGCCGGAGGCGACGTGGTTGTTGGTGACGACGTAGCCGCCGTTGACGATGAAGCCGGTGCCGCCGATCTCGCCCTGCCCGGACTGGACGCGGATCATCACGACGCTCGGCAGCGCCCGCTGCGCGACGCCCGCGACCGAGTCCGGCGGGCGGCTCTGCACCTTGGTGTCGCTGCTGTTGCTGCCGCCGAGGCTCACCGAGCCGTTGTCGTCGTCTCCGCCGGTGGCGATCACGCCGATCCCGGCGCCGACGGCCCCGGCCACCAGCGCGACGATCAGCGCGACGACGGCGAGGAGCCCGAGGCCCGGCCCGCCGCGCGACGACGACGGGAGCGCCGGGACGGGCGCCCAGTTGGGCCCGGTGCCGCCGGGCGGCATCCCGTACCCGGCCATCGGGCGGGGCCCCGGGCCACCGGGCAGCGGCGGGCCGGGCGGGGCGGGCGGCGGGCCCATCGGCGGGCGGCCGGGGGCGGGCGGCGGCGGGCCCTGGTGGGACTGCTGCGGCCAGCCCCCGTACGGGGCTCCCCGCGCGGCCCTCGGGTCCTGGTTGTGCGGGACGAACCCGGGCCGCATCCGGTCGTCGTGCATCTCCACGGGTGGCTTGTCGAGCGGGACGGGCGGCGGGGGCTGCGGCATGTCGCGCGGCGGGACGTCCTGCAGCGGCACCTCCTGCGGCATGTCCGCGGACGCCCTGGAGAGCACGTCCTCGCTGGTGTCGGGCGGGCCGCCGAGCGAGTCCGGCGGCGCGAACCCCCCGGCCACCAGGCGGTCGCCCTCCTCGCCGGCGTCGCGCCCGTCGCCGCTCGCGGGGCCGGTCCCGGCGCCGTCCTCGGCACTGGCGGATCCGGGCTCGGGGTCGTCGACCTCGGGCTCGTCCGCCAGCTGCTCCACGGGGATCCCCTGGTCGGTCACCGTCTCGGGAGGAGCCGCCGCCTCCTGCCGCTCAGGCTCCTGCCCGGGGACGACGTCGTCGTCCTCTGACGGCGCCCTGACCGGGCCGCGGTTGTCTTCCGTCATCCCCATCTCTCCTACCGAGCATGGTCCTCGTTATCGGTGCTCATGCTGCCCGGAACGGCATGTGGCGAGCATAAGACTCGCCGCCAATACCCACATCTGGGGTCAATCGAACGGATTCGCCGCCGATGTCAGGCGGCGGGCGCCGCGGGAAAGGCGTGTCCAGAAGGGCGCGGAGTCGCGCGGCATGTTCAGCGCCACCGTCGTGGCCGTGCTCTGCGGAGCGTCCGTCACGACGGTGTAGACGTAGCCGTTCCCTCCGGACACCGCCCACCGCCTCAGCGATTCGCGGCGGTACACCGTCCGGCCCCGGCGGACGGTCCTCTGCCAGCCCGCCATGCCGCGTTCGTCGAGGCCGCCCCGCTGCACGAACACCGAGACCGCGGCGAGGCCGTCGGAGTAGCTGAGGTGCAGGGTGCCGCCGCCGTGCTCGCGGCGGGCCTCGTGGAGGGTGAGCCGTCCCGGCAGGTCCTTCGGGACGGGCCAGCCGCTGCCGCGCAGGCCGGCGAGGCCGGCGCCGTCCAGCTTCTCGCCCCACGCGCCCGCGGCGGCGCGGGCGCCGGTGGTCTCCACGGGGCTGCCCGCGCTCGCCCCCGGGAAGCGGGACGGGCCGCCGAGCGGGCGGCCGAGGGGGGAGGGCTCGACGGGCGAGGCGGTGAAGCTGATCTCGGTGAAGCCGGTGGTGATCACGGGACGCCCGGCGGCGTCGATCAGCTCGCGGTGCAGCATCAGGCCGGTGTCCCGGTCGATCCAGAAGCGCCCGGCCGGGCTGCCGTCGGCGCGGCGCGCCTCGACCACGCGGGCGGGGCGGCCGCAGATCGACGCGTCAGCGGCGCGCACCACCGCGTAGTTGCGGGTCAGCAGCGCCAGCGTCGCGGGCGTGAAGCCGGTGGTGTCCCCGGCGGCGGACTCGGGCCGGTACCCCTCACCGGTCGTCCCGGACCGGTACCGGATGCCCGCGCCGGGCGTGTGCGACACGACGACGCGGGAGGTGGCGGCCCGCCCGCCGCCGCGGGTGGTGAGGAACCGCCGGCCCTCGTAGGGGACGCGGCGGGCGGCGTCGGCGGCGCCGCGCAGCAGCCCGAGGGCGCCCGGGTCGGTGCGGGCGCGGCGTACGGGGGCGGGGTCGCCGGTCAGCGCCCCGGCCAGCGCGAGGGCGCCCGCGAGCCCGCCGGCCAGGACGGCGTTGCGCCGGCACCGCCCCGTCGGGGCCGCCCGCCTCACGGCCCCGGGGAGACCTGGACCTGGTTGACCGGGTCGGTGAGCGGGTCGGTCATCGGCGCGTCGCCGGACGTGAGCGCGTGCTCGACCGCGAACCGGTCGAAGGCGGGCGTCACGGCGGGGGTGTCCTGGCGTCCGCCCGCCACGTAGGAGGCGGTGCCGAGGCCGAGGAAGAGGGTGGCCGCGCCGACCACGAGGTAGCGGCGCCGGGGCTGGACGCGGATCGCGGTCGCGTGCCCGACCGGGCGGTTCTCGCGCGGGCGGACGGCGTGCGGCGGCCTGACGGGACGGGCCGATGATCGAAGGGGCCGGGAGGGGTGCCGGGGCCGCGCGCCCGCGTGCGGCACGGCCGACTTCGGCGAGACGCCGGGAACGGGGGGTGCGTCGGAGGCCGCGGGCGCGTCGGGGAGGCCGGAGACGCCGGGCAGGGTGCGCAGCCGGCTCAGGAAGTCGGGGGACGGAAGGTCGTCGGTGCCGTCGGTCGCCGGCAGCTCCGACAGGCCCCGCAGCCGTCCCTTGAGCTTGCGCAGCTGGTCGGCCTCTTCCCGGCAGCCGGCGCATCCCGCGAGATGGGCGTGAGCGCGCTCGCGCTCCTCGTCCCCCAGCTCACCGTCGACCAGCGCGGTCAGACGCTCCCCCAGACAACTCACGCCGCCTCCGTCGATTCCGTTCGGTCAGGCGCGCGGTCCCGCACCGCGCGCGGTGCACAGCTTTACACGCCCTCCGGCAGCGGCCGGACACCGCCCGCCGCGTGCGCTCCCCCGGGCTCGCCCTCGAAGAGGGCGTCATCGCCGGCGAAGGCGGCCTGGTAGTCGTTCCTGGTCCCGGGCCGGCGCCGGGTGGGCGCGCGGTGCTCCAGCGCCGAACGCAGCTGCGCGCGCCCCCGGTGGATGCGGCTGCGCACGGTGCCGAGCTTGACGCCGAGGGTCGCGGAGATCTCCTCGTAGGACAGCCCCTCGATGTCGCACAGCACGACGGCGGCGCGGTAGTCGGGGGCCAGCGCGTCGAGCGCGGCCTGGACGTCGGCGTCGAAGTTGTTGTCGTCGAACGCCTGCGCCGGGGTCGGCTCGCGGCCCTGGAGGCGTTCCGCGGCGTCGTCGGCGAGTCCCTCGAAGCGGATGCGCTGGCGGCGCCGGGCCATGTCGAGGAACAGGTTCGTGGTGATCCGGTGCAGCCAGCCCTCGAACGTGCCCGGCGTGTAGTTCGACAGCGAACGGAACACGCGGACGAAGACCTCCTGTGTGAGGTCCTCGGCGTCGTGCTGGTTGCCGGTCAGGCGGTAGGCCAGTCGGTAGACGCGGGCGGAGTGCTCGCGGACGACCTCGTCCCAGGACGGCGGCGCCCATTCTGCCTCGGGTGCGTTCTCGCGGGTACGAGCGGCGTTTCCCAGACCCTGCCTGGCGCCGACCCCAACAGCGCTTCTGAAACTGAGTGCTGCGACTCCCATGGTGCCGGGCTGTTCCTCTCTCGTGAGCCAAGGTCTCGCCTTGGAACGGCACGGTCTCGCCTGGGCTGGGGCGGTTCTGATACCGACTCGGTGCTTGCCTGTGTTGGTAACAACGCACTGAAAGGCCAGTTGGTTCCCCTGCAACGATATGGTCTTTCCAGCATGAGCCATGCGGGGGTCCCACGAGGAGGCAGCCATCGACGCCATTGAGGCCACCCGGGCCTATGTGGAGGATTTCCTCCCCGAGGACGAGCCGCTCCTGAACGCCAGGCGGCGCGGCCAGGAGGTCGGTGCCATGCCGATCGGTCCGGCCGGGGGCGCGGCGCTGCGCTTCATCGCCACGCTGATCGGCGCGCGGACGGTCGTGGAGGTCGGCTCGGGCTGCGGCGTGTCCGGCGTCTACCTGATGCGCGGCATGCCGAAGGACGCGGTGCTGACCAGCGTCGACATCGAGCCGGAGCACCAGCGGCTGGCCAAGCAGGCCTACCGGGAGGCGGGCCTGTCCGGCTTCCGCACCCGGATGATCATCGGCCCGGCGCTGGAGGTGCTGCCGCGCCTCACCGACGGCGCCTACGACATGGTGTTCTGCGACGCGGCGAAGCGGGAGTACCCCGAGTACCTGGTGGACGCGCTGCGCCTGCTGCGGCCGGGCGGCGTCGTCGCGTTCGACAACGCCCTCTGGCACGACCGGGTCGCCGACCCCGACCGGCGCGACCCCGACACCGAGGCGATCCGCGAGGTGCACCGCATGATCCGCGAGGACGACCGGCTCGTCCCGCTGCTGATCCCGGTGGGCGACGGCCTGCTCTGCGCCGTCAGGCGTGACTGAGGACGTCGAGCGCGACCGGGCCGCCGGGGAGGCGTTCGCGGTCCGGGTGCGGGTCACGTGGCGCGGGGTGTGGCGGCTGGTCGCGTTCGTGATCCTCTTCCTGGCGTCGGTGGGGTTCGTCGCGGGCGGCGTGATGCGCGGCGCGGGCGCCGGCAGCATCGTGGTCATGGTGCTCGGGGTCGCGGGGCTCGGCCTGTTCGGGGCCGGCCTGCTGGCGTCGTCCGGGGCGATGCTGTCGCGGCGGCCCGTCCTGGAGTTCGACGGCGGCGGAGTGCGGCGCCCCGCGCGATGGCCGCTGCCGCGCCGGTCCGGGCGGACGCTGCCCTGGGACGACGTCGCCGCGATCGCGGCGCTGCGGCGCGGGGTCGGCGGCACCCGCCGCGGCGAGCAGGACTACCTGGTCTTCCTGCCGACCCCGGAGCTGGCGGAGATGGCGCGCACGTCCGAGCGGCCGCCGCTGGTGGCGCTCACGATGCGGGACGTGCCCGCCACGGCCGCGGCCGTCCCGTGGTGCTTCGCGGTCGAGCCGGGCTGGGACGCGACGCTCCCGGAGATCGTCAAGCAGGCCAGGCGGCGCCGCCGCGTCCCGGTGATCGACCGCCGGAACACGTGACCGGCCGCGGGGCCGGACGGCCCGGTCAGGCCGTCAGCCAGTCAAGCAGGAGGCGGGCGCCGTAGCCGGTGGCGCCACGGGTGATCTCGGCCTCCTCGGAGGCGGAGCGGCCGGGCCCGGCGATGTCGAGGTGCGCCCAGGGCCGCTCGCCCACGAACTCGCGCAGGAACAGCGCCGCCGTGATCGAACCGGCGCCGTAGCCGCCGCGCCCGATGTTGTTGATGTCGGCGACGTCGGAGTCGATCGCGGCGCGGTAGTCCTCCACGAGCGGGAGCCGCCACACGGGCTCGCCGGCGGCCGCCCCGGCGCGGGTGAGCTCCTCGGCGAGGGCGTCGTCGCTCGCGAACAGGGCCGCGTGCTTCAGGCCGAGCGCGACCTTGGCGGCGCCGGTCAGCGTGGCGACGTCCACCAGCGCGTCGGGGTCGAGCCGCGCGTCGGCGTAGGCGAGCGCGTCGGCGAGGACGAGCCGCCCCTCGGCGTCGGTGTTCAGCACCTCCGACGTCGTCCCGCCGTAGTGGGCGATCACGTCGCCGGGGCGCATCGCCGACCCGGACGGCATGTTCTCCGCCGCGGCGACCAGGCCGGTGACGCGGGCGCGGACGCCGAGGGACCGCAGCGCGCTCATCACGGCGATGACGACGCCGCCGCCCGCCATGTCGGTCTTCATCGCCTTCATGCCCTCGTTCGGCTTCAGCGACAGGCCGCCGCTGTCGAACGTGATGCCCTTGCCGACCAGGACGACGTGGCGCGGAGAGGGCCCACCGGCGTCTCCCGGGTCATAGGAGAGCTCGATCAGCCGGGGCGGGCGGGCCGAGCCGCCCCCGACGGCCACCAGGCCGCCGAACCCCTCGTCCACCAGCTCCTTCTCGCCCCGCACGCGGACGGTGAGGCCGGACTCGCCGGCGACGCGCTCGGCCTGGGCGGCGAGCCAGGACGGGTCCTTCTCGCGGGACGGGGTGTTGGCGAGGTCGCGGGCGAGGGCGGTGGCCCGGGCCCGTGCGGTGCCGAGCTCGATCGCGTGGGCGTCGGACTCGGGGCCGGCCTCGGTCAGCACGGCGAGGGTGCCGAGCGCCTTCTTCGGCGGGGCGGCCCCGATCCTGTACGCGTAGGAGGCGAGCAGCGCGCCCTCGACGAAGGCGGCGAGGTCGCCGTCCGGAACGCCCGCGACGAGCGCCGTGCGCCCCTTGCCGCGGCGGGCCAGCGCGGCCCCGGCCCTGCGCAGGTCGGCCGGGGTCGCCTCGCCCACGCCGTAGAGCAGCAGTTCCCGTACCCGGTCGCCGACGCGGACCTGCGTGGCGACGATCTCTCCGGGCTCGCCCTTGGCCTGGTGCAGCGCGAGCAGTTCGTCCAGCGTGAAGGGGAGCGAGGCCGCGACCTCCGCCGCCGGGGCGGCGGGACCTGACCGGACGGGCACCGCCACCACCTCGGCCCCGAGGTCGACCGCGGTCTGCGACACGGTGCCGCCGGCGCCGTGGATGCGGGTCTCGATGGGCATGGCGGTGGTTCCCCTTGATCGCTGAATGGTTACGGGAATGGCAAGGGCCCCGGCGTCGTCGCCGGGACCGTCACCAACAGGCCGGAAGAGCCGGGACCGTCAGCCCACGACGCCCTTGAGGGCCTCGCCGAGCTCCTTGGCCTCGTCGGCGGAGAGCTCGACCACGAGGCGGCCGCCGCCTTCGAGGGGGACTCGCATGACGATCCCGCGTCCCTCCTTGGTCACTTCGAGCGGACCGTCTCCCGTCCGCGGCTTCATCGCCGCCATGCGTGCATCCCCTTCCCAGGTAGGGCCGCGGCCTCGCACACCTCTGGCCGCGTGGCCGCGTGTCGCATCCGCGTCATCAGTAGTGGTCCATTATCTCGTCTTCCGGGCGCGAAGTGGTAACGATCAGCCTCCAGATCGGCAGCCGGGGGCCGTGGACGCAGGTCGCGGGCGGCCCCGGGGGTCCCGATCGGCGGGGGCGGGACGGCCCGTCCTCCCGGCGCCGGACGCCCCACGGGGCAGGACCTCCCTTGCCCGGGCCGCCGGTGTTCGCCGAAGGTTGCCTGGGAAGATCTACCGACGACCGAGAGGACGACGATGTCTGAGACCGTGCTGTACGACGTGACGGACGCAGTGGGGACAATCACACTCAACCGTCCCGACGGGATGAACTCGCTGACCGTCGAGATGAAGGAGGCCCTGCGCGCGACGGTGGTGCGGGCCGCCGCCGACCCGGCCGTCCGCGCGGTCATCCTGACGGGCGCCGGGCGGGCGTTCTGCGCGGGCCAGGACCTGCGCGAGCACGGCGACAACCTCGCCGCGGGCCGCGGGCTGGACGACACCGTCCGCAAGCACTACAACCCGATCGTCCTGGCGATCGCGGGCATGCGCAAGCCGGTCGTGGCGGCGGTGAACGGCGTGGCGGCGGGAGCGGGCGCGTCGCTGGCGTTCGCGTGCGACCTGGTCGTCGCGTCCGACAAGGCCCGGTTCGCGACCGCGTTCACCGGGATCGGCCTCGCCCCCGACAGCGGCATGTCCTGGACGCTGCAACGCCTCGTCGGCCGCGCCAAGGCCGCCGAGCTGCTGCTGCTGGGCGAGCCGGTGAAGGCCCCGGAGGCCCTGGAGATGGGCCTGGTGACGCGGGTCGTCCCGGCCGACGAGCTGGCCCCGGCGTCGGTGGAGCTGGCGCGCCGCCTCGCGTCCGGCCCCACGGCCTCCTACGGCGCGGTCAAGGCGGCCCTCGACCACGCGGCGACGCACGACCTGGCGTCCGCGCTCGAACGCGAGGCCGAACTCCAGGACGAGTGCGAGAGGACGAGCGACCATCACCACGCGACCGAGGCGTTCCTGAAGAAGCAGCAGCCCGTCTTCGAAGGCCGTTAGATCTTGGGGCTCCCCCGGGGGCGGAGGTAGGGGCTTCCCCCGCATGAACTGGGGAGCCCTCGTCAATGTGGGCGGTGGGCGCCCGGCGGTTTGCTGGACGGCATGACGCAGACAGCCGCCGCATCCCTCGCCGGGCAGGTCCACGACCATGTCGCCGTCGCGCGCGACATCGTCAAGTCCTTCGGGGCGGGCGAGAACGAGGTGACCGCGCTGCGCGGCGTCTCGGCGGCCTTCCCCCGGGGCCGGTTCACCGCGATCATGGGGCCGTCCGGCTCGGGCAAGTCGACGTTCCTGCACTGCATGGCCGGGCTCGACACCGTGACGTCCGGCTCGATCCTGATCGGGGACGTGGACATCACCCGGCTGTCGCGGACCCGGCTGACGAAGCTGCGCCGCGACCGGCTCGGGTTCGTGTTCCAGTCGTTCAACCTGCTGCCGATGCTGACGGCGGAGGAGAACATCCGGCTGACCGGGCGCCTGGGGAACCGGCGCGCCGACCGGGAGTGGTTCGACACGATCGTGGACGCGCTCGGGCTGCGGGAGCGGTTGACGCACCGGCCGAGCGAGCTGTCGGGCGGGCAGCAGCAGCGGGTCGCGGTGGCGCGGGCGCTGCTGACCCGGCCGGAGGTGCTGTTCGCCGACGAGCCCACCGGCAACCTCGACTCCCGGTCGGGCGCCGAGGTGCTGGGCTTCCTGCGCCGCGCGGTGGACGCCTACCGGCAGACGGTGATCATGGTGACGCACGATCCGGCGGCCGCCGCGCACGCCGACCGGGTGCTGTTCCTGGCCGACGGGTTGATCGTGCACGAGCTGCCCGCGCCGACGATCGACGGCGTCCACGCCATGATGCGCCGGATGGAGGGCTGACCGCCATGTGGCTCATCGCGCGCCGCTCCTTCGCCGAAAGCTGGACGCGGCTCGCCGCCACGCTGCTGGCGGCGGTGTTCTCCATCGGGCTGATCGCGGGAGCCCTGCAGTTCACGCTGCGGGCGCAGGAAGCGGTGTCGGGCAGCGACGCCAGCGAGTACTCCCGCGCCGACGTGCTCGTCCAGGGCGGCTCCGCCGACCCCGACGACCCGTACTCGCCGCCGGACGGCCGGGTCGCGCTGGGCGCCGTGGCGGGACGTCCCGGCGTCGCGGCGGTCGCGGGCGACGCGACGGTCCCGGTGACCGCGAGCGGCTCGGACGGCAAGCCGATCCTGCCGCCCGCAGGGGCGGGGACGGCGCTGCGGCCGTGGACGGCCGACGGCAGCCTCAACCCCTACCGCCTGGAGTCGGGCCGCGCGCCCGCCGCCGACGGCGAGGTCGCCGTCACCCGGCACGTCGCCCGCGCGGGCGGGCTCGACGTCGGAGACACCCTGAAGGTGCTGCTGCCGAGGCAGGGCCGGGACATGAAGATCGTCGGCGTCGTCACCGTGCAGGGGCACAGCGCCGTGGCCAGCGGCGACCTGGTGCTGGCGCCCTCCGGCACGGTGGCGCGGGCGGCGGGCCTTCCGGCGGGGACGTGGCAGAGCGTCTGGGTCAAGGCGTCGGGCGGAACGGTGTCCGGGCTCCGCGCGGCCCTCGCACGCGACCTCGGGAAGGGCGTCACCGTCCGGACGGCGGCGGAGGTCCGGCACGCGCAGTCGGCCGACCTGCAGGGCGCCGGGGCGTCGATCGGCGGGGCCATCGGCATGCTCTCGTCCGTCGCGGTGTTCGTGGGACTGTTCGTCGTCGCCAACACGTTCGGCACGCTTGTCCGGCAGCGGACGCGGCGGCTGGCGCTGCTCAGCGCGATCGGCGCGACGCCCCGGCAGATCAAGCGGCTGATCCGGTTCGAGGCCCTCGCGCTCGGCGTCGTCGCCTCCGCCGGCGGAGTGGCGCTCGGCTTCCCGATCTCGGCTCTGCTCACGCACCTGTTCGCCCAGGACGGCTTCGACATCTCCGCCGCCGACGCGCAGTACGGCTGGGTCGCGCTCGCCGCCCCCGCCGCGGCCGGCGTGCTCGTCACCCAGCTCGCGGCCCGGCGCGCCGCGCGCCGCGCCGCGAAGATCTCCCCGATGCAGGCGCTGCGCACCGCGAGCACCGAGACGGCGGGCCGCCGCTGGCCGCGCGTCCTCGGCGCCCTGGCGGTGTTCGCCTGCGCCTGGCTCTTCTTCGGGGGCGTCTTCGGGATCCGCTCCGAGGAGCCGCCCGGCCCCGAACGCACCGCCGGCACCAGCGCGATGGTCCTCCTGGGCTGCATGACGACCGTGGCGGCGCTCGCCGTCCTCGCCCCGTTCTTCGTCGGCCCCCTCGGCGGCCTGGTCGGCCGCATCGGGACCGCCGTCAGCGGCGAGGCCGGGCGGCTCGCCCGCGCCACCATCACCCGCAGCCCGCGCCGCGTGTCGTCGGCGGCGTCCTCCCTCATGCTCGGCGTCGCGCTGGTCGCCTCGACGGCGATGATCGTCCTGTCGGTGGACGCGCGGTTCAACGAGACCGGCCGGGAGGTCATGCGGGCCGACCACGCGATCACCGGGACCGGGATGACCTCGAACGGGCAGGCGCCCCTCCCCCGCGACGCGGCCGGCAAGGCCGCCGCCGTGCCCGGTGTGTCCGCCGCGGCGGCGCTCACGATGTCGCAAGTCAAGCTCGTCTCTCCCCCGCCCGGGCGGCCGTCGCCCGAGGAGGACCCGGAGCCGGTCTACCTCACCGTCACGGGCGCCGACCAGAGGGCGATGCCGTCGGTGCTGAAGCTCGGCGGGCACCTCCCGCACCTCGGCGACGGCCAGGTCGCCCTCACGTCCACGGTCATGAAGGGCCAGAAGATCAAGAAGGGGCAGCGGATCGTGGTGCGCGGCGCCCGCGGCAGGGTCGCGCTCACCGTCGCCGCCGCCTACCACGACCCGTCCCACCTGTTCGCCGACCAGGCGCTCGTCTCGGACGCGACGATGGACCGGCTCGACCCGACCGCGGCGGCGCAGGTGGTGCTCGTCCGCGGGGGCACCGAGCGGGCCCTGTCCCGCGCGTTCGCGGACGCGCCGGGCCTCAGGGTGGTCGACGGCGCCGGCTACGTGAAGGCGGCGTCCGACGCGATGACCAAGGGGATGAGCGTCATCTACGGGTTCATCCTCATGGCGCTCGTCCTCGCCCTGTTCGGCATGGCGACCACCGTGTCGATGAGCGTCGGCGAGCGGACCCGCGAGTTCGGCCTGCTCGGCGCCGTCGGCGCGACGGCGGCGCAGATCCGCTCGATCGTCCGCTGGGAGGCGGCGACGGTCGTCCTGCTCGGAAGCCTCCTCGGCCTCGGCACGGCACTCGGCACGGTGACCCTGCTGCACATCGCCACGGGCAGCTCGTTCCTGGTCCCGAACGCCCCCTGGTGGCTGTTCGCCACGGTCATCACCGGCGCCGCCGCCGTCACCCTCGCAGTTTCAGCCCTCCCCGCCAGACGCGCTGTGTCCATTGCGTCTCCTCTGGCTGAGGGCCCAGGGAGCCCGAAGCCAAAGGCGACGCTGCCCCTGATTCGGCCCTGATCACCGCACGCGTACGCCTAGGCCACGGCACAGGCCGTCGCCTCAGCCGGCAACGACCTCAGGGTGTGCGATCGCGTGCGAAGCCAGTTTCGAGCCTGCGAGAAACTGATCGCGCAGTGAGCCGCCAGGCGAGCCGGAGCGATGCCAGCGATCGCCGCGTCACCTCGGTCGGAGGGCCTCCGGGCCCGACGACAGAGGCGACGCAATGAGCGCCGCGTCACCTCGGTCGGAGGGCCTCCGGGCCCGACGACAGAGGCGACGCAATGAGCGCCGCGCCATGGCGGTGGCAGGTGGTGAGGTGGTCGTCTACCAGGCCGCAGGCCTGCATGAGGGCATAGGCGGTGGTGGGGCCGACGAAGCGGAAACCGTGCTTCTTCAGCTCCTTGGCCAGGGCCTTCGAGGCGTCGGTGTAGGCGGGGACGTCGGACGTGTCGGCATAGGACGGGGAGTGGGGGTCGGCGTAGCGCCAGGCGGTGGCGGCGAGGCCGCCGGGCAGGTCGAGGGCCGCGCGGGCGTTGGCGATCGTGGCCTCGATCTTGGCGCGGTTGCGGACGATGGCGGCGTCGGCCATCAGGCGCTCGACGTCGTCCGGGCCGAACGCGGCGACCTTCTCGGGGTCGAAGCCGCCGAACGCGGCGCGGAAGCCCTCGCGCTTGCGCAGGATCGTCAGCCACGACAGGCCGGACTGGAACGCCTCCAGGCACAGCCGCTCGTAAAGCCCCTGGTCGTCGCGGACCGGACGGCCCCATTCGTCATCGTGGTAGGCGATGTAGTCGGGCGTCGACAGCCCCCACGGGCAGCGCGCCAGCCCGTCCTCGCCCAGAATCGCGGTGCTCACCCGCCCGTTCTACCTCATGGCTGCGACAGAACGGCGAGGCGGCGCAGCCCGACCGTCATGAACGCCCTCACCACCGGCCCCGCGACCAGCCAGGCGGCGCGCCCGAGGGGGCCCAGCGGCAGGTCGACGCGCTCCGCCCAGACGATGCGGCTGCCGGAGCCCTCCGGGACGACCTTGAAGAACGCCTCGCCGCGCACCACGCGGCCAGTGTGCCGGACCGCGACGCGGCGGCCGGCGCGCCAGTCGGTGATCACCATGGTGTCGAGGAAGCCGACCGGGCCGACGCCCGTCCACGCCCGCAGCTCGTCGCCGGCCTTGTCGCCGCCTTCCGCACGGGTGAACGGCATCCACTCGGCGTGCCGCGGCCAGTCGGTGAGGACGTCGAAGAGCCGCTCGGGCGGGGCCGCCGAGACCGCTTCCGCGTGGACCGCGACCGCGCTCACCGGCTCTCCTCCCCGTCCGGCTCGAAGGACTCCTTGCGGAGCGGCACCCGGGCGCCGGGCTCCTCGATGCCGTGCAGCGCCCCGACCGGGGTGGCCGGTTCGGCGTCGCCGGCGCGCTCGCGGACGTCGTGGAGCCGGCGTTCCAGGTCCGCCACGCGGGCGTCGCGCTCGTGCAGGGCCTCGGTGAGGCGGTGGAACGCGTCGTCCGTCACGTGCGGCTGGTACCCCCACAGAGTCCGGGGGAACCGGAGGTGGGCGCCGTCCCAGCCGAGGACGGGCCGCCCCTCGGCGTCCACGCCGACCGGCGGATAGTCGGGATGGGCCTCGGCCAGCTCGCCGCCCCGGCCCATGGCGAGGACGACGACGGCGCCCAGCACGGCAACGCCGGCCAGGACGAGAACCACGACCACGAGCACGCTCCGATCTGACGGCACCCCATCGGGAAGACGATCCTCCGTCCCCGATCGTGCCACGCTTGGCGGCATGGGGGTGCACGAGCGCGGGTCCTTCCACCGCGCGCCGGTTCCCGGCGGGGTCGCGGACGCGTGCACGGCACCCCCGGCGAGCCGGGTGGAGCGGCTCGTCGCGTCCGGGGACGCCGTGCTGGTCACTCTGGAGACGGCGCCCGGGCGTCAGCCGCGCAGCCGGTGCCAGGGGCCGGTGATCGCGAACGTGGCGCCCGGGTCGGACTGGCGGTTGGCGAACAGGATCCGCCCGTCCGGGGAGAACGTCACGCCGGTGAACTCGCTGCCGTTGAGGGCGTTGCGGGCCATCGCGAACGGCTCGTTCCGGCGGGTGGTGCCGATGAGGTACTGCTCGCCGTCGCCGTCCTCGGCCAGGATCACGCCGCCGCCGTACGGGGAGACGGTGATGTTGTCGGGGCCGTCGAAGCGCCCGCCCGGCTTGAAGACGAGCTGCAGCTCGATCTCGCCCCGGTGCGGGTCGTAGGTCCAGACCTGCCCGGCGTGGTCGGCGGCGCCGCCGTCGGCCTTCTTGGAGAAGCTGCACACGAAGTAGGCCTTGCCGTGGCCCCACCAGGCGCCTTCGAGCTTCTGGCTCCGCGTGATCGTGTCGAACTGCTTGCGGACCGACGTCTGCTTCGCCGACGGGTCGGGCACCTCCACCCAGCCGGCGCGCAGCCGCGTGCCGGGCTCCTGGCCGGCCGACAGGTCCGGGACGCCGCGGACGTTCAGCGCCTCCAGCTTCCCGCCCGACATGTAGGCGTGGTAGCCGCCGCGGTGGGCGCGGGGCCGGAACCGGTAGAAGAGCCCGAACGGCTTGGCGGCGTCCTCGGTCAGGTACGCGGTGAGCGTGTGCGGGTCGACGGCGACGGCCTCGTGCGCGAACCGGCCGAGCCCGGCGAGGGGGACGGGCTCGGTCCTGCGGCCGTTCGGGTCGACCTCGAACACCCAGCCGTGGCTCTTGGTCTCGCCCGCGAACCCTTCGGTCTCCTCGCAGGTCAGCCACGTCCCCCACGGGGTCCGCCCGCCCGCGCAGTTGGTGGACGTCCCGGCCAGGCTGACGTACTGCGACAGCAGGTCGCCCTGGCCGTCCACCTCCAGCGTGGTGGTCCCGCCGTTGGCCGCCGGGTCGTAGGTCCACTCGGGACGGCCCACGGCGCGGGTGCCGTTGTTGCTCTGCTCGTGGTTGCGCACCAGCCGGGTGCGACCGTGGCGGCTGCCGGGGAACGTGGCCATCCCGTCGTGGTGCCCGGGGACGACGACGCCCTCGGAGACGGGCTCGCCTTCGACCGACAGCGTCTTGTAGGAGAAGCCCTTGGGCAGGTCCAGGACGCCCTTGGGGTCGGGGATCAGCGGGCCGTAGCCGTAGGCCTCCCCTGTCTCGGCGCCGGCGGACGTCTGGAAGATTCCGTCCAGGCTTCCGGCGAGGGCGATGGACAGCGCGCCGGCCGCGCCGCCCTTGACGACTCCGCGACGGGTCACGGACATGGGCACTCCTTCACGTAAGGGGATCACGCGGGAGCCTGGTCGCCGTCCCTGAACCGCGGATGAACGATCACTGGCCGGAAGGAGAAACCCCAGGACAACGTTGGTCCGCGCCCGCCCGGAGTGCCGGGGGGCGTGCGGAGCGCGACCTCAGAGGAGCTCCACTGCGGCGTCGACGGCCCCGGCGACGTCACCGTCCGGCGGATACAACAAGGACCGGCCCACCACCAGACCCCGCACCGTCGGCAACCG
>NZ_JBFAGB010000069.1:0-29368 GCF_040639875.1 Actinomadura sp. NPDC023710
GCCTCACCAGGGCATCGCTAACGCCCGCCCCTTGAAGCCGCTGCCTCCACCGATCACCGAACCGAACCAGATCACCCACCTGAACATCCGAAGAACGCAACGGCTGGGCGGAATCCTCAACGAGTACGAACATGCAGCTTGACCTGCGCGGACGTAATTTTCGGCAAGTGCAACGCCAATCGCAACAGCACAGCCAGCCATCATGCCGGGGCAAGCACCACTAACGCTGCCGTTTGGAGCTGAACAACCGGTAGGGACTGCACCCGCTGCTTGATCACCGGCCGCATGTGCTCTCACCTGCGTGGATGGCATTTTCGGCACCCGCACCGCCCAGGAGAGGTGTGGCCGGGAGATCTGCCGCTGCAGCACCGCCAGTTGGTGACGCAGCACGAGGATCTCGATGTCCTTCGACCGGTCCGACCGGCCAAGCAGAACGAGCCAGCCGGCGAGCCGGATGAGGGCCAGATACAGGAACCGTAGAGCCACGACTCTGAGGGTGAATGGTATGTCGTGATCGTGTCCGGCGAACCGTCAAACCCCAACTCAACGGCTAAGGCTGAGTTTCCGGCACCGACACGCATAGGTGGCCGAATATTCGGCACCGACAGGAGTATCTGGTTCTCGGACTCGGCTTTGCTCATCAGGGATTCGTCCCGCATCCCCCTACTCGTTGCGGAGCGCCTGGAGTGCGAACTTCACACGCATTTCGATCTGCGTCGTCAGTGTCTCGGCCGTGGCAGTCGGGATCGGCTCGTCGTAGCCGACGGTGCTGTCGTCATTCACCCATGTCCTGACCATCCAGCCGGCCTGATAGACGTTCTGTGCGATGAACCGCTCGATGGCCGTGCCGTACTGACCTGCATAGGTGAAGGGAACGAACGCCGGGTCGAGCGGAAAGTGCTTCGAGGTGACGCCGTTGCGCCGGGTGGGTTCGCAGTCGCGGTTGAACGTCATGCACCACGCGGCCCAGACTCCGAGCTTTCCGAAGGCCTCGCTGATGTCCTGCACGGTCCTCGCATCAAAGGCGCTCCCGATGGCCTCTTCAATGCGGTTGTTCGCGTTGTTGCTCGGGCTCTTTTCCTGTGACTTGAGTTCCACGACGCCCACCAAGTGGCCCTTGTGTCTCGCCACCACGTCCCAATTCTTCGACCGGCGGAAGTAGCCCGGAATTACGGTGTCCGTCGTGACCTCGTCCTCGCCGAGGCCAGCGTCTACGAACATCTGTCGCACAAATGCCGCGAGAGACTGCATGTGCTTCGCATCGCGAGCCTGCGCCCCGGTTCCCGCCTTGCCCTGAGCAGCAAGTTTCGCAACGGACTCGCTCTTCGCGGTCCACCAGTTGACTAGCAGAGGCAGTACCTGTCTCTCACTCACCACGGTCGACCACACTACCGGTCAGCTCGTACATCACGGGGTCGATTCCGTAGACCTTCGCGGCTGCGTTGGTCGCGGCGTCCACGTCGCGATTCCTGGACCATGCGGGTCTAGAGCGTTCCTCGGTCCTGCGGTCGAACGCCTGATCTCCTCGGCGCAGGCATACGGTAGGGACCTGGCCACGCTCGGTGATGTCGTCCGTGCATGCGACCTGCAGCCCGAGCACGTGGACACTGCTCGCCAACTCTGTCGCGACCTTCTCACCTCAGCGGGAGCCCCGGAGGGGGTCGATGGGGTGGCCGCCAGCCATGGCTCACCCTGAATCTTGCAGACAAGCTAGAGGCAACAATGTTGTTATCGAAAGGCTTCTGACCTGCGGCTACGCTCTGCCAACCCTTCGTACGTCACCGGTACAGATATGGGGCCTCGCGTGTCCGTGTGATGTACGACGCATGACGCGTCGCTCGTGGGATGAGTGTGTGACGCTTAGCAGCGATGGCTCAGCGGGCCCTGCCGGAAACGGCGACGGCCCCCTGTTGGAGCAGGGAGCCGTCTGGTCCGAACCCGAGTCTCTGCATGGAGGTCGAGCTCAATGTCGAGCGTACGTCCCGAAGTGGTGAGCACGCAGCAGCCAGAACATGTGTCCATCAGCACAGATGCAGTGCTGATGGTGTTCATCCTGATAGTGGTCGCTGTGGCGGCCTACCGGGACCCGAAGATCGCGACCGCGGTCGGGGCGGCGTGCGCGGTCGGCGCGCTGCTGATCGTCGTCCTCAGGGGCTGACGTCCAGCCCGGCGCGGCCACGCTGGCGCTGGCCGCCGGTGTGAAGTCGAAGGTGGTGCAGGAGATGCTCGGGCATTCCAGCATCGTGCTGACCGCCGCTGAGAAAGACCGCCATGCATGTGCTGTGGACCGTGTGGAAGGTGTCCGGCACCAAACGGCGCCGACGACCGGCGGCTCTCCAACGGCGACCTGCCGCCGGCTCCGGCAGCCGTAACGTCTCTCCCGTTCGGCCGGCACGTTCGTGGCCGACCTCACCCGCGGGCATCGACTCCAGGTCGAGTCACATTGGCGGCGGCTGCCCCCCGGCTGTCAAGCGCTGCTGCTGGTGCATCTGCGCCGCAACGAGACCTTCGCCGGCTTGGCGGCGGTGTTCGGTGTCGGGGTGGCGAACGCGCACCGGGAGGTGACCGAGGTGTGGACCTGCTTGCCGAGCTGTCGCCTGACCTTGTGAAGCGTTGCGGATCGCGCAGCGGCCGCGATCTGCCCGAAGCGGTCTTCCCGGGCGCGCCGATCTGAGATTTTGGGGCGATGACGACCTCCCTGGGGACCACCGTGACGCCGGACCCAGCCGGAAGGATGGCGCGGGCCGTCGACTTCGTAATGGGGTCCAGGCTCGACCATGGCGACGATCTGTACGAGGAACCCCTCACGCAGGCGGACGCGCGCATCGCGGTGAACCTGCTGGGCAAACGGTTGCGCGACAGCGCCCCAGAGGTGGTCCTTGAGTCGTTGGAGACCCAGCGGAGCAATGGCGAGCTGATCTCCGGCGATCGGCTGCAGTTCCTGTCGGAGGCCGTTCAGAACGCCGACGATGTCGCTGCCTCGGAGGTCCGCGTCATGATCGGCGACGGGGAGCTCTGGTACTCCCACGACGGCGACCCTGTCCGCCTGCGCGACATCCTGGTGATCGCGCTGCCGTCCGCGAGCACGAAGAAGGCCGATCCGTCCGCCACGGGCCGGTTCGGGATCGGGATCGGCACCATTGAGGCCATCAGCCCCCTCTTCACCCAGTGCAACGACAGGGCCTGGCAGTGCGAGCCGATCGGTCGCGCAGTGGGTGGTAGCGACACCCACCCAGTGCCGTGGCCCTGATGTGCTGCAGCCAAGGCCAGGCAGGAGGCGTTCCAGCGGCTCGCCACCTGAATGACCTGGGTGGGGTCGCTGCAACCGGTACCTTGGGCCGGTGACTGCTGAGACCCTCTTCGGAACCTATACCGCCTCGCTACCGCAGGTGCCAGCAGAAGCCGTTGAGACCGGAGAGGTCTTCACCCGCCGCTGGGTCGTCGAGCTCATCCTGGACCTGGTCGGCTATACCCCCGACAGAGATCTCGCAGCACTGAGCATCGTGGAGCCCGCCTGCGGCGAAGGAGCTTTCCTAGAGCCGATCGTGGAACGGCTGAGTGCTTCATGCAGGAAGCGCGGGCGCGCGCTGTCCGAGGCAGCCTCAGCCATCGCGGCCTTCGATCTATTTCCGCGGAATGTTCAGCACACTCGCGCTCTGGTCGCCGAGCGCCTCGCCCACGAGGGCTGGGGCAAGGCCGAGGTAGACAAGGTCGTGCCCGGCTGGGTGAAGACCAGTGACTACATTCTGGAGAGCACGACAGGAGCCCGGGCCGATTTCGTGGTCGGCAACCCTCCCTACATCCGCTTGGAAGACGTGCCAGAACTCCGCATGGCCGCCTACCGAGAGGCCTGCCCCACAATGGGTGGTCGCGCTGACATCTACATCGGCTTCTACGAGGTCGGCCTGCGCAGCCTGAAGCCCGATGGCAAGCTCGGGTTCATCTGCGCGGACCGCTGGATGCGCAACCAGTACGGTCGTGGCCTGCGTCAGATGGTGAGCCGCCGATTCAGCATGGATCTATCGCTGATCATGCATGATGTCGACGCGTTTGAGGCTCAGGTTTCCGCCTACCCCGCTGTCACGATCATCAGCAATCGCCCCCAGGGGGAGGCGATAGCCGCTGACACCAAGCGCAGCTTCGGGTCTGCCGAAGCGCGGGACCTGCTGGCCTGGTCCAAGAAGGGGGACACTCCGCGGCTGGATGCCCCATCCTTCCACGCAGCCCGACTGCCGCACTGGTTTCCGGGTGAAGACTCTTGGCCAGCGGCATCACCGGCCCGGCTGGCGATGCTGGAAGACCTCAGCGACCGCTTCCGACCACTGCAGGACGAGACGACCGGCACTCGAGTGGGTATCGGGGTCGCAACCGGGGCGGACAAGGTCTTCGTAACTGACAACCCCGAGCTAGTTGAACGCGATCGCTTGCTGCCGATGGCGATGGTCCGCGACACCAAGAGCGGAACATTCGCATGGCATGGCGCCTACCTGGTCAACCCATGGAACGAACAGGGTCGCCTGGTCGAACTTGACGATTACCCCCGCTTGCGCGCGTATCTCGCACGCCATGGAGCAACGCTGCGTAAGCGGCACATTGCGACGAAGCAGCCAAGCCGCTGGTACAAGACCATCGACAAGGTCGACCACAAGCTCACTGGCAGCCCTAAGCTGCTCCTGCCGGACATGAAGCTAACGATTCATCCCGTGCTCGACCAAGGCGGACATTATCCACATCATAATCTATACTTTGTGATCTCTGACTCGTGGGACCTCAGGGTCCTCGGCGGCTTGCTCTTGTCCAAAGTCGCCGAGGCATTCGTTGAGGCCTACGCAGTCAAGATGCGCGGCGGAACCCTCCGGTTCCAAGCACAGTACCTCCGCAAGATCCGAGTACCCGACCCTTCAGAGCTGGACGAAGATATCTGCGCCACCCTCCGTGAGGCCTTCGATAATCGCGATCCTCAGGCCGCCACTGCGGCTGCCTTGCGTGCGTACGGACTCACGGAGCTGCCCGACTGAGGAGAGCAGCCTTGCCCGTCACTCGCCAGGACTTTGAAGACGCCATCGCCTCCTACTGGACGGGCAAGCAGACCCAGGAAAACCTCTCCGCTATCAAAGATGCCGTCGGAGCGGGGACTGCCGGATCGGTTCGAGGTGGCAAGCACTTCGTCGGAATCGCTGCCTTGCTGGCCATGTTCTTCCTGGAAGCAGGATATACGCCAGCCGATATCAGAGTTGCTAAGGGGCATCGCTTAGAGTTGCCTGGCTACTACCGTCCCCAGAAGCAGTGGGACGTTGTGGTCTCGCACCGCAACACTGCGCTTGCCGGAAACTACGTCCGTGCAGGTGGGGGCCGTAGTTTCTGGCGGGCTTAAGGCGCCGGGCTTGATCAGTCGCGGGGCAGATCCCGGGCGCGGCGGTCGCCGCGGGAGGCGATCGGGCTGGCGATGGCGCACCCCGACGGCGGCGCCTGGTACACGGCCTGGGCCGTCGCCAATCTGCTGGTTGACGCTGGACGCACCGAGGAGGCCGTCGCTCTCCTCGAACAGCAAGAGCCTGTTGACAGCAGCATTCTGGCCTGGCACCTCATCGACCTCTGCCGCGTCAAGGACGCCGTGGTGATTCTCCAACGGCCCAGGCCCTTCCGGACCGAGCACCTTCGGGTTGACAGGCCCACTGACGTACCGCCGTTCTGAAACCGTGTGCATGCTCGACTGTGTGGCGCCTCCGGTATGCGGGCTCCTGCGATGCCCCTCGTGAGGATGAGCGTAGCTCGTGCTGACCCCGGCAACGGGCGACGTAAGCAGCATGGCGCATCACAGTGGTCAGCCGCCTGATCGGAATCCGTGAAGCCCTTCAAGTCGGCGTTGTCGTTGCCGGCAAGGGGAACAGCATCCGATCACTCGTTCTGGTACGTCTGTTCTGTTGAGGACGGGGACGAAAGCTCGCAACGATCTAGCTCTGCCTGGTGTACGAACCGTGCATGGCGATTACCAAGAGTGCTGGCAGGATCTACCGACGGTGCGGGTGCGTGGATCCTCGGACGGAGAAGGCGTGGGGCGACCGTTGCCCGGCAATGGCGGCCGGTAAGCGGCACGGGAGCTGGTACCTGCGGCTCGAGCTGCCGGTCGGCCCTGATGGCCGTCGCCGGCGGGTCCGCCGCGGCGGCTTCACGATCCGCAAGACGGCTGAGGAGGGCCTGGCCCAGCTCCGGACGCCGTCAGATTCGGGCCATGGGCTGGTTACGGTGGGGGAGTGGTTGACCCACTGGTTGGCCACTCGAACAGGCGCAGCAACCACCGTCAGCGGGTACGCGAGCCACGTCCATCTCTACCTCGCTTCGTACCTGGGCACGGTGGTGCTGGCCGAGTTGTCGGTCTCGTACTTGCAGGCGATGTTCGCGCGGATCGCCCGCGAACACGAGAGGCAAGGAAGGTCGTTGACGGCGGCTACCCTGAACCGGATCCGGGCGACGCTGCGTACCGCGCTCAACGCCGCGCTCCGCCAGGGCCTGATCTCCGACAATCCAGCCGCGCGGATGGAGTTGCCAACGGCCCGGCGTCCGCGTGCGGTCGTGTGGACCACGGAGCGCGTGAAGCATTGGCAGCGGACCGGAGAACGCCCGCCGGTCGCGGTGTGGACGGTCGCGCAGACCGCTGAGTTCCTCGACGCCACCCGCAACCACCGCCTCTACGCCGCCTACCATCTCATCGCGCTGCGCGGGTTGCGGCGTGGGGAAGCAGCAGGGCTGCGCTGGTGCGACGTCGACCTGGAGGAAGGCGTTGCGGTGATCTCGCAGCAGATCCAGCAGCATCAAGGGCATCTGATGGCGTGCCCGCCCAAGACCGCCTCGAGTGCCCGCGTCATCGCCTTGGACCGCACGACGGTCTCGGCCCTGCGTGCTCACCGCAGTCTCCAGCGGAGCGAACGTGAGCAAGCGGGGGAGGGCTATCGGGACAGCGGTTACGTCTTCACCCGCCCCAGTGATGATCCCCTGGCGCCGGACCGGCTCAGCTGTTTCTTCCGCATGCTGATCGCCGAGCACGGGTTGCCGCCGATCCGGCTGCACGACCTGCGCCATTGTGCGGCCACGCTCGCCCTGGCGGCGGGAGTGGAGCTGAAGGTGGTACAGGACATGCTCGGCCATTCCAGTATCGTGCTGACCGCCGACACCTACACCTCCGTCCTGCCCGAGGTCGCGCACTGTGCTGCGGAGAAGACCGCCGCCCACGTATTGAAAGCGCGAGGTGTGATGCCGGGCACCAATCGGACCCGCCGCCGAGCACCCAGTCGTAAGAAGCTTCGCCGCGGCGGGAAGAAGGCATCGCGAGCCGGAGCTTCGTCGGCCCATCCCGCACGCCAGATAGGTCGCCCGCAGCGACGCTGAACACCGGCGTCAGGGCGTGACTGCGCACTTCTAGAACCTCTTGGCTCCCTCGTCCCTTGTCGACGACCTTTGAAGGGTCAATTGAATAAACCTTGCGTGTCGCCCAACCCAGGGTCGATGCGGTGATCAGTCATGCCCGGCGGGGAGGTGAGCCGTCGCCCGGGGGGGAGGTCGGGCGGCTGTCCGGTGTGCCCGGAACGCCTGGGACTCAGGACGGCCTCAGTGTGGCCCCAGGTCGGAGCGGCCAAGACCGCCCGAGACGACGTTTGTGCTGGTCAGGCGTGATGAGTCGCGTGGGACTCGAACCCACAACCTACGGATTAAAAGCGTACGCATCGAGCCCAATTATCATGCCATGCAATGCCGCCGTGTGCCGATCCGTTTCGGAACCGCCGAGCCGACAACGAGCCGACATGGGTGGTCGCGAACTGATGGTGCTCATTATCAAGGTGGCTGTCTCCACGGTCAGGAACAGCCTCACTGGCGGGAAATTTCCGGGCGGCTCAGCCTTTGACGTCGCTTGGAAATTTGGAAATGCGGAGGTCTTCACCTTTCACTTGCGACCCCTCGGAGGTGGCTTGGGTAGGCTGATGAGCACGTCGAGCCCGAGGTGTTCCTTGAGGAGGTATTTCAATTCTTCGTGTTCGATGATCTGCATTCGGCCGTGCCGGTGGGCGTGCTCGTGCCCGCCCTTGGTGACCCACGAGGTGGCCACCATGATGCCCTTGGTGGCGTGCTTGTCCTCCATCGTCCCCGCGAGTTCGCGGATGGCGTCGACGCCGACGGCCTTACGGTAACGCTTGGCTTGGATGATGCACAGTCCGCCGAAGATGGGGTCCTCGTTTGTGGCAACGCCATCAACGCCGTCGTCCTTGGACGCCTGGGTGACCCATGACTTCATGCCCATGGCCTCGAAGAGCTGCCGCACCAGGTGCTCGAACTCGACCGGGGTCATGTCGATCAGGTCTGGACGGCTGTCCAGCCCGGCGGCCGCGTCCATGCCCTCAACGAATGCGAATTGCTTGAGCAGGTTCTCGAAATCGACCATGGGCTTGACAGCCTCCAGGTCGTACGGGTGCGGGGAGACGAGCGCCCCAAGTTTCTGCTTGACACAGGCGACGGGATCCAGATCGCCCAGGACCAGCTCATCGAAGGCTTCCCTGGTCGCGCTGACGCTGATCAAATAGGGCCTGATCGGTTGGCCGGTGGCCTTGTCCTTGGCTTGGACGTAGCCACCGAAGGTGGCAGCCGCAACGATGTCGGAGACGTTGACGGCGAAGACGTGGTGCAGCGTGCGCAAGGCCACCTGGGCGATGACCGAGGCGTATCGTTCCTTGATCTCCCTGGCTGGTCGACCGATTGGATCGATGGCATCCCGCTTCTGGGTGTACTTGTAGGACCGTTCGACGGGAATTACGCTCTGGGCAGGAAGCTCGTAGTCGATGACCAGTTCCTTGGGCTCTGGCCGGTAGAGGATGCGCGACCGGTGAGGAAATCCCTCAGGGTAGGTGACCGCATCCAGGACCAGAGTGAAGTATTGGGCCACGGCCTCTGGGTCGCCGGCATAGAAATCGCGCTCGAACTGCTCGACTTCGGCGTTGTGTCGTCGGACCTGCTCGGCGGCCTCCCTGACGCGGCCTTCGTGTGCGGCCCGCAGGTCCGCGAGTCGCCTCCGCCGGTCGGCTTCCGCCTGGGCATGCTGCGAGCGGCGTCGTTCATGTTGCTGGTGTGCGGCCTCAAGCTCGCGTTCGTATCGCGCCCCCTTGCCGAGCAGTCGTCCCAAGGCTCCTGGCGGTAGAGGCGCCACGTCAGCGAAGCTCGGCTCGGGGATGGGCTGGTCCAAACCCTGTGGATCAAACGGAGGGGGCTCGATGTCTCGTTTGAAGGAGACGAAGGTTGGCGGAGGCTGATCGTTGAGGCCCAGGGCCAACAGGTTCTCGAGCTCGTGGACGCGGGCGTCGAGATCGACGCCCATCTCCTCGGCCTCGGCCTGCCGCTGTTCGATGTAGAGCCTCTTACGCTCACGATCGTTGGCTGCGGCCCTCCGCTCGGCTTCGCGGCGGGCCTTGTCTCGTTCGCGGCGGGCCCGATCGGCTGCCTGCCGGTGGGATCGCTCCAGTCGCTGCTGGAGCCGTTGCCGACGCGCACGCTCGCGCTGTAGATCTGCCCACATCCCACCACGCTTGGCCATTAGACCTCCGCCAGCTGTGCCGCCATCACCCGTCAGCCCGGATGTACCCAGCGCGAATTCGCAACCGACATTCCAAACCAAGAGAGCGACATAATGACCGACATCGGCCAGGCCACTACGCCCGCTCCCGTCCCCTTTTGATGTCTTGGAAGGACCGAAATGTACCACTAGATTATGGGCGGTGTTTTGTCCACCTGTTGTCCTTATGTGGGTTACGTCTTCTTTTTTGCTTTCGAGTGGTACATGATGCGGCGCACCTGGCAGCGCGAGCAAGGGGAGTGGGCGTGGCGGACGCGGCAGGGCGCGCTGAACGGTTCTTGGAGGATGTTGACGCCGGCTCGTTGTCCTGGCTCAAACCACACAGTGGTCCGGTCGCGCTGACCGCCGAGAAGGTTCTGCTCGGCCACGGCGACTCGGCACTGGAGATCGCGGTCGCGTACTCCAGCGGGCCGCCAAGGGCGGGCGATGTTCGGCGGTTGTGGAGACTGCGTCACGGCAACCGGCCCTCGCCGGTGCTGCTAGCCGTCTTGTATCCGGCTCTCAACGGGATTGAAGCGACTGTATGTGGCGTCACCGGAGACCCTGCGGTCATCCCACGACTGGACGCCGACCGTGTTGAGCAGATCTGTGCCGTAGCCCTTGCCGAACCGAACCGGCATGCTGCAGCACGAACGTTGGAACGGCTGTTGGCCGGCATCAAGGACCAGCTCACACCTGGGTTAGTGAACCGAGGACTGTTCGCCACCCACGAACTGCGCCAAGGAGTACCGCAGCGAGCTGACTGGCCGCAGGCATGCCAGGCGGCCACGCCGCTTCTTGGAATGACCGGATTGGAGTTGATCCGGGCGCTCGGCCATTCCAGTGTGTCGCGCGGCTCGGACGCGCTCCTGCTCACGGACGAGGGGACATCGCGGGCGATAGCTGTTCTGCTGGACGAGAGCGAGTTGTTTGATCGGCCGGGCGCCCGCTTCGGCTTGCAGTCGCCCGTCGCGCACGCTAGATGGCTGGCCGAACGCGAGAACATCCGGTGGGTGATCGTGTTGCGGGGTAGCCAGATCCGCATTCACCCGGCCGAGCCCGATATCGGGGTTGGCCGGAAGAGCCCGAGCGAGACTTATGCCGAGCTGGATCTGGCGCTTCTATCGCCGGAGGACGCCGGGTACCTGCAGTTGTTCTTCTCCCCGGCAGCGCTACAGCCCGGTGGCACCATCGACCAGATCCTGTCAGCGTCGGCGAACTTCGCCGCCGACCTGGGGACCCGCCTGCGGGAACGGATTTACCGCGACGTCGTTCCGGGCTTGGCGGTCGCGATCGCCGGCCGGATGGGCGCCACCTCCGAGGACGAGTTGGAGGAGGCCTACCACCGCACCTTGCTCATCCTTTTCCGGCTGCTGTTCCTTGCCTACGCCGAGGACCGCGACCTGCTGCCTTACGGGCGCAACCCCCGCTATAGCCGCCACGCGGTCAAGACGCTGGCCCAGGAGTTCGCAGCCGAACCCGACCCGCGGTTCGATCCAGCCGCAACATCGTTATGGGACGACATCCTCACTGTGTGGCGTGCAGTCGATGAAGGCAACCGCGGATGGGACGTTCCCGCCTACAACGGTGGTCTGTTCTCCCATGATCCGCAACGCAATCCGTCCGGTGCCGCACTGACCGGCCTCCGACTGACGGATGCGGAATTCGGGCCCGCGCTGCGGGCGCTGCTGGTGGACAGCGGTGAGGACGGCACGCAAGGGCCGGTGGACTTCCGGTCGCTGTCCGTGCGGGAGTTCGGCACCATCTACGAGGGGCTTCTGGAGTCATCGCTGTCACTGGCCCCGACAGCGCTCACGATCGACGCCAAGGGCAAGTACCTGCCTGCTGGAGACGGTGACACCGTCGAGGTTTCCGCCGGACAGGTGTACCCACACAACAAGTCGGGCTTGCGCAAGTCGACCGGCTCCTACTTCACCAAGCCGTTCGCCGTGGACCACCTGCTGGACCATGCGCTGGAGCCTGCGCTCGCCGACCACCTGGACAGAGTCCGTGCCCTCTTGGACGCCGGTGACGAAGCCGCAGCGGCCGACGCCTTCTTTGACTTCCGGGTCGCGGACCTGTCCATGGGGTCGGGACACTTCCTGGTCGCCGCAATCGACCGGATCGCCATCCGATTCACCTCTTTCGTGGCCGAGCACCCCATCCCCGCAGTCCATGACGAGTTGACCCGCCTGGGCAACGCCGCCCGCGACGCTCTCGGCGACCAAGCGGGCAACGTGGAGATCGAGTGGTCCACGCTCCTACGTCGCCAGGTCGCCCGCCGATGCATCTACGGCCTGGACCTGAACCTGATGGCGGTCGAACTGGCTCGGTTGGCAGTGTGGATCCACACCTTCGTACCCGGGCTGCCTATGTCCTCGTTGGACCACGGACTGGTTCGGGGCAACAGCCTGACGGGCATCGGCACCATCGACGAAGTGCTGGATGTCCTGGACGCGGACACTGGCAGCGCCACCATCAGCATCTTCGACGAGCCCATCCGTGATGCCCTGGAAACGGCACGAAGCCGACTGATGCGTGTGGCCCGCACAGCGGAAGCCACCAAGCAAGAGGTGCACGCGGCCGCCCGCGCCTACAACGAGGCGCTCTCGGAAGCCACGGACGCCATCGCCCTGTTCAACGCAGCCATCGCGGTGCGCCTCGGGTTCCTCACCAATATCGCCACCCCTGACCAGGCGATTACAAAAGGCAACAGCACTGACATCCGCACCCGGATGGAAGAGATGCTGGTCGCCCACATGCCAGCGAGGTTCCCCGAAGTCTTCCTGAGGGACCGGCCCGGATTCGATGTGATCCTCGGCAACCCGCCGTGGGAAAAACTTCAGGTCGAAGAGCATTCGTTCTACGCGCCGCACTTCCCTGGCTTGCGGAGCCTGAGCCAGGCCCGAGCCAACCAGGAGATGGAACGCATCCGCCGCGAGCGGCCCGACCTCGCGCAGGAATACCGTCGGCAGACGGACGCGATACAACTCGTCAAGACAGCTCTGGCGAAAGGGCCGTACCCGGGTCTGACAGCCGGCAGGCCCGACCTGTACAAGGCGTTCGCGTGGCGCATGTGGCACCTGACCCGCGACGGCGGCCGTATCGGGGTGGTGCTTCCCCGCAAGGCACTCGAAGCCAGCGGAATGGCCGATTGGCGTCAAGTCGTCCTCCGCGAGGGAACGGTCACCGACCTCACCACGCTCACCAACACGGGCCGGTGGGTGTTCGATGACGTCCATCCGCAGTACACCATCGGGTTGGTCGCCCTGCGCGTAGACCGTTCACCGGAACCGGGACGACAACTCCCGCTGCGCGGCCCCTTCCACGACCTTGCCAGCTTCCATGCCGGAACGGTGAACCCCGCCGACGAACTGCCGGTCGACGCCTTACTGGGCTGGTCGGAACCGGCAGCGGTCCCCCTGCTGCCCAACGCCGATGCCCTCCGAGTCTTCCTCACCATCCGGGGACACCCCCGGCTTGACCGGCGGGGCCCGGCCTGGCACGTCCGGGGGCTTCGCGAACTCAATGCCACCGACGACAAGCACCACTTCCGGTTCGAGCATGCCCCGGGCCGATGGCCGGTCTATAAGGGCGAATCCTTCGAACGATGGAATCCCGAAACGGGAACCGTATACGCGTGGGCAGACCCCGCACACATCACCGACGTTCTTCAAGCCCGTCGCACCAACCAGGTCCGAACGAGGCGGTCAGCCTTCTACCGGATGCCAACGACGTGGGCGGCCGATCCGAACACGCTGCCGTGCATGGCTCCCAGGATCGCCTGGCGGGATGTGGCCCGGGCCACCGACAGCCGCACCATCGTGGCCGCTCTCGTGCCACCGCAGACCATCCTCACCCACCAGGCCTTCTACCTTTTCTGGCGGGATGGAGGGGCCAAGCAACAGGCCTACGTCCTGGGCGTCATCTCCGCCATTCCCTTCGATTGGTTCGCCCGGCAAATGGTGGAGTCTCATGTGACCGTCGAGTTCATGCGGGCCGCACCGATGCCGCAATTCGACCCGGACGCCGCGCTGTGCCAGCGGGTGGTTCACATCGCCGGTAGGCTCGCGGCGGTCGACCACAGATACGCCGACTGGGCCGCCGAAGCAGAGGTTCCCGTCGCCTCAGTGGCTGACCTGGTCGAACGTGACAGCCTCATCGCCGAACTCGACGCCGTGGTCGCCCACCTGTACGGCCTGAGCCAAGCCGACCTAGAACACATCTTCGCCACCTTCCACCGCGGCTGGGACGACCACGACCGGCGGGCGGCGGCCCTGCACCAATACGGCCGTTGGGCGCCCCATTCGGTGGCGGAGACGGCATGACCGCTACCCCTTGGCGGGACTTCAGGTCGACGTTCGCCACCAATCATCCCGAACAAGGGCAGACGGTCGCTGATGCGATCAATGTGTTGCTTGCCGGGATGCGGCAGAACCTGGTCGAGCCACCGCTGATCGCGATTGCGTCGGCCTACTTCAACCCGGGCGGCTTCATGCTGCTCGCAGATGAGTTGGAGCAGGCGGGATCGGTGCGGTTGTTGCTAGGCGCCGAACCAGAAGAATCACAGCAACGGGAACGGCCACTGGCCGAAGGAGTGGGGCGTCAGGCATCACGGGACCGGATACGGCAGGCGCTCGAGGGGCATGCGCGAGCCCTGGAACGGGACCGTGACCTTCTGGGTTTCACCCGCACCGCCGATTCGTCGGCCCGCCGGCTGGTGCGATGGCTGCGATCCGGCAGGGTGCAAGTGCGCCACTATCAGGCGGGATTCCTGCACGGCAAGGCGTTCATCGTGGAGACCGCAATGCCGGGGGTGATCTCAGGGTCCAGCAACTTCACCTCCGCTGGCCTGTCACGTAACAGGGAACTCAACCTCGGCCAGTACCAGCCGGACACCGTCGCCGCCGTCCGTGAATGGTTCGAAGAGGCGTGGCAGGCCGCGACCCCGTTCGACCTGGCTGCGCTGTATGAGGCGCGGTGGAACCCGCACCGGCCGTGGGATGTGTTCCTGCGGATGCTGTACGAGCTGTACGGCGCGGAAGCGGAGGCCGAATCGGCAGCACGCGGTGGCCCACAGCTTGGGTTGACCGAGTTCCAAACCGATGGCGTCTGGCGGGCGCAACGGATCATGGACCGCCTCAACGGCGTGATCGTCGCCGATGAGGTCGGCCTGGGCAAGACCTACATCGCCGGTGAGATCCTCCACGAGGCCGTGATCATCAATCGGCAGAAGGCGCTGGTGGTCGCTCCGGCGACGCTGCGGGACTCGACATGGCGGCCGTTCTTGAGGGAGAAGAACCTACCAGCCGATGTCGTGTCGTATGACGAGCTCGTTTCGGGGGTGGCGGACACTGGGCGGGTGGGCTCGTCACTTCAGCCGCTGGACGATTACGCGCTGATCGTCATCGACGAAGCACACGCACTGCGCAATGCCTCCACACGGCGGGCCGAAGCGCTGCGGGCCCTCACCGAGGGAGCGGTGCCCAAGAGGTTGATGTTGTTGACCGCCACACCGGTCAACAACAGCCTGTACGACCTTTACAACCTGATCTCCTACTTCGTGACCAACGACGCCGCGTTCGCCGACTCGGGGATCCCGTCGTTGAAGGGCTACTTCGACCGGGCCATGGCCGTGCACCCGGACGAACTGTCGCCCGAGCACCTGTTCGATGTGATCGACCGGGTCGCGGTGCGGCGTACCCGCCGATTCGTCCGCCACCACTACTCCGGCGACCGCGTCGTCATCAATGGTGTCACCCGTCAGATCAGCTTCCCGACGCCGCGCGTCCGTCGGGTCGACTACGACCTGGAGGAGGCGCTACCGGGCCTGTTCGACCAGCTCGCCACCGCACTCGGCGCCCACTCCGACGACGACCCGGAATCGGCGGTGAACCTGACCGCGCCCAGCGAGGTCCTCAGCCTGGCCCGATACGTGCCTTCCAGGTTCCGGCTCGACAGTGACACCGAGGAACAGTTCGAGCAGCAGAACGCCGGCCTGCTGCGCTCAGCACTGCTGAAACGCTTCGAGTCCTCGGCGTACGCCTTCCAGCGCACCGTGGAGAAGATGATCGCCAGCCACGAACAGTTCCTGTCCGCGCTGGAGCAAGGCAAGGTGTTGACCGGCGACGCGCTGCGGGAATGGTCGGCCTCCGACAGCGACGAGATGGACGCCTTCCTCGAATCTCTGCAAGACGAAACACTTGCCGGTGTCCAAGACGCCGCCGATTACGACGTGACCGCGCTACGCCGAGCCATCCAAGCCGACCATGACCTGCTGAAATCCTTCCACCACCAGGTCCAGCAACACCACGCCAGCGCCGACACCAAGATCATCGCGCTGATTGAGGAACTCGCCGCCATCGCCCAGCAGGCCGCCGAGGAGGCCATCACCGAAGACGACGAGCGGGACAAACGCAAGATCCTTGTGTTCTCCTACTACTCCGACACGGTCGAACACATCCACGGCCAACTCCAGACCGCGATCGAGACCGACCCCCGGTTGGCGTGCTACCGCTCCAGGCTCGCCACCGCCTCAGGTCCCGACCGGCATGGACGCGCCGAAGTCATCGCCGGATTCGCCCCCCGCACCGCCGGCGGCGACGGCGAACAGGACCGCTACGACCTCATCATCGCCACCGATGTCCTCGCCGAGGGCGTCAACCTCCAGCAGGCCCGCCACATCATCAACTACGACCTGCCCTGGAACCCGATGCGGCTGGTCCAACGGCACGGACGCATCGACCGGATCGGCTCCCACCACCGCGAGGTGTACCTGCGCTGCTTCTTCCCGGACCGGCACCTGGAGAGCCTGCTAGGCCTGCAGGACAAACTCCAACGCAAACTCAAACAGGCCGCCGCGGCAACTGGAGTGGGCGAGGTCCTTCCCGGCTACACCGGCCGCGAGGTCAGCATCACCGAGACCCGAACCGAGATCGACCGGCTCCGCCGCGAAGACGCCACCCTCCTCGAAGAAGGCGGTGCCTCCGCATTGTCCGGTGAGGAGTACCGACGCCAGCTCGCCGCCAACCTGAACAACCCCCTAACCCGCCGAAAGGTCCTCGAACTGGCCTGGGGCAGCGGCTCCGGTTTCGTTCGCACCAGTGCTCAGCCTGGGCTGGTCTTCTGCGCACGCATCGGCGACCACCCCAAACCCTGGTTCCGCTACGTCCCGCTCACCCCCGACCTGACCATCGAACCCGACGATGACGGGTCACCCATCGTCATCGACGACACCTTGGCATGCCTGACCGCAGCCGACCCAGGCAGCCCCGACACCCCGGCCGAACTTCCCGACGCGGTCTACCAGACCGCCATCAACGCCTGGACGGTTGCCAAGGCCCACATCGTCGACGCCTGGATGCACAACACCGACCCCGCCAATCTCCAACGCCCGGTCCCCAAGGTCATGCGGGACGCCGCGGAACTCGTGCATCAACACGGCGCGCACCTAGGCGACCAGCAAGACGAACTCGTCGAACGCCTCCAAGCCCCCTACAGCCCCCGCATCCTCCGGGCCGTCCGCGACACCATGAACCAACCGGGCAGCCCTCAGGATCGAGTCGACCAAGTCGTGGACCTCGCCGACCGCCTCGGCCTAGTACGCCAGCGCGCACCACAACCCCTTCCGCCCATCACCTCGGACGACGTCCACTTGGTCTGCTGGGTCGCCATCACGCCTCGCCTTGGACCCCTCGACGCATAGTCCAGGGCATGAGCTTCCCCGGTGTCACGGACACCTCATCTGAATTGGCCGTGATCAACTTGGGAAGGCGTTCGCGCCGGTTCGATCGCAGCGTCGTGGGCATCGTGAACGAGTTCAGCAACCTGGCCGAAATCCACGGCGCCCACACCCCGGCTCAGGAGCCGCTGGGGTGGCGATGCCTTTGGCGGACACCCTCGTGGCTCGGTCTGCCGGAGGCACGTCAGTCCCGAATGCGAACTGATGCGTTCCTGAAATGGCGGCAAATAATGGGCGGGGCCCGGTGGCCAGAGTTCGCCGTTCTGGGCAGGAATGCGCAGACCTCCTCGCGCCCGGCGGGGGAGCAATCACGTGGAGCCGTAGCCTGCCCATAGATGCAAAGGTGCTAGGACGGCTCGCGACCTGGTATATAGCCTCGGGTTTCGATGAAGGGGTCGACGTACAAGAGGTGTAAATGCCGTGGCGCGGGCGGAAAGGAACTTGCTTCCCGCTGTCTGCAGTTGCGTCACGAGGACGGCACATGGAATCCCCGGCACGGCACCTGGTACTTCTACCTGGAGCTCGACGCTGGTCCGGGTGGCAAGCGTCGTCGGATCCGCCGGGGCGGGTTCACCACGCAAGAGGACGCTGAGAACGCTCTTGAGGATGCGCGGTGCCGGGCATTGCGCGGCTTGGATCCGGGCGTGCGGTACACGGTTGGTAAATACCTCGACGAGTGGCTGGCCGGCCACGGTGGCCTGCGCCGCAGTACCCGCAAATCCTATGGCGAGCACATCGACTACTATCTCAAACCCCACCTGGGCCACATCGAACTGGACCAGCTACGCGTTTCACACGTGAATGAGATGTTCGCCGCGATCGACGCCGACAACGAGCGCATCTTGTGGGCGGCAGGGGAACGCCGGCGATTGCTTGAGACTGCCCGACAGGCATGGCGCTCCGGGGACAGGACCGCACACCGTGCCGCTCGCGCCGAGCTCGCCGGGCTTCCGCCGCACCGCCGGACGGTCGGGGCAGCGACCATGCAGCGCATCCGCGCGACGCTTCGTTCGGCTCTGGAGGACGCGGTACGGCAAGGCCTGACCGCAGTGAACGTGGCGAAGCTGACCAAGCTCCCAACAGGCAAGCGGCCCAAGGCGCTGGTGTGGACCGGCGAACGCGTCACCGCATGGCAGACGGCCTACGAGCGGGAACTGGCGGCAGAGCGGGCCAGCGGCCGTACGGTCAACGCGTTCAAGATTTGGATGTCGCTGCCGCGCCCTTCGCGGGTGATGGTATGGACGCCCGAACAGACCGGTACCTTCCTCGACCACGCCGCAGACCACCCTCTCTACCCGCTGTTGCACCTGATGGGGTTCCGGGGCCTGCGACGCGGGGAGGCCTGCGGACTGGCGTGGCCGGACCTCGACTTGGCCGCGGCGTCGCTGACCGTCCGGGAGAACCGCGTGAAGATCACCTACCGGGAGATCGAGGACGGCGACCCCCAGTCCGACGCCGGCGAAGACACGATCCCGCTCGACTCCGGCACCGTCACCGTGCTCGAAGCCCACCACCGTCGGCAGGACGAGGCCAGGGCAGAGTGGGGTCAGGCGTGGCAGGAGTCGGGAAAGGTGTTCACGCGGGAGGACGGCTCAGCACTGCATCCCGATCACGTGACGGACGCGTTCGCCCGGCTGGCCTACGGTGCCGGGCTGCCGCCCATTCGGCTGCATGATCTGCGCCATGGCGCCGCGACGCTGATGCTCGCCGGTGGCGCGGACATGAAGTTGGTCCAGGCGCTGCTGCGACACTCCTCGCTCGCCATCACCGCCGACACCTACACCAGCGTCCTCCCCGAGGTCGCCCGCGAAGCCGCAGAAGCCGCCGCAGCACTGGTGCCAAGAAAGATCCCGGCTGAGGAAGACCGGCCTCCGGTCCTCCCCGCGTCCTCCCAAGACAAGGAAGAGTAGCCCCTCACCGCGTGAACGTGACGTGTATCCGCAAGCCACATAGGCGATGCGTTGAGTGGGCCGCCTGGGACTCGAACCCAGAACCTACGGATTAAAAGTCCGAAATTGTGGTGTCGGAACGGGTTGTGCAGTGGCATTTTATGTTGAATTATCCGCATCCCGCCCGATTTCCCTGTCGTCCAATGTCACTGCATACCGATTCGTTTCAGAACCGCCGAGCCGACAACGAGCCGCCATGGACCGTTGGTGATTTCGTGGCTTGCTCGGCGGCAGTCTCGCCTGACCGGCATGGACGAAGTTTTCGGCAAGTGCAAGGTACTGCTGCAGAACTACGCCCGGACGGTCACCGCGAGAGGCCGGGAGGTGATCAAACGGCGGGAGAGGGAGTCAGGCGGCGGGGACGGTCTCCCGCCCGGCCGGAGGCCCGGTGAGTGCCGGTCAGGCTATTGCCGCCGCTTCGGGATCGCGCCGGCCGTCAGTGCCGCGTGATCCGGTCCGAGCCTTGCAACATGCGCTCTACCGGGCGGCCAAGGCCGATCCCGGACGCAGGTTCCACGCGTTGACGGACAAGGGTGCAGAGACGTCCTGCAACGCGCGTGGGTGACGGTGGGCGCGAACAACGGCGCACCGGGAATCGACCGGACCGCCCAGGCCGAAGTTGAGGAGTACTGGGTTGCCCGGCTCCTGGAGGAAGTGTCCGCTGAGCTTCGGGAAGGCCGATATCGTCCGCTGCCCGCTCGTCGGGTTCTGATTCCCAAGCCGGGGGGGGCAGGAACGAATGGCGGCCGTTGTCGATCCCGGCCGTTCGGGACCGGGTCGTGCAGGCCGCGCTAAAGATCGTGTTCGAACCGGTCTTTGGGGCGGACGTGTCCGACTGCTCGTTCGGTTTCCGGCTCCGGCGGTCAGCCCATGACGCCCTGCAAGTTCTCATCGACGAGCAGGCGAAAGGGCGCCGATGGGGGTAGAGGCGGATGTCGCCGACTGCTTCACGGCGATCCCGCACGAGTTCCGCATCGCCGGAAAGGCGTTTGCCCAGTGTCTGGTCTGTGTCAAGCAGTGAGCGCTTCAGGTGTGGCTTGCTCGATGAGGGCCATGGCCATCCCTGCCAGCGCTCTTGACTGGTGATCAGGTCGGGGGAGTTCGGGGGCGATGCGTTCGGCGTGATCGGGGTCGTCGGCGACGATGACCTGGGCGATTTTCTCAGGGCGTTCGTGCGGTGGACGGGTGGCTGGGCGATCGAATGAGCGATGCGCTCGGCCTCTGCCCATCCAGCCGGGCCATCGCCTCGGCCATGTCCTCCTTCCAGGAGCACGGCGGCCTGGTGATGGGGGCGGAGAATGCGTTCGGCCTCGGTGAGCAATGTGCGGGCCAGCGCCGGGTCCGGTTGCACGGCCGCGGCCGCGATCTTTGTGAGTGTCCGGGCTTGGAGCCACGGTGTTGGGTGTCACTGGTGAGGAGGAGGTCGGCGGCGTCGGCCAGCCTGCGCCGGGCCCGTCCGGGTTCGGTCTTGGCCAGCGCTGCGGCGATGAGTGTGATCGCCTGGGCTCGGCGGATTGGGTTGGTGATGTGCGCGGTGATGCCCTCGGCGTGGTGCGGGTCCGTCCCCGGCCGGGTTCCTGACGATCTCGCGCAGTGCCCGCCCTTGCGCGTAATCGTCGGAGATCCCGCGGGCGATGCGTTCGGCCGTGTGGCGGTCGAGCCTCGCACGTGTCCCGGCGACCTCGCCCAGGACGTAGTCAAGGGGGATGAAAGCCGCCGGTACGGGCGAGGTGCTCGGCCTCGGTGAGGAGCCGGCGAGCCCGGCGGGGATCCGATGCGATGCTGGTCTCGGCGATCGCGCGTAACGCCGACACTTTCCATTCCCGGCCATCGATGGTGCGGGCGACGCGTTCGGCGTCATCGTTGGCCAGGGGGGCGAGACTCGAGCAGATCATCACCAGCGCTCGGTTCCGTTCCCCGGTGTACTCGGGAGCGTCCCTTCTCGTATCGGGATGTAGGTCAGGTTGTGTTCGGCTGCGCGTTCGGCGTCGGTGAACAGTCGCCGGGCACGGTCCGGTTGTGCGTTCACCAATGCACTGGCGACGTCGTTCAACGCTTTGGCCCGGTGGCAAGGAGTGGCGATGGTGCGGCCGAGGCGTTCGGCGTCATCGGGGTCGAGCCTGCTCAACGGCCTGACGACTTCTCGGAGCGCCCAGGACTGTAAGCCGCTGGGATGCCCGACGCTCGGCACTTCGGCGATCCACCGGGCGATCCGCCGAACGGGGCCGAGTGCCTCGCCGCGCGGCCGGCTCCCTGGGGTGGGGCGGGCGGCGGCAGGAACTTGGTCCCATCGGCTGCGGACGCGCGGCCCTACGCGCCCGGCGACGCCGGTACGACGCTGTACTGAGCCGCTCGCCACGTGACCGGGGCGTTCCGGCGCCGGAAACGTGGAGGACAGATGGCGGGTCTCGAAACGCCGATGCGTACGGACGGCCCATCGGCCGGCGCCACGGAACTGCGGGACGCTCTGCGCGAGCGCCACCGCCGATGCCTGACGCCGTTGGCCCGGCTGGAACTGCTGGCGACGACGCCACCGGGAGCCGGCACGGCGCAGGAGGTTCAGCGGGGCGACGGACGAGGTCCTCGAGCAACTGGCTGCCGCGGGCCGCGTCCTGCTCGGCTCGGTCGCGGCCGACGCGCGCCGCGGAGCCTATGCGCGGCTGCTGTCGTGCCGGGTCGACCGGCTGCTGATCGCGGCCGAGGACGCGGCGGTGGCGGCGAGGGCCGGGAACGCACCGTCCCTGCGCCGCTGCCTGTACCGGTTCCGCGCCCTCGCCGCCGCGATGCGGAAGGTCCAACTCGGCCTCCACGCGACCCGGCGGTCGCCGAGCGTCGTCGCCGACGAGCGCTGGTACGCGATGCCGGTCTGCTGACGGCACCGAGGCCGTCCGGACGAGCGGAGGCGCGTGCGGGGCGGTGCGAGCGACGATCCGATCGCCGGCCGATGCCACCCGCAGGCTCTGCTCTCGATCGAGGCCGACTCCGTCAGGGCTCTTCCCTCTGCTGGTGGATGAGGAAAGCCTTGATGCGTGGGCATCGTCAGCGGTCCGGATGGGGGCGGCGCGAGCGGATACGGGCCGTGGAGGTCCGGTTCGCGCAGGCGAGCACGCGCTCTATGGAGATCTTCGACCGCTGGGAGGAGTTGCGCGCGGCGGCGGATGCCGTTGGCCGCCGCCGGGAGGGTTCTGCGGTGCGACTCGCGGGTGAGCGGGCGCAGGCCGCTCGGCAACGGACGCGGGAGGCCGAGGAACGGCGCAGGGCGGCTTGCCTGGCGGCGGCCGAGGCGCATGAGGAAGCGGCACGGGGATGCGAGCGGCGCGTGGCGTTAGGACACGCCCGGGAGGAGGAGCGGACGCGGGCGGCCGGGCATCGGCGACGGACGGCGCAACTGCGGGCCTGCGCGGTCGGCTCCAACACGGAAGGGCGGCCGGACCGAACGCGCCGCCGCCCGTGATCCGCTTCGACTCGGCAAGAAGGTGACCCGGTCGAAGGTCCCCGGGTGCCTACGCCATCGGCTGTGGCGCGTTGGTCAAGGGTGGGCGGCTGCCTGGTTGGCCGGTCGGCGGGGTGGCGCTGGCAGTGGCCGGTGCCGTGCCGGTCTCTGCGCCGATGCTGTGGTCGTGGAGGTGGGCGCGGGCGTGGGCGATGGCGGCAGGGGTGTCGGGGAAGAGTAGCCCGTCGCGGCGGAGGTGTTCGGCGATCCGGAGGGTGGCCAGGACCTGGTCGTGGGCGGGGTCGATGCCCGACAGCAGGACGAGGATTCCGCGGTGTTCCAGGCGGGTGACGGCGTCGCCCAGGACGCCGGCGCCGGTGGCGTCCAGGGTGGTGATGCGGGACATCCGCAGGATGACCACGCGGACGTCGGCGATTTGTGACAGTTCCAGCAGGAAGCGGTGGGCGGCGGCGAAGAAGAGCGGGCCGTCCAGCCGGTAGGCCACGATGTGCTCTTCCAGCAGGGACCGCCCTTGGGCGGTGTGGTCGCCGTCCTGGAGGGGGACGGGGTGCAGCCGGGCGGTGCGGGCCAGGGCGCGCAACGCCAGCACGATCGCCACCGCGACACCGACGGCCACGGCCGTGATCAGATCGAACGCCACGGTGATGGCGAAGGTCAGCACCAGCACCGCGCCGTCGCGGCGGGTGGCGCGGGCCAGGGCGGCCAGGGAGCCGACCTCGACCATGCGGACGGTGGTGGCCAGCAGTACCCCGGCCAGCGCCGCCAGGGGGATGCTGCCGACCAGGCCGCCGGCGGCCAGCACGATGACGGCCAGCACGCCCGCGTGGATGAGGGCGGCCAGCCGGGAACGGGCCCCGGCCCGGACGTTGACCGCGGTGCGGGCGATCGCGGCGGTGGCGGGCACGCCGCCCAGCATCGGGGCGGCGAGGTTAGCGAGGCCCTGACCGAACAGCTCCCGGTCCGGGTCGTGCTTGTCCCCGACGCTCATCGCGTCGGCGACCGTGGCGCACAGCAGGCTCTCCAGTCCCGCCAAAGCCGCCACGGCCAGCGCCGACGGCAGCAGAGCGGTGACGGCGTCGAGGCGGACGAACTCCAGCGACGGGGCGGGCAGCCCGGCGGGCAGGGCGCCGATCCGCGCGAGGTCGAGCCCGGCGGCCTCGGCGACGATCGTGGCGACCGCTATGCCCGCCAGCGAGAACGGGACGCCGGGCCACCGGCGGCCACCGATCAGCATCAGCGCCGCGACGCCCGCCGCCATGATCGGGGCGGTGAGCGTGGGATGGGCCGCGAACCGGGCCGCGGCCTCACCCGCTGCCCGCCACACCTTCTCGGCGTGGACGCCGGTGACGCCGAGCGCGGCGGGCACCTGCTGCAGCGCGATCACCACCGCGATGCCGGCGGTGAAGCCCTCGATTACCGGGGTCGGCAGGAAGGCCGCGAACCGGCCCACCCGCAGCACCGCCGCCGCCATCAGGATCAGCCCGGCCAGCAGCCCGACCAGCAGCACGCCGTCGGCCCCGTACCGCGCCACGATCGGCACCAGCACCACCGTCATCGCGCCGGTCGGCCCGGACACCTGCAGGTTGCTGCCGCCGAAGACGGCGGCCAGCGCCCCGGCGACGACCGCGGTGACGAGCCCCGCCTGGGCGCCCAACCCGGAACTGACCCCGAACGCCAGTGCCAGGGGCAGCGCCACCACCGCCACGATCAACCCGGCCACCAGGTCACGGCCCCACGACCGCCGGGCGACCGTCCAGTCGGCGCGTCGCGGCAGCAACCGCGCCAGCGGCCCCGGCAGATCGCGCAGGTTCGCCCGGACTTTCATGCGCGTTTCTCACCGGTCGGGCCGGTCGGGCCGGCCGGCCCGGTCAGCGCGTCGGCCTTCAGCTCAGCCAGCAGCTCGCCCTGGCCGGTCAGCAGGTCGGTCAGGATCCGCCGGGCCGCACGCATCAGCTCCGACACATCGGCGCCCGCCAGCTCGTAGACCACCGTCGAGCCTTCGCGGCGCGCGGTCACGATGCCGGCCAGGCGCAACACCGCCAACTGCTGCGACAGACTGGAGGCCTCCACACCGGTCGCGGCCAGCAGGTCGCGAACCGCCTGCGGCCCCTCGCACAGCAACTCCAGCACCCGGACCCGCACGGGATGCCCGAGCGTCTTGAACAGCGCGGCCTTGGCCTGATGCAGCGGGACCGGCACGCTCACCCCTTCACCTTGTCGTTCACACTTCGACCGCCGGGGACCGGTTCTCCGGCGTTGCACGCGACACCGCGCAGGACGGCCCGACGCTCCGGTTCCACCGCCTCGTCCGCGTTGGGTGATACGCCGTGGACATCGGCTTCCCTGCGTGGGGCGCCCAACGTCCGCCGCACCAGCTCCTGCACCTCGGTGCCGCACTCACTCATCCGCGGCCTCCCTTCCCCCGCCCTCGGCCGGCTGCGGACGTCCACCCTCGGCGCGGGTGCCCCATGCCCCGCCGCCGGCCGTAGCCAGCTCCCTGCGCAACCGATCAAGATCGACGCCACCGGTGTCGTACTTCAGCTTGCGCGCGACCTTCGCCTGCTTGGCCTTCGCCCGACCACGCCCCACGACCGGCCTCCTCGCTCCCAGCGACATCAACCACCAGACGAACTGCAAGTTTAACCAATTGCATAAAACTTCAAGTCGGCTGCGCGTGTGTGCTTGCTCACCCCAGAGGAGCCGGACGGCCCGGAGTCCCCCGGTCCAGCATGAGGTGGGGGCCGGTCGCCGGCGACGGCCCGCGAAGATCACCGATGGGTGGCCGTTTCAGCGCATCCACCAGGCCCTCTCCCGTGCCCGGCACGGGCAGCAGCAGCCATGGCGCGCTCTGGCCGACCTCGGCGTCGTGAAGGGTGTTGGCGAGGTCGGGTAGGTCGGCGGCGGTCTGGGCCTGGGCGGGAGTGGGGTAGGTCTTGGTCCAGGTGCGGGTCATGGGCGGCCGATCACGTAGGTGATGGTCGCGGTGGTGGTGACGGGCCCGTCGGGCAGGCGGTCGCGGAGCGCGGCTGCGAGCTCGGCGGGGTGCCGCAGGTCGGCGAGGAAGGGGTATTGGGGGCAGGTGGCCAGGTAGGCGGCGGTGTGGGCGAGGTCGGTGAAGGTGAAGGTGTGTTGTTCGTGTTCGGTCTGGGTGATGGTCAGGCCGCCGGTCTCGGCGAGGGCGGGCAGGTTGCCGCTGTGGGCTGCTTGGTACAGGCTCGGCCGCGTGGTGGCGTGCGGGTCGAGGCCACCGTTGCACGAGGGCGGCGAGCTCGTGGTAGCTGTCGGCGGCCTTGGTGACCAGGATCGCGGTGCCGCCCGGCCGGAGCGTCCGGGTGATCTCCCGGAGCGCGGTGTCGGGGGCGGGTGAGTGGTAGAGGCACATGACGGCCACGACCAGGTCCAGGCTGTGCTCGGTCAGGGGCAGGTTGTGGAAGTCCGCGGTGATCGCTTGGACGGGCAGGCCCGCGCATTGTTGCTGGGCGGCGGCGGTCATGGCGCCGGATCCGTCGAGTGCGATGATCCGCGCGTGCGGGTGGTGGCGAGCGAGCCGCAGGGTGGTGCGTCCCTGTCCGCAGCCCCAGGTCGCAGATCACCGGCCGCTCGGGCAGGCCCGCGGTGTCGGCGTGGCCGAGTATTACGTCGCTGATGTTGCGGCCTGCGGTCTTGGCGGTCAGGAGCGCGCTACTGCGCCGACGGGTACGGTCCTCGTCTGCGTATAGGGCTGGGAGGTTCTCGCCGAGGAAGGGGTGGCTCACGTCGCCGGCCCCGGGGTTACGCGGTCGTGGATGCCTTCAGCTGGGCTAGGAGCCGGTTGGCGGCGCGGCGGGAGGTGAGGATGCGCACGTCGGCGTGCCCGGCGTGTTCGGCGATCAGTTCCCGGACGCGGGGGGCCATCTGCCTGCGGTAGCCCCACACGTATTTGATGAAGCTCCAGGTGATGCGGTCGTAGACGCCGGTGGTGTCGTGCTGGCCTCCGCGGCGGTTCGCCGGTCTCGCACAACCGGTCATTTGTGCGAGAGCGCGCCATCGGGCTCTTCACCAGCCCCGGATGGGCTCGCCGCTGTCGGCGCTGGGGGGGACGGCGGTGCTGGCGGGTTTGAGTCGGTGTCCGCGGTAGATGAGTACGACGAGGATCAGGATTCAGATCACCACGAGGGTGATGAGGGCGAGGGGCCACAGGGAGGCTGGTCGGCGGAATCTGATCATGGGTCTTCCTCGCAGCCAGCCGCTTTTGCTGAGCCGGTAGTAGACGATGACGCAGGCGACGGCCATCACGGCCATCACGATCGGGTAGCCGAACAGCCAACGGAGTTCGGGCATGTAGTCGAAGTTCATGCCGTAGAACCCGGCGATCATGGTGGGGATCGCGATGATCGCGGCCCAGGCGGAGATCTTGCGGACGTCGGCGTTCTGCTGTTTGCCCAACAGGGCCAGGTCAGCCGTCAGGGCGTTGGTCAGCAGTTCGTTGTGGGAATCGACCTCGCCGTCGATTCGCAGTAGGTGGTCCAGGACGTCACGGAAGTATTCCCGGGTGCCGTCGAACAGCGCGACCCGGCCCTGGTGATCTCCTCCAGGACCGGGATGAGCGGGCCTTCGGCGCTGCGGAAATCCAGCACTTCACGTTTGAGGAGGTAGATCTGCTCGGTGACGTCACCGCTGTGGGGCCGGAAGACTTGGCGTTCCAGTTCGGTGATGTCGGCCTCGACCTCGTGGGACACCAGGCCGTAATGGTCGACGACCTGGTCACAGATCGCGTGCACCACGGCGGCGGGCCCGTGGGTCAGCAGCCGGGGGTCGGCCTCGATGCGTTTGCGGACCTGGGCCAGGGGATTGGCGGCGCCGTGCCGGACGGTGACCACGAAGTCCTTACCGAGGAAGTTCATGATCTCTCCGACCTCGATGTCGGAGGTGTCCTCGTGGTAGTCCAGGGTTTTCAGGACGATGAACAGGGTTTCGTCGTAGCGTTCGAGTTTGGGCCGCTGGTGGGCGTGTACCGCGTCCTCGACGGCGAGGGGGTGGAGTTCGAGCTCCTCCTCGATGAGGCCGAACTCGGTGCCGGTGGGCTCATACAGCCCGATCCACACAAAGCAGTCGCGGTCGTCGCGGCGGGCTTCGTCGAAGGCGTCGCTGATGTCGCCGTCGATGTCACGGCGCCGCCCGCCGTGGTAAATGGCCTGGTCCACAATCACGAGATCACATCCTGGTGCATCGCCGGCTGCCCGTCCCTGCCTCGGTTGATCTCACCCGACAAAGCCTGTCGCTGCCTGAACTACCCGGGTCGCGGGTCATAGCCAATCGCGCCGCTTGAAGATCGCGTACAGCCCGACGCAGACCACGGCCATCAGTGCCAGCGCGAACGGGTAGCCGCCCAGCCAGTGCAGCTCGGGCATGTGGTCGAAGTTCATCCCATACACGGTGCCGATCAGCGTCGGCGCGAACAGGATCGCCGCCCACGAGGAGATCTTCTTGATCTCCTCGTTCTGGGATCACCACCGAACACCTCGGTCTCGATCTCATCGATGTCGTTCTGCAACCCCGAGATCACCGGCGCGTACCCGTCGACGACCGTGTCCAGGATCGCGTACAGCACCGCCTCGGGCCCCAGCGCCAACAGGTCGGGGGTGGGCGACGATGGCGTCCTCCACCGCCAGCTCATGCAGACCCAGCTGCTCGGCCGCCGACAGCAACTGCGCATCGGCCGGCCGGTACGGCCCGATCCACGCCCTGCTGTCGGGCTCCTCTGCCAGCAGGGCGAAGGTGTCGGCCAGCGTGGCCGGTGAGCTGGTGCGGCGCCCGGCCAGGTAGACGGCGCTGTCGATCACGCTGTTCTCCACTGGCGGCTGCTGGCGATGAGGCTGAGGATCCATCGAATACTCCGGCGCACTGCGCCGGTCGGCAGAGCTCCTGCCCGAGCCGGGCGCGGAACGCTTGGACAACAGAGCACGCAGACGATGATCGGCCGTAACAGAACGCCTTCCAGGGTGGGAGTGATGTGGAAACACACGACCACACGACGCCCCGCGCCCTCACGAAGGTGGGCACACCACACCCGCATCAGCGGCCGGCGACAGACGTCGGCGATCAGCAGGTACTCGGAGGTTGGCTGTTCACGACGAGCCCCACCTCCCTGCTCCCTCGCCCAAACTGACCCAAATCAGCCTACCGGCAAGCGCCCACAGCCCCACAGGACACGTGGCCGCACGACCGGGAGCAGTCGAGTGAGAAGTCACGCTCAGCGGCGGTTGGTGGAGATCTCGCCGCCCTTACCGTAGTAGATGGCGGCGACTCCACCGCCGCCCGCGCCCGCCAGGACGCCAACATCTTCGGTGCCACATCGACGAACAAGCCCTCAGGCAGCCCGATCGCGCGGATCGCGGTCAGCTTGTCGATCTCGCGCAGCATCGGCTCCAGGCTGATGTCGTCCGGCATCGCCTTGATCAGCGCCAGCACCGACCCGCCGTCGAACTCTTCCTCGTCATCTGCTCCGGGCCCGGCCTCCGCAGCGCGCACGGGCGTTAACGGCATTCCGTGGACCAAGAGTCATCTACGACGGCAGGATGATGCGAAGTGACGTCATAGATGGTGGTTGACATGACGTCATCATGACGTCATAGTTTCGGCATGGACCT
>NZ_JBFAGB010000070.1:0-28064 GCF_040639875.1 Actinomadura sp. NPDC023710
TCCGCCATCGCCGGTACAGCGTGGCCAGATGCACGCCCGAACGCTCGGCCACTTTCTCCAGGGTGAGTCCGGCGTACCCGGCCTCCTCCAGTTCGCCCTGGGTCGCGGCCAACACTGCCGCACGGGTGCGCGCCGTTCGGCCGCCGGGCCGCACGGCCCCCGTCGCACGCGGCTGCACGTCCATGCGGCACCCCTCCCTGTGGGTCACGTCACAGAGTAACGCGAATTTCTTTGCATTAACAGCCGGTGGCAGGTGAAGGGCGCGAACGCAGCGGACACCCTCCATGATCAGCGCGAGGCGGTCGGCCAGAACGTCCGGGGCGTCGACCGGGCGACCCGTGCCAGCCGAACCAGGAGATCCGGGCGGCCGTAGGTCCGCAGCCGACTTTCTGGTCAGTCGTTGCTCAAGGGCCGTTCGGCGTACGGGTGGCAGCCGGAGGTGTGGGAAGCCGCCTCGGCGGCCGCCGTGTCCGCATCCGCGCTGCGGATCGCCTCGAGCAGGCGAGTGTGGTCCATGTAGTCGTCGGGCCTCAGCCCGGCCCTGAAATGGTCGTGCAGGGACTGACGGATCACCTGTCCGAGGTCCGCGTACAGCTCGACGAGCACTTCGTTGTGGGACGCGGACACCACCGCGCGGTGGAAGGCCGCATCAGCTTCCACGAAGGTGTCCCGGTTCCCGGACGCCCAGGCACGCTCGCGCCGGTTCAGCATTTCGTCCAACTGCAGCAGATCTCCCTCGGTGCGGCGCTGTGCGGCCGTCGCCGCTGCGGTCACTTCCAGGGCGGCCCGTACCGCGATCACGTCACGCCGGTCGGCGGCGGCGAAGCGGCGCTGCATGACGCCGGCCAGCTCGCTGGTGGCGATGACGTAAGTGCCAGAACCGTGGCGTACGTCCAGCAAGCCGTTGTGGGCGAGTGCCCGCACGGCCTCCCGGACCGTGTTCCGGGCCACGCCGAGTTGCTGAACCAGCTCGGGCTCGGTCGGGATCCGGGACCCGACCGGCCAGGTGCCGGAGGTGATCTGCTGGCGCAGCCGGGCGACCACGTGGTCGAACAGTCCCACTGGGCGAGGGACCGGCGGAATTTTCATCCCATGATTATACGATTCGGTCTGTGGCTCAGGAGCATGCAGAGAAACGCCCATGTACAGCCCCACTGCACGACACGTACGGTGCCGCTGCCTGGGGGCGCCCTCTCGCGGCGATCGGGTTGATGCTGGCCGCGGTCAACCTCCGGCCGGCGGTCACCAGCGTTGGGCCGGTGCTCGAAGAGGCGCAGGCCGGCTTGGGGATGAGTGCGAGTGACGCGGGGCTGCTCACCTCCATGCCGGCGGTGTGCTTCGCACTGGTCGGCTTCGCCGCCCCCTGGCTGGCCTCCCGTGGGCGCGACACCGTCATCGCGGCCGGCATGGCAGCGGTCGCGGTCGGGCTGATGGTCCGCCCGCTCGCGGCCGGCGGCGCCCTGTTCGCCGCGCTCACCGCCCTGGCGCTCGCCGGCATCGGCGTGGCGAACGTGCTGCTGCCGGTCGTCGTCAAGCAGCGCTTCCCGGAGCGCGTCGGCGCGATGACAGGCCTGTACTCGATGGCCCTCAACGTCGGCGCTTCGACCGCCGCCGCCACCACCGTCCCCCTGGCCCGGTGGTTCGGCGGCGACTGGCGGATCGGCCTGGGTGCCTGGGCACTGCTCGCCGCCGTCGCCGTGCCGCCGTGGCTCGTCCTGGCCCGCAGGCGTGCCGGATCCGTCTCCGGCTCCCCGGAGACGGGCCCCACCGTCCGGGGCTCTGTTTCCCGCGCGCCTCTCACCCGGAGCCCGACGGCCTGGGCACTCGCCCTCTACTTTGGCCTGCAGGCGACCGCCGCCTACATCATCATCGGCTGGCTACCGCAGATCTACCGCGACGCCGGTCTTCCCCCTGAGACCGCCGGTCTGCTCTTCGCCGTCACCTCGGTGCTCGGCATCCCGCTGTCGTTCGTGCTGGCAGCCGTCGCCGGCCGTCTGCGCGACCAGAGTGGGGTGGCCGTCGCGATCGGTCTGTTCGGCCTCGCAGGATATGGCGGGCTGTGGGCCGCCCCAGCTGCGGCACCGTGGGTGTGGGCCGGCCTGCTCGGTGTCGCCAACTGCTCGTTCCCCCTCGTCCTCACGATGATCGGGTTGCGTGGTCGCGACGGTGAGACCGTGATCCGGCTGTCCGCCTTCGCCCAGAGCACCGGCTACCTCCTGTCCATCCCAGGCCCCTTCTTGGTCGGCGCTCTGTACGAGCACAGCGGCAACTGGCGGGCACCGCTGGTCTTCATGGCGCTGCTGATGCTCCCGCAACTCGCCGCCGGCGCCTTCGCCGGTCGTGACCGGCAGGTCGGCTGACAGGGGATCTGCGAAATGCCCGCCGGCCGGCGGCGCGTCGGGACCGGAAGCTCAGGCCACCCGGGGCATCAGCGCACTTGAAACGCTGGCTCTGTTGCACCGGCTGTGTTAGCCAGAATGAAAGGGCGGCACAGAACCTCGGGAGGGCACGTGTCCGGGCGCAGCGATCCCTACCACTGCGGTGTCGCCCCCGAGGGCTCCTCCGGGACGGGATGTGTGCTCCTGGTCCTGCTGATAAGCGCGCTGCTCGCCTACTTCGTCGTCAGCTCCGACCCGACAGAGGGACTGGACTACGCATCTGGCGATACACCCAAGGAACTGAAGCAGTCGATCTGCTTCAGTGACTCCGGTCCCTGCCCGCCGACCGGCTTCAAATGGAGCATCCCCGCGTCAGGTGTCATTCGGACGCGGTTCGAACGGGAGGACATCGACGACCGCACAGAGTTTCGCGGCTGGTTCCGCCTGGAGGCGGCGGTGTTCATCCAGGAAGAGGTTCGAGATTGCTCGACCGCAGTGGACTGGTGGTTGCTGGCCGACGACAAGCCCATCGCGCATGGCACGATCACAGCGGGTAGTGACGACCAAGAAGTCACCGGCACGCCGCCGCATGAGGCCCGGTTCATCCTGCTCACCGCACGGCGCACCGACACCTTGTCCTGTCGCTCCACCTTCCAGTGGGTCTACGCGGGCCTCGAATGAGACGGCCGGAGAATCCGTGGACTTGCTCGGCTCAGGGGGCGACGGCCTCTGGTGGCACATGCTCGACGAGCCGGTACGCATTCTGATGAGCGTGGACGCGACGTCCGGCCACCTTCCGCGCCCGGCCTGTTCGTTATCAGTCCTGGTCGTCAGGGTAGAAGGCGCGCCCGTCTCTGCCGCCGGAGACCGACCAGACCTCGGTGATGAGGCCGTCTTCGAGCCGCAGCATGTCGATGCCGCTGATGCGCAACCGGCGTCCGGCCTCGTCGGAGAAGCGCGCCAGGTAGGGCCTGACGACCTTCCCGGTGGCCAGGCCGTCGCTGAGGTCGAGGTCGGTGACGGCTTCGCCGTCGGGGGCGAATCGCAGCCCGGAGCGGTCCTGACGGAACCGGCTGATCAGATCGGCGAGCTGGGGGCGTCGCCGGATGTGATCGAAGGCCTCGGTGCCCGGAGTCGGCTGGGCATACCGAAGCCGGAACCGCGGCGCCATGATCTGGTCGACCAGATCCATCTCACCGTTCCACATCTGCGACCACGACTCGAAGATTCGCGCGCCGGCCTCCCGGGCTTCGCTCGCATGGCCTCCCATGAGCATTGCGCACTCCCATCATCTCATTGATACGGTATCGGTGGCATGAAGCTAATAGTCTCATTGAGACGATGTCAAGGTGAGGAGGTGGAGTCATGTCGGAGCTCACGCCGCCCGGGTACGTGGTGCTCGGGCTGATCGCGCGCCACGGTGCCATGACGCCGTACGAGCTGAAGACCAGGGTGGAGGAGTCGGTCGAGTACTTCTGGCCGATCCCGCACGCGCAGCTGTACCGGATCCCGGCGCGGCTGGCCGAGTTGGACCTGCTGCGCGAGGAGGCGGAGCAGACGGGCCGCCGCCGCCGCGTCTTCCACCTCACCGACGCCGGTCGTGCGGCGCTGCGGCAGTGGTTGGCCGACCCGCAGACCTCCCAGCCGGAGACCCGCGACCCCGGGCAACTCAAACTCTTCTTCGCCGACCTCGGCGACCCCGCCGACGTAGTGGCGCTCGCCCGCCGGCAGGCGGCGCAGCACCGCCACTGGCTCGACCTCTACCGCTCGCTTCGCGCCGGACTGGACCCCACCGACGAGGCGCGGCTGATGTCCCGGGCCCGCATCCTCAAGCTCGCCATCCTCCACGAACAGGCCTACGTGGACTTCTGGGAGTCCCTCGCCTCCGATCCGCATCGCCTCGACCTGGACTGAGCCCGACCGCCGGGCGCCCACGACCACCATGATCATTTCGAGAAGTGTGCGGGCGAGCTCCGTGCGGAGAACGCACGGGTCGATCGTCGCGCCGTTAGGGGGCCCGCCTGGGATGAAAGTTCGGGTCGCACCGCAGCCGCGCCCCACCAGAAGTCACTCTGACTGCCCGGCAACGCTGCAGGTCACCGTGCCCGGCCGAGGTTTCGGCTCCCCGATGGCCGAAAACGGCTGACGAAGATATCGACTACGGCATGGAGTCGCTATATATAGTGCAAGTGTTTAGTCTCTGCGCGACCGGAAGCCTCGGTTCGCGCGGCACTGTCACCGGCCGGCCGCCCGACTCCGAGGAGGAAGCGCGTGCGTTCAAGATCCGGGGTTCGACGACCGCTGGCCATGATGGCCGTCCTCATCCTCGCCACCGCTGGCGCCGTCGCGGATCCGTCTGGCCACCCGAGCGCCACGGCGAGCGTGATCCGCGTCGGGTCGAGCGTCGTCGGCAGCGACGGCGTCCGGCACTCGGTGACCAATCATCTCGTCAAGCAGACCCAGACTCGCGCGTATCGCCACACGCGGCGGGAGTACGTTCTCGCCTGGGCCGGAGCCGCCGATCCGGGTACGGAGGGATCCCCCAATCCGGACTTTCTGGCGGTCATCGACGCCACTGCCGGCACCCCCGACTACGGAAAAGTGGTCAACACCGTAACGATCGACGGTTCGACCGGCAACGAGCCTCACCACATGCAGTACATGTGGCACAAGGGGCAGAAGATCTACGCAGGCGGCATCCTGTCGGACACGGTCTTCGTGTTCGACGCGGCGCGGCTGCCGCAGATCGGGTTGAGCGGCGTGGTTCAAGCCTCCGATACTCCGTGTGGATCCGCGCCCGACGCCTTCCAGGTCCTCTCCGACGGAACCGCGTACATGAGCGCCGTGGGCGGCCCGGACGTGACCGGACCGTGCCGCTATTCCGGGGGGCAGATCCGCGAAGGCAACGGGTTCGCGGGTTCGCCGGGAGAGATAGTCCGCATCGGCCCGAACGGCAAGGTCCTCAGCGAGGCACCCGCCGCGACCAAGGAGGGCGAAGATCCGAAGCTGTGCCCCAACGTCCCGGCGCTCCCTCAGCCGAGTTGCGCCAATCCGCACGGCCTCCAGGTGCGCGAAGATCTCAACCGGCTGATCACCAGCGATTTCGTCGAACTTCGGACTCCGATCGTGGACAACCCGAATCTGGCACGCGACACCGTGCGGATCTTCGACATCTCTGATCGCAACGCGCCTCGCCTGCTGTCGGTGTCACGCCTGCCGGCCGGCCCCCGAAACGACGCCGACCTCAACACCGCTGAACCGCGCGGAGCGATGGAGACGGGAGTGACGCACCAGCCCCGGCACCGGGGCGCCTTCGTCGCCACCAGCGGCGGCGGCGTGATCTACTACACCCCCGACATCACGGCGAAGAAGCCGCGGTGGCGGGAGGTCTTCGACGACGCCACGGCGTTCAAGTCGCTGTTCCCGAAAGACGCGCCGACCTCCGACGGGGACGCCGGGAGCTGGGTGCAGGTCAGCCCGGACGATCGATTTCTCTTCCATGTCGTGGTCTCGGGCGGTTACACGTCCCCCGGGGAACGTGAGACCGGCATGCTGTACGTCCTCGATTTGCGACGACTCCTCGCCGCGGGAAACCGCACACGGTGCTCGATAGATTCTTCTGCGGAAGTCACTGCCGGAGGTGCCGAGCCCGACTGCCCGTCCCTGATCGGTGCCGTTCCGATTCGCGATGTCACATCGGGTGGTGCGCACTGGGGCTCATTGGACAACTTCGCGCTCGGCCGTGATGGCTTCTACCACGAGACGGCACAGATTCGCCGGGTGGTGACGTCGAACTACTTCGTCGCGTTCACCGGCGTCGATGGGAACCATCGGATTTGTGTCAGTCAGGTGAGCCCCGGCGGAAAGCCGTCGCTCGACACGGGCTTCGTGGACGAGAACACCCATGCCCCCTGTGTCGAATTCAACCGCGACAAGTGGCCGCACGGCGACCACGGGCCGGCCAGGCCGCACGGAGTGGTGTTCGCGGTCGCCGACGCCGATCTGCGCTGAACGCTCGCACTCCCAGAGCCGGCGGCGAGGAGCCACGGCCCGAGACATCCGAGATGACCACACCGGATGATCTCGGGCCGACGGGCGGCTCAGGAGCTTGGTCGCTCGTGTGCCGTGTGGAGTCGAGACGGCGGGCGAGCGGGAAGGGTGATCTCGCGCATCCCGGCGCCGCTGGGCGCCCAGCGGCGCCGGGATGCGCGCTCGCAGTCGGTGAGCGAGGTTGCCCATATCCAAGGCGAGCAACTTAAGTAATCTGTAGTAGCGCATCTGTTGGGGAAGTGGGAATGGCGCTCGTCACGGTTCTCCTGACCGCTCCCGGCTGGGACGGGAGCCACACTCACCACGCTCCGGCCACGCCGCCCGTCACGGTCCTGGCCGCTCTCCGTCACCTCGCGGTCGCGGCGATCGCGGTGGTCGCGGGGAGCGCCCTGCTGCGGCCGCTCGCTGGGGCACCCACCCCGGGTTGCCGGAATCTGACCCGCATGGCGGCGACGGTGGCCGCCGTCTCCCCGGTGATGGCGATCGGAATCGGAGGCGCCCTGCCGCCGCCGCTCGCGGGGATGGCGGTGCTGACGCTTGCGCTGCCGCCGTTGCTCTCGCGCGCGGCCGCGAGTGCTGCCGCAGGCGCCTTGTCCACTGCGGCCCTGGCGACGTACCTGGCCACCACCCTGTCAGCCGGAAACGCCTCGGGTGTCCGCAGCGTCGTCGACGCCGCTGCGGTGCTCCTCCAGGGGGTGGCCGCGGTCGTGTGGATAGGTTCGGCGGGTCACCTGGCGACGGCGCGGGCCGAGGATCGAGACCGGACCACACGGCGGCTGCTGCCGGCGATCCTGGCGTCGACAGCGGCGCTGACTGCGGCCACGCTAGCGCGACTGACGAACGACGGCCCGCCACCGTCCAGTGCCACCTGGACGGCCATCCTCGCCGCCGATGCGATCCTTGCCGGGGGCGGTGCCACAGCCGCGACGGTGGTCTGGCTCAGGCGCTCCGATCGCCCGATGACGCGGGCGCGGGGCCGTTCGGCGAGCAGGTGGGTGGGCCTCGCCGTCACGGGCTTCGCCGGAGCGGCGCTTGTGGCCATGCCGCCGCCGGCCGTTCCGCCCGCGCCGGGAGTTCCGTTCATGGACGATATCGCCGCCGGCGGGCGGCTGATACCGGTTCTCGTCGCGCCGGCCCGGCCCGGCTGGAACCTCGTCCATGTCGGTGCCGACCGCGCGTACGTGGGGTCCGAGCGCGGCCGGCTCACTGCCGCGGCCGCCCGGCCCGGCACTGGAAACATCTGGGCACAGGTATGGCTTCCCGCTGGAGGCAGCCGGCTGTGGGTCAAGGTCATGGGCACCATGAACGCCGTGCAGGTCGACACCGGCCCCCGTGACGGTCGTACTCCCGATCTTCGTGGATCGGATGGGCCGGAGTGCGCCAGCGTTGCCCTGGGCCGGATCCTCGCGGGGGCGACGGGTCCGCTCCGTTCCTGCCCGGCCGACCGGCTCACGGCCGCCGACGCCGCCGCGCTGAGGGCCACGGTCCGGTTCGTGGCCGCCCGCGGTGCACGCACGCTGGGCCTCGTCGCGGACTCCTCACCCCGCAGCCGGCAGGCGGCCACGATCGTACGAGCCGCTGCGCGGCACGAGCACATCACCGTCGCCGCCCCGGGCCGGGCGCGGATTCCACTGATGGTCGTGGCAGGCTGGGGGACCGCCTACGGCGTGGTGCGTGACGTCGGCACGGGGTACACGACCTCGCAGGGCACCTACCTCGCGCCCTGGCTGCTCAACACATCGCTGCTCGTGCCGCCGGCCGGCCAGTTGCTACCGCTGCGGTTCCCCACCGGTGATCCGGCAGCGGTGAAGTACATAGCCGAGTTGAGCCGCCGTTTCCCTGGCGAACCGGCATCCGCCGCGGGATACACCGCCTGGCTAAAGACCGCCCGCGAGGGGCCGATACGGCTCTACGCGGCCTCGCCGCTCCTCGTACCCGGCATCCCGGACCATCATCACCCCACCGGCGCGTGGCTGCCGCACGGCAGCATCACTGCGATCACGAGCCCGCTCGCGGAGTGAGCCGGCCAATCTCGGAGGCCGGATGCCTCAGGCGCCAGGCGGTTCGGCGTCGGCTTCTCGACGCCGGGCACCGGCGTCCACGCCACCAAGGAAATCTCCTCCCGTCCCGGCACAGGCCGCGAGGCGTGTCGTCCGGCCGGTCGCTGTGGACGTACCTGCGTAGGGTGTGACCACACCCTTGCAGCGAGAGGTACCGGCCCCATGAGGCTCGAACTCACCACCTACGAGGTCCTGCACGGTTGGGGCGTCGTCAACAACAGTGCCGATTGGCATGCTCAGCGCAACGGCAGGCCCCCCGCGGCCGAACAGGCAGTCGGAGACCTCCTCTTCTCCGCTTACGAGTGCCAGACCAACACCACGACCACGGTTGAGTTCACCGACGACGAGCGTGCGAGCCTCGCTGAGCTGATCAGCGAACACATCGCAACGTGGGGGAGGCGCGGCCAGGAGAACGCCGCAACACCTCACCTGCGCTCACTGGTCGTGAAACTGGGCGGCTGACGTGCCTGCACCGGGGTGCCCACAACGAAGGTTTCGCCTTGCCGACGATGCCCTTCGGGCCGAGTACGGCCGTGCGCGCCGTGAGGTCGACGGCGGCGAGGACCGCAGGACGCGGGGATCGGCGCTGTATGAGTGACCACGATGTGTTCCTCGCCGACTGCCCCGCCCGCACCACGCTGGATCTGGTAGCCGACACCTGGTCGGTCGTCGTGGTGTTCGGGCTGGGGGGTGGTCCGCACCGCTACGGCGAACTGTGCGACCGGATAGGCGGGATCAGCAAGAAGATGCTGACCCAGACGCTGCGCAAGCTAGAGCGGAACAAGCTCGTGGAGCGGCGAGTCTTGGCCACCGCGCCCGCAGGCGTGGAGTATCGGCTGACACCACTCGGGCAGAGCCTGCTCGGGCCGGTGTCGGTGCTCGCACGGTGGGCTGAGGAGCACGCCGAGGAACTGGCCGACGACGCCAGCGCCCCCTGACACCGGGCAGGGAACCGGATGGTTCCCCACGTCCTCCTAGCGTGGCCGTCATGAGAATTGGTGTTCTTGGTGCCGGGGTGATGGCAGACGCGCTGGGCACGCGGTGGGCCGCCAACGGCCACGAAATGATGGTCGCCGGGCGGACGGCAGGCAAGGCGCAGGCGTTGGCCCGCAAGTGGGGCGGCCGTGCGGGGAGCTTCAGGGAGGTGGCCGAGTTCTGCGACATCGCCTTGATCGCTGTCCTCTACCAAGGCATGCCGGCCACGCTGGCCGAGATAGGCGACGCGCTGCAGGGCAAGCCCATCGTCGACTGCAACAATCCAGTCGAGATCGAGAGATTCACACTGATCACAGAATCCGGCCGGTCGATGGCGCAGAACATCGAGCGGGCGACCGGCGGACATGTGGTCAAGGCGTTCAACCTGTGCCATGCGCGCGTCTGGCAGATGCAGCCGCCGCTGTTCGACAACCGTCGCCTGGTCGTTCCCTACTGCGGTGACCACCCGGCGGCACTGGAGGCGACGCGGCAGCTGATCGCCGATATCGGGGGCGAACCACTGCTGATCGGTGGCCTGCAGCAGGCTCTCCACCTCGAAGCGATGGCCGCGATCGTGATCTCACTGCTGTTCGGCGGACGCGACCCACACACGGTCTTCAACCTCGTCGACCAGAATTGAGCAGGTGTGCGGGCACCGAATCTTGCGGGTTGCGCGCGTAGGTGCCGTCGGCGCCGGTGGTGAAGCTGCGGGTCAGCGGCCCGGAGACCCTGACGGTGGCGCCGGGCACGAGCTCGCCGCCGTCCTGACTTGCCGGTCAGGACGGCCAGGGAATCGAGCCTCCGATCGACCCGGGAGACCCCTGAACGTCGACGCGGACGCCGGCGAGCGGAACTGGTCAGTGGCTGAACGCTTCGGCGTTGCCGCGTGCCCATTCGCCGAAGGTGAGCGCGGGACGTCCGAGGAGCTCTTCAACGGTCCTGGTGGTCGGGCCCGGGACGTCGGCGTAGTCGGCGAGCGAGCCCAGCAGCCGGGAGGGGATTTCCTCGGGCAGCCCTTGTGCGAGCATCGCTTCGCGGACGCGTTCGGCCGGCAGTTCCTGGAACCTGAGGTCCCGTCCGATGGCCTCAGCGATCATCCCTACCTTCGCGGGCTGGTCGAGGGACTGCGGCCCCGTGAGGGTGTAGGTGGCCCCTGAATGATCGGACGTCCGCAGGGCCTGGACGGCCACCGCCGCTATGTCGTGTTCGTGGATGGGGGAGGTGGCGGCCCGGCCGAAGGCGCCTTTCACCATTCCGGTGGCTTTGATCTGCGGCGCCCAGGCCAGCGCATTGGCGGCGAAGTCGGCCAGCCTCAGCACCGTCCACTCCAGGCCCGAGCCCGTCACGAGGTCCTCGGCGCGCCTGAACTGGTCGACGAACCGCGGTTCCCCCGCCGGGTACGCGACGGTGGCGGCGGACAACAGCACCGCCCGCCGCACGCCGTGCCCGGCGGCCAGCCGCAGAAGGTCCCGCAGCCCGGGCCCGGTGGCGCGCGGACTGATCAGCATCGCCTCCACTCCCGGCAGCGCCGCGCCGAGCGTGTGCGGGTGCGACGGGTCGCCGCCCACCGTCCGCGCACCAGGGGGCAGCGCGGCCGTGGAAGGCGCGCGGGTGACCGCCACGACGTCGGCGCCGTCCCCGAGCAGCAGGTCCACCGTCGGGCGGCCGACGACGCCGGTTGCTCCGGTAATCAAGATCATGGTGCGTTCTCCCTAGAGTTCCGTGGATCCGGGTACCTCTAAGAGAGATCGGCCCCCGCCTTCTGTGACCTCTGCCGCGTGTGACGTGCACCATGGTCGGATGCCGGGCGCTTGTGCCCGAACGCCTGCGCCGGGCGCGACCCTCCTGATCCGCCGTGCGTCTGTCGGCAGTCGCCGGAGCGCAGGGCAGAAGGTCCAGGCACGTTCCAAGTGCGGGGATGGCCTGTGGTGCAGGTCACAATTGTGGATTGTCACGTTCTCCGGGGCTGTCCTGTCCCATGGCCGTCCTGAACGAACGAGCCCCACGGGGAGCGAGCGATGAACACCAGTACCGACCACCAGATCGTCGTCCTCGGCGCCGGCTACACCGGCCTGATCGCCACAGCCCGGCTGGCCCGCTACACCCGCAGGCTGAACACCCGCATCACCCTGGTGAACCCCTCGTCCCGCTTCACCGAGCGGCTGCGCATGCACCAGGTGGCGGCGGGCCAGGAACTCACCGACTACCAGATCCCGGTCCTGCTGAAGGGCACCGGCGTGCGATTCCGCCAGGCCGCCGCCACCGCCATCGATACCGCCGACCGCGTGGTCACCCTCGACAACGGTGCCCGCCTCCACTACGACACGCTGGTCTATGCCCTCGGCAGCGCCACCGACACGAGCATCGTCCCCGGTACGGCGGATCACGCCTGGACCCTCAACGATCCCCGTCTGGCGCACCGCCTGTCGCGGCGGCTGCCCGAGATCGCCGCCTCGGGCGGCGCGGTCACCGTCTGCGGCGGCGGGCTCACCGGCATCGAGGCGGCCGCCGAAATCGCCGAGGCGCATCCGGCGCTGACCGTCAATCTGGTCTGCGCCACCGAACCCGGCTCCATGATGGGCGAGAAGGCGCGAGCCCACCTCAACCGTGTCCTGGGCCGGCTGGGCGTGGTGCGCATGGTCGGGGTGAAGGTCACCAAAGTGCTGCCCGACGCCGTGCGTCTGGACACCGGCGAACTCGTCCCTTCGGATCTGATCCTGTGGACCAGCGGTGTGCGGGTGCCACGGTTCGCCGCCCAGGCCGGGATCGCCACCGACGAGAAGGGGCTCATCATCACCGACCCCACCCTGCGTTCGGTTTCGCACCCGGAGATCCATGCCATCGGAGACGCGGCCCTGGTGCGGCAGGCCTGGGGGCAGGTCCACGGCACTTGCCAGAGCGGCGTGGTCACCGCCGACTACACCGCCGCCGTCATCGCCCGGCTGCTGCGCGGAAAGCCGGTGAAGCCCCTGCGCTTCGGCTACTTCCACCAGCCGGTGAGCCTGGGGCGCAAGGACGCGGTCATCCAGTTCACCAATGCCGACGACACTCCGAAGCGGTGGTACCTCAAGGGCAAGGCCGCGGTCGTCTACAAGGAGCAGGTGAGCAGCACCCCGCCGGTGGCCGCCAAGATGTCCCGCTATGTGAAGATGCCGGTGCAGTTGTCGAAGGGTGGCCGCGTCACCCGTAAGGCCGCATGATGTTTCACGATCCGGGGCAGAGGGTTCGTCAGGACTCCCGGCCCGCTGAACACCCGAGTATCAGACCGCTAGGCGTGATTTCGATGGAGGATCGCGATACCGGCCGGCCGTCCCCGGCACCCGAGCCGCGCGAGGCGACGACCGATCCGTTCGCCGAACACCGCCGCCTTCTGTTCGGCACCGCCTATCACATGATGGGCAGCGTCGTCGACGCCGAGGACATCCTGCAGGACGCCTGGCTGAAATGGCATGCGGTGGACCAGGCCTCGGTGGAGCATCCCAAGTCCTACCTGGTGCGCACCGTCACCAACCTTGCCCTGAACCGCCTTACCTCCGCCCGTGCCACCCGCGAGACATATGTGGGCCCATGGCTTCCCGAACCGCTGATCACCCCATCGAACGCTGTCGAGGAGACCGAAATGGCCGACACGGTGTCGACGGCCATGCTGGTCGTGTTCGAAACCCTCAACCCCACCGAGCGAGTCGTCTTCGTGCTGCGTGAGGTCTTCGGCTACTCCCATGCCGAGATCGGCGGCTTCCTCGATCGCCCCCCGGCCACTGTGCGCCAGATCTCGCACCGCGCCCGTTCGCACGTTCAGGCCCGCCGCCCCCGCTTCGAAGCGGACGATGCTGCGCGCGAGGAGATCACCGAGAAGTTCATGGCCGCCTGCCGCGGCGGTGACCTCAACGCCCTCATGGAACTGCTCGCCCCGGAAGTGACGCTGTGGAACGACGGCGGCGGCATCGTCACCGCCGCCCGCCGTCCGCTGCACGGCCCCGCCCATGTGGCGCGCTGGCTCCTGGGCGTCATGGCCAAACCGGTCTCCGCCGGCATCCGCCTGGAATCCGCGGTCGTCAACGGCGAACTGAGCGTCGTAGGCATGATCGGCGACGACCCCGTCGGCGCCCTCACCTACGACGTTCACGACGGCCGCATCGAAAAGATCCGCTTCCAGGTCAACCCCCAGAAGCTGGGTGGTATCCGAGCGGCGGGTGGTGCCCCCTCCGACCCACCACCGAACTGAGAGCGCCGCCCCGATCACGATGTAGAGCCGGGCTCACGCGGCGGGCGTCCATCGCTCTTGGTTCCAGCCCTCTACACCGAGGTCGATGAGTCGGCGGAGGTTGAGGGGCGGCGGCTTGGGTGGGCGGCCAGGCATCGCCCGCGATGACGCCTCGGTGGCGGAGGCGGGGGTTTCCGCGGTAGAGGAGCCAGGCGACGGCGCGTTCGGCCGGTGGCCTCCCGCGACGGTAGTCGGCTTTTCGTGTCAGGAGCCGACCGCCGCGCGTTTGCGGGCACCGCGGACCGCCGCGGAGAGGGTGGCGATGTCGTAGGCGCCGACGTGGCGGCGTCCGTTGACGAAGAAGGTGGGGGTTCCGGAGACGCCGCTCAGGTCGGCCGAGTCGACGTCTTCGGCGATCCGTCCGGCACCGGTATGCCGGCGCAGGTCGGCACGGAAACGATCGACGTCGAGGCCGATGTCGCCGGCGTAGCGGACCAGGTCCCGGGGCCTCAGCGCGTCCTGGCGGTCGAGCAGCAGGTCGTGCATCTCCCAGAACCGGCCCTGCGCGGCGGCCGCCTCGGCGGCCTCGGCCGCGAGTTGCGCCTGGGGATGGATGTCGTTGAGCGGCAGGTGGCGCCACACGTACCGTACGTCCCCGTAGTCGGCGAGCAGTTCCCGGACGACGGACTCCGCCCGTCCGCAGTACGGGCATTCGAAGTCGCCGTACTCCACCACGGTGACCGGTGCCTTCTCGGGGCCGCGGACATGGTCGCGATCGGGCTCGACCGGTGCGGCCAGGTCGATGATGCTCTCCGCCGTCCCGAGCAGCGCGCGCAACCGCCTGCGCGGCGGCAGCAGCGCGGTCGCGCGGACGACGACCCAGGTCACGACCGTGGCGCACAGTGCCGCGGACAGCACGCCGATCTTGGCCTCCTCCAGCCGCGCATCCGTGAAGGAGAGCGTCGCGATCAGCAGGGCCACGGTGAAGCCGATGCCGGCGATCGCGCCGCCGCCACCGACCGCCGCCCAGCCGACCGGCGGACGCAACCGGCCCCGGCTCACCCGGGTCACCAGCCATGAGGCCCCGAGGATCCCGAGCGGCTTCCCGACCACGTAGCCGATCACGATGCCGAGCGTCACCGTCGAGGTGAAGGCGCGGCCGAGGAACCCGGCGGTGATCGTGACGCCCGCGTTGGCCAGCGCGAACAGCGGCACGACCGCGTAGCTCGTCCACGGGTGGATCAGCAGCTGGAGCCGCTCGTTCGGGGAGATCGCCGCGGCCACCCCGGTCCGCGCCGACCGGGCGAACTCCGGGGTGGGCTGTTCCCGGAACAGCCTGAAGACCTCGGTGGCGCGTTCCAGGTCGTCGCGCGCCGCCGGGTGGGCGTACGTCAGCAGTCCCATGACCAGGCCGACGACCACCGGCTCCACCCCGGCGGACTGGACGGCCGCCCACGCGGCGACGCCCAGCACGACGTACACCGGGATCTGCCGCACCCCGAGGGCTCGCACGAGCACGGTCACCGCGAAGATGCCGACCGCCAGCAGCAGCGGGGGCAGCGCGACGTCGCCGCTGTAGACGATCGCGATCACCGCGAGCGCGATGACGTCGTCCACGACGGTGGCCGTGAGCAGGTACGTGCGCAGCCGCGGGGGGAAGGTCCGTCCGACCAGCGCGAGCACGCCCAGCGCGAACGCGGTGTCGGTCGACATCGCGATGCCCCAGCCGTGGGCGGCCGGACCGCCGGCGTTGAAGGCGAGATAGATGGCCACGGGCACGACCATCCCGCCGACACCGGCGGCCAGCGGCAGCGCGAACCGCCGCCGGTCGCGGAGCTCTCCCATGTCGAACTCGCGGCGCGCTTCGAGCCCGACCACGAAGAAGAAGACCGTCATCAGGCCGTTGTTGACCCACTCCCGCAGATCCTGCGAGAGGCCGGTGCCACCGAACCGGACGGAGACCTGCGTCTCCCACACCCGATCGTAGGAGGACGCGTCCGCGTTCGCCCAGACCAGTGCGGCGAGCGTCGCGGCCAGCAGGACCACGGCGCCGCCCGTCTCGGTGCGCATGAACTCCCGCAGCGGGGTCGGCAGGTTGCGTGCCCACGCGGTCCGGTCGGCGAACGATCCGGAGGGCGGGCCCGCTCGGCGCTCCGTCATGGCTGGACGCTCACCCGCGCCCCTCCTCGTCCGTGTCCGGCAGCCGGACGCGCAGGGAGACGGTCCCGGTCAGATCGATCCAGGCCGAGTCCGGCGTCCGGACGAAGCGCAGGAGGACGTGACCGCATTCGGGGCAGCGGGCGACCATGCCCGGCGCCCGGTCGTACACCCGCAGCTCGGCGATCGGGCCGGTGAGCCCGCAGTTGACGCAGCGGCCGGTGGCCGCCGTGATGTCCACGGCGAACAGCTCGCTGAGCGGGCCGGCCAGGGCGTTGCCATCCACATGATCCATGGGACGCCGACCCGGGGTGTCCTCCCGACGGGGCACGTTCATCTCACTCAGACTCCGTTCAGCCGAACCGTTCGGTCTTGATCCTCCGCGGGTCGTGACCGCGGGCGAGCAACAGGTCGGCCGCCGACTCCACGAATCCCGTCGGCCCGCAGACGAAGCAGTCACGGTCGGGCGGGCCGTCCCCGAGATCGGCCGCCATCAGCCGGCCGGGCGGGCGGGGCCAGCCGTCGGGGGCGACCCGGGTGTAGACGTGCGTGACATCCAGGCCGGGCTCGGGACGCCGGAGCTCGTCGGCGTAGAACACGTCTCCGGGCGTGCGCGTGGAGTACGCCAGCCGGAACCGCGTTCCCCTCCCGGCCATCCGGCGGGCACGGATCATGGCCATCAGCGGCGCGATGCCGGAACCGCCCGCGACCAGCAGGACGTCCCGTCCCGCACCTGGCCGCCACACGAACCAGCCGCCCACCGGGCCCCGTATCTCGACCGGATCGCCGACGCCGAGCACATCGGTGAGATACGGGGAGACCTCACCGTCCGGGATCCGCTGCACGGTGAGCTCGACCCGGTCGGGCGCGGAGAGCGAATAACTGCGCTGCGTGGCATAGCCGTCCGCAGCGGTCAGCCGCACGTCGACATGCTGACCGGCCAGATGCCCCGGCCAGCCCGGCACATCGAAGACGAGCGTGCGTGCGGTACCCGTCTCCTGGCGCATCTCGGTCAGCCGCGCCACGCGCCACGCTAGTCGCCCTGGTACCGCTGCTCGCGCCATGGGTCCCCGTAGTCGTGATAGCCGGCGCTCTCCCAGAAGCCCGGCTCGTTCTCCGTCAGCAGGTCGATGCCCCGCAACCATTTCGCCGACTTCCAGAAGTACAGGTGCGGTACCAGAAGCCGCACCGGGCCCCCGTGCTCCGGCGCCAGCTCCTCACCGTCATAGCGGTAGACGATCCATGCCTGGCCGTCGAGCAGATCCTCAAGCGGCAGGTTGGTGGTGTAACCGCCGTAGGAGGACACGAGCGCGAAATCGGCCGCAGTGTCCACGTCGGCCAGCAGGACGTCCAGCGACACCCCCTGCCAGTCCGTGCCCAGCTTGGACCACTTGGTGACGCAGTGGATGTCCACCCTCGGCGTCTCCGACGGCAGATCCAGCAACTCCCGCCACATCCACCGGTGCTGCCGCCCGGTCTCCGTGGTCACCGTGAGCTCCCACTCCTCCACCGGGATCCGCGGGGTCGGACCGGCCGACAGCACGGGGAAGTCCTCGGTCAGGTACTGCCCCGGCGGCAACTTGACCGCGGACTCGCGCCGCCGCCCGTGAAACCCGGGCGAAACGATCCCCATCACAGCCTCCTCTCGTCAGGCCGAACGGATCCCGTCCTCTGGGCCTACCTTCCCCAACACGACCAACCCGATGCGATTCCCACCGCGCGACACCCTCGCAACCGTCGCCTCAGCGGCCCCAGGGTCGGCTCCCGGCCCTCTTCACCCTGGTCAGCGCCGGCCGTGCCACGAGGCGCATCCTCCTGCCGCAAAGGCCGACGGCACGGGCCGGTCCCGGCGTCGCGGCGAGCTCGCGCCGGCCGCAGGCCGCCGCGCTTGACCTCGGGTGGGGATGCGGTCCGCCTGTGGAGCCTGGTTACCACTGGCCTGCCGTCGGCCGGACTCCAGGGACGGAGCCTCCAGCGGTCAGTGGGGGGCTGTGGCACGCAACGCCTGGAGTGCCGCGGCCATCGACGGCACAAAGTTCACCTCGGGTGGGAGCCGGTCACGGTCCCATCCGGGGCCGCCGACCACCACCTGCGGCGCAGGACGCCTGGCGAGCAGGTCGGTGAGCCAGGATGGCTCACCGGTCTCGGAGGTCTGCGACCACACGAACACCGTGTGCGCCCCAGTTCGGTCGATCGCGGCCTCCAGTGCCGATGCCGGCACCCGCGCACCCAGCATGAGTCTCGCCGCCCCGGTCTCCGCCAGCGCGGCTGCCAGCACAAGGATTGGCAGAGTGTGCTCCTCGTCCGGGGCACATGCCAGCACTACCGGACTGCGGACCTGCCCTGCCAAAAAGATCTCCTGGGGCGGCGTCACCCCAACCAGGCAGCGCGACACCACCGCCGACAGCAGATGCTCCACTTCCACGTACTGACCGGTGGCCGCGTGTTTGCGTCCAATGTCGACGAGGACCGGCGCCATCACCTGCTCCCACGCCGGCGTGACGCCTTCATGCCGCAGGGCCGACTCCACGATCTTGGTCATCACCAGCTCGTCCATCGCCATCGCCGCGTCCGCGAGGCTCTCGATCCGCGTGGCCTGTGATGTGCCGTGCTCAGCGGCGGAGGCGTCCAGAGCACTGGGGCTGTCGGCAGCGCTGTGGCTCTCCGGTTCCGGGTCAGGCCCGCGCGGCGCGTCCAGGGCCGCCCGTGCCGCCTCTGCCGGTGGCGCCCCAGCGGAGATCATCTGCTGCATCGTCTCCAGCCGGGCAAGGTCGGCCGGGCTGTAGCGGTGATACCTGCCAGGGCCACCGCCGGTCGGGCCGACGCCGTACTGGCGATCCCAGGTGCGCAGTGTGGAGGGCGCCACACCCAGCCGGCGTGCCACCGCCGCCACCCCGAGCCCACTCACTCCGGAATTTGCTTCGCCGTTTGTTAGGTCGTCCATGCACAACCCCTACCCAGAAGGTCCGCGAGTTTGAGTGCTTAGCTGCACCCCGCGCTGGGGGACTCAGGCCCGAGATAACGCGCCGGTCCGCCGACCACGACGATCTGCCCGGCGTCCCCCTTGGCCTGGTCGGCTGACGGGCTGGGCGGGCTGGCCGGTGGCGCGCCCATCACCGCCACCGTCCGCGACCCGAACAGGCGACCCTGTTGGCCTTACCGCCGCTCCGGATGGCCGTCGATACGCTGAACCTCCCCCCGTGCCCGCTGCGAGCGGGCGCCGGATCGTCGAAGGAGGCACCGGCCCGGTCAGGGACGCCGTGTTGATCAACGTGGCCGCCGCTTACCGCGGCCTGGACGGCGATGTGCGCGCCTGCATGGCCGCCGGGCTGGGCGAGGCGGCAGCGGCCATCGACTCCGGTGCCGTCAAGGCCACGTTGACCCGCTGGGCCCAGGCCGCCACCGCCGCCCAGGAGAACGGCCGCGAACCTCGCCCCTGGTCCCGCTCGGCGCCGGTCAGGTGGCCGCTGGGGTTGTCGAGGCAGGCAGCGGCTTCGCGGGCCTGCCTGCCAGGACGGCTCGCAGGGCGGGGTCGGCGGCGATCAGCCGCGCCGCCTGGTTCTGTCCAAGGGCGGTGGCCGCCTGCTGGTAGGCGCGTGTTTCGCACGTGTAGCTGTGCTGCGAGGGGCTGACCTTGAGGTAGGCCGCGTTGGCGGGGGTCTCGGTCGCCAGGCGCCAGACTCTGGACTGGGCGCGCGGCCAGGACGCGTCGGTGATGGCGGCGACGTCGGGCAGGTGACCGGCCAGCCATCGGCGCAGGTCGGCCGACAGGAATGCGGTATCGGCATCGAGCGTCATGATGCTTTCCAGCATCACATGAGGACTGCTGGAGGGGTGGTCAGGGGCAGCGCGGAGGGCGGGGGCTGTTGATCGACGGGGGCGGTCCGGTCAGAAATGCTCCAGAAGCCAGGGTTCACGTTCCGCAGTGGCGTGGTGGAAGCTGGCAGGTCCCCGGCTATGCCCGCCAGCCTCGGGCGGCGGTGTCGGGGTTCACGGGTGGGCCGTGCTCGGTACGGTAGATCCCGGGACCGTGGTGAAGCCACGAACACTCAACAAACAACCCCGGTGCACGTGCCAGGCACGCGCACCCCGACCCAAACAGGGAATCACCATGATCAAGCGTCAGTCGATCTCGACCGCTACGGGTGCCGTCGCCGGAGCGATCCTCGGAGGCATCATCGAGGGCCTGAACTTCGCCGTCTTCCTCGTTGACTACCACCGTGGCGGGACCGACCCCTTCGAGTCCGGTGACATCGGCTACCTCGCCCTCAAGGCCATCGTCAGCATCAGCGTCGGCATCATCGGCGCCGTTGGCGGCGTCTTCCTCAGCACCTACGACGGCCCTGAAACCCCCGGCGGGCGGAAGCTCCTCATCCGCATCGCCGGTGGCTTCGTCATCGCGGCGGTCGCGGGCTGCCTCGTTTGCGTCGCCCTGGCCGCCTGCGGCGTCGCCGTCGTCCCCATCACCGGGTCTCTGGGAGTCGGCGAGCTCTCCAGCGACCTCGGGATCGTTCTCACCGCCCTCTGCGGCATCGCCGCGGGACTCGTCGTCGGCGCCGTCCGCGCCGACAACTGACCTACCTGCGAAGCCCGGTGACCATCGGGCCTCGTTCAACGGGGAGCCTGGCACTGCCAGGCTCCCCGTTCTCGTCCCATCCCCGGTGTCGGGGCCAGTGACCTGCCGTTCGATGGTCGGGCCGAACACTCTGCTGCCCCCTGCACGGCGTTTTGCCGTTAGTAGTTCCTTAGCGGTTTCAGGGGCGCGGCGTCTGTTTGCAGGACAGGTCGGACGGCTCGGAGGGCTCGGGCGGCACCGGGGATCGGCAGAGGCCTGCCGACGTCCATCCAGAGCGGCGTCAGTTGAGGGTGTCCAGGAAGGTCTTGACGGCGGCGGCGAAGCCGTCGGGGTCGGTGGTGTGGACGAAGTGGTCGCCGTCGAGCTCGACGAGCTGCGTGTTGGCGCGGCGGGCGACGATCTCCTTGCCGTCCTGGGGGGTAATGACCTGGCTATTGCGGGCGAGCACGAACAGGGCGGGGCAGGTGGTGGAGATCCAGTCGGCCCAGTGGTCACCGTGGGTTCCCTGTTCTGAGGTGATGGTGTCCTGGGGGTGGAACGGCAGGCGCCAGCCCCCGCCTGGGGTGGGGCGCAGCTTGTCGCCGAGCATCGGAGCCAGCGGGCCGATGGCGCCCAGGAGCGTTTGGCGGTCGGGGGCGGTGTAGGGCATCGACAGCACGAATGACAGGGCGCTGGGGCCATCGTCGAGATCGCAGACCGGGCCCTCGACATTGACGATGGCCGACACGCGCTCGGGGCGGCGGGCGGCGATCTGGAAGGCGGTGATGCCTCCGCCGGAGTGGCCGAGCGTCACGGCCTGCTCGATCCCCAGGTGGTCCAGAAGCGCGATCGCGTCGTTGACGTAGTCGTCGCGGGTGTAGGAGGCGGCCCGCTCGGAGTCGCCATGCCCGCGCTGGTCGGGCGCGATGACCCGCCACTGCGGCGCCAGCGCTTCGGCCAGCTGGGCCCATGTCCGGCCCTCGTAGAGGTGGCCGTGCAGGGCCAGCAGCGGCCGGCCGGGCCCACCGAAGTCCAGGTAGGAAAGGTGGCGGCCATCGATGTGAAGCTCGCCGCGGATTCCGGTGACGCTGGTGCTGTTCATGATCGAACCTCCATCAGGTGTCCGTCTCGATGAACAGCACTCTGTCCGCACCTGCTGACCATCGGCGCACTAGCCGCTGACCGCCCCCTCTCCTTCTTGGTGCGTGGGGTGTTTGCTGGTTTCACCTGGGGGATCGGGCGTTCTCAGGAGTTAGTCGACGGGGTGAGCCTCTGGGAGGCCAGCGTGGCGGGGGACAGCCCCCTCGCAGTGAGTGACACAGCCGATACCCCGTCGCAAGCCCCGAGGTGTTGTTGAAACGCATCACCCGGCGATCAGGGGTGTTGCCCAAAATCATCGACAAACGTTGCCGCTACACGCGGACGAAACCAGCGGGGGCCACCCATCAGGCGGTCGACATCGGTGAGCAGGCAACCCTGGCATGTAGACCCGGTCGAAGGTTCACTTCCTGCCCAGTATCCGCGTGCACAGCGAGGGGCTATGCCTGGCGTATCTGCTCACCGACCAAGGTCACGCATGAGCCACTGGAACGGCTCCCGTCCCTGGTCGGACGGGATCGTTCATTCTCCCTCAAGCCCACATGCCCTTCCTGGTCCGACCCGATCCGAGCTAACCGTAGGCCGACCGTGCCCCGGGCTCAGCAGGGCGGCCCAAGCATCCGCTCTGCGATGTGGACCACCTCATCTACATGAACCTCCCTGGTTCACGATCTCGACTGAGCGGTCTGGCGGTCGTTGGCCCTCTCGATGGCCTTGACGAGCTCGTCCTTGGACATGGTCGAACGGCCCGAGATCTCAAGCCGTTTGGCCACGTCGTACAGGTGCTTCTTGGAGGCGTTGGCGTCCACGCCGCCCGCGGTTCTGCGCGCGGTGTGGCGTCCGCCTTCCGCCTGTTCGTCGGACGGGCCCTTGGCGCCCTTGTCTTTGGGCTCCCAGTGGTCGCCGACCTTCTCATGGGTGTGTTTGAGCGCCGCATAGGCGACCCGATGGGCGCGCTGTCCCTCGCCGTACTCCTCGACAGCCGAATCGTGCGCCTTGGCGAAGGTGCGCTGCGCCTTGGCATCTGAACGCTTGATGGTGTCGGGAAGCTCGCTCTTCCTGGCCTTACCCTCGCGGGTGCTCTTCGGCATCCCTGGCTCCTCTGTCGCTTGCGCCTATCTAGGCCATGGTTACCCGTTGAAAGCCGATATCCACCTGGCGCCAGATCGCTTCAGACGTGGCACGTGTGGCGACGCAACCTGGATGCCACGATGATGAGCCGCCAAGTGGCGTGCGGTACCCCCCGGGTTCCCGGAGTCAGCACGATCATCGGGTGGGCCGAGGCTGTAGGGCCTGCTGCGGAGGACCCAGTTCAGTCTCCGGGTGTGGGCCGGCGAGGACAGGCCGCAGAAGCACCATGATCGAACGCTCGACGAGCCCCGATGGCGCGCACATGCCGATGACCACGTACGGAAGCAGGTGACCGTGACAGTCGCGGTCAGCGAAGGCGTCCACAGGCGCGACACGGTGATGGCGAGTAGCGGGCCCCTCCAGGAAGAACCCGGGCACGTGTCGAGCCCTGGGCCAGGCCGCGGTGGCGGTCCGTGGCCACAGCCACAGTTGCCTGCGATGAATGCAGGCTACGTCCCTTCATAGCAGCCGGCGCCAGTTGATCGCATTTTCTGACCAGTGGCCGGCTCTGAAGGTGTTGCCCCTTCGGATTATTTGGTCGGGAGCCTGAGCGGCGCGCCCGGTCGAATTATCAAGTTGGGTGGAGTCGAATGGCTGTGTTTAAGCATCCGGATGGTTGCGATAGCGGCCCACGCTGAGTTGTAAGGGCTTGCCGGGTGACTGGGGCGGTTGGGGCAGACGCATGACCGCGAGTTGAAGGCGATTTGGCCAACGCAACACGAGTTCACGGACGCTCCGCCGCGCTGATCCCTTTGCGGGGGGACGGGGCACGGGCTGGGCCGGAGCCTGAAGTAGGTTGGTAGTAGGAGTTCAGGCGTGTTGCCGCGTACAGGCGCCACCAGGGGAAGTGCTTTCCGTCGGTCGGCGCTGTTCGGGTGACACGACGTCGCAATTGCCTGAAGCACTGCAAACCGTCCCGATCAGGTCTCGCGAGGTCAGTCGATTTAACGGCCGCGCTGCCCATGAGGACACCCCGTCCTGCGGTGGATCGGCGGTGTGGGGAGGAGCATGGGGTATGGCCGACTTCGACGAACGTGCAGAGCAGATCGCGATGGCACGTCGGCTGGTGCATGTACTGGCCCGACGGACCGCCTTCGATGAGGCCGTGGGAATTGTGAGCTGCTGGCAGAAGTGTGGCACTGTCCAAGCCCGCCGAAGCCTGGTGGAGCACGAGGGTGTGGCGGGACAGGACGCCGAAGTGGCCCGTCTGGCCGCCATCGTCGATGACCGGGCTGACGGACGCGCCGACCCGGACTGGGACTAAACGGGTCGATCGGCGGTCAGGTCGGCCGGGTCGAGGTCGCCCTGGGTCACCGCGCGCGCCACATCACGCAGCGGCCGCTGGAGCCGCTGGGCATAGGCGGTGATCGCCGTGCGGGCCGCGGTGGGATCGAGATCGAGGGTGCCGGCGACCATCCCGACAGCGTGGTCGAGATGCACAAGGTCATTGAGTACCGTCATGGTGCGCTCGGCCAGCCGGTCCGCACGCCGATCGCCATGTTCCTGCACCAAGCCGAGCACGGCCAGGTCGGACACGACCTGGGCCAGCCGCAAGTGCCATACCGGCCAGCTCGTCGGCTCGCCGTAGAGCAGGTTGAGCCCGCCCATGACCTGCCCATCCAGCCGCAGCGGAACGGCGGCGACCGCCCGGTAGCCCATCGCGACCGCCGACGGGACGAACTCCGGCCACCGCGTCCGCTCGAACTCCAGATCCTGGGCGGTCACGATGGCCCCGGTGGCGATGCAGTCCAGGCACGGCCCCTGTTGGGTCTGAGTTTGCAGGAGCTCGACGAACCGGGCCGGTTGGTCAGATGCGGCCACAACCCCCACACCTCCGCGCGGATCGACCATCATCACCCCTGTCGCCGCCGCACCCAGCATCCCGGTCCCCGCGTCAGTGACCAACCGCAGCACCGTGGCGCTGTCGGGGCCACCGGTCAGCTGCGAGGTGATCTCGGCTAGAGCGTCGGCCAGATGCGGTGGACGGAGCTCCGATATATCTCTGAGCAGTGGATCAGTCATCGTTCCTCCAGGTCTGGGCAGTTCACTCGGCCAGCTCCTCCAGCCGGATGCGCCGATCCAGCACATCGCGAGCCACCGCCAGTACCGAGCGACCCTGGCCGAAGGCGTGCGCCCGCAGCCGGATGAATGCGTCGTCCAAACTGATGCGCAGCTGCGCGGCGAGCATTCCGGTGGCCACGTTGACGTCCCGGAACGAGGTCACTGGACGGGGCGCGAACTCCCGGCCTGCCCGTTCGGCCTCGCCGGCCTCCTCCAGCAACCCGATGGTCGCCAGTTCCGCCAGGAGGACCGCCTCGCTCACCTCCCGCGTCGACAATCCTCCAGAGCGACGGCGGACAAGTTCCAACGTGCCCAACCGAATCGCTCCGACCTGCAGCGGGAACGCGAACATCGCCGCCGCGTCCACCGCCATCGCCGATCTGACGAAACCCGGCCATCGTTCCTGCTCGCCGCCCAGATCAGGGATCAGTATCGGGCCGCCGGTGACGTAGGCCTCCACGCCCGGTCCCTCACCTACGGTGTACTGCGTTTCGGCCAGTTGAGCCGCCCACGCGTCACTGGCTCCGAGCACCTGCTGCGCCCGGACGTCTCCCCGCAGCGCCACGATTGCCCCGTCCAACCGAGGCAATGTCTCCACGCAGGCCACGCACACCGCCTGTGCCCAGCCGTCCTGGCCCGGCACGTCGGCGCGCTCGGCGATCGCATGCCACAGTCGCCTCCGGTGCCGTCCCTCCAACGGCTGGTCCACCTCATATCCTCCCGACGAAAGACTCCGACCTCGAAGCTCTCAACACACAGCGCAAACGCTAGGAGATCACCGCGCGCCAGGTACCCTCAACGCCGAACACGATCTTGGGACCGGCAGAGACGGTTCAGCACATCTGCCCCCTAAACCCACCGAATCACTACGTTCCACTTAAAGCAATCAACTCGTTACCTCGGAAATGAGCATGGTTCGCTGCGGGCCGAAAGAAGGGGTTTTTAACGTTGGCAGCGGTCCAGGCGGGTTGGATGTAGCGGGATGGTGACGGGTCCCATAAGTGAGACGAGAGCACCCCCCGTCGAAGTCCCTCCGACTCCGGTTTGTGGGCAAGTGACTGACTAATACTAGTCTGACGCGCACCATGCCGTCCGCGCGGCCGCCGGCCCAGTAGACGTCGGTAAGGCGGGTTAAATCGCGGCAATCAATCCGTGGCAGGCGACGTGCGGGTACTGCGGGGGTGGAGATGGTTACTGCAGGTGACCGGCAGGGCGAGTCGACTTCCAGAGTCGAACGGCTCGATGACCTCTCGGCCGCGGTGGACGAGTTTCGTGAGCTGCTCGACAACGACGAGGGGCTCGAGGCCACGCTGGACCGGCTGGTCGCCACGGTGCAGCGGGCGATGGCCCGTGCCTGCGGGCAGCGGCTGAACGCCGGACGATCCGCGTCACCTTGCCGCAGGCGCGGGAGAGGTGGCCGGGCTTTGCCCGCGCCGTCGAGAATGCACGCCTACTTGGGTCCAGGTGCCCAGGGGTTTGGTCTGCCGCCTGTTTGCACGGGGCTGGACATGCTCCCTGCGGCGCCGGACGACTACGGCGCCTCAGGAATCACTTGAACTGCCTGATCCAGAAGGGGCGATGCCTGGTCAGGCTGCCCCGACCGCGTCGGCCACCGAGCGAAAGGCGACCGACAATTCGGCGAAGTTGGACGAGTAGCCGATGTCCTGCGAGGTCTTCACGATCACGACGCCGTTGCGCGGGCTGACATAGACGTATTGTCCGAACACGCCGTTCGCCGAGTAGTCGCCCGGGGTGGGGGCGGTCCACCACTGGTTGCCGTAGCCCCAGCCGGCCTGGCCGATCTTGTCCGGCCGGGAATAGGGGACGGTGACGCGGGCATCGCGCACCCACCCGGCGGGCACGACCTGCCGTCCGTTCACCTCGCCTCTGTTGAGATAGAGCAGCCCGAAGCGGGCCAGATCGCGGCTCGTCGCGTGATAGCAGCAGTAGCCCAGGCCGTTGCCCGCCCAGTCCTTCCCGAGGTACAGGGGGGACTGCATGCCCGCGGGCTTCCAGATCTTTTCCTGGACATAGGACGCCAGCGATCGTCCGGTCGCCTTGGTAAGCACCCAGGCGAGTACGAAGGAGTCCAGGCTGTCGTAGTTCCACTTGGTGCCGGAGGGCCCCTCGCGGACCGCCTCCCTGGCGACCTTCGTCATGGGGGTGCCGAAGGCAAGGCGCAACTGGGCCGCGGTGGCGCCGGTGGTGAAGTTGAAATAGTTTGACTCGTCCCACTTCACGCCAGACGCCATGTGCAGTACATCGCGCAGCGGAACGCCGTCGTACCCGGTGCCCTTCAGTTCGGGCACGTAGCGGGTGACCGGATCTCCGATTGCGTGTATCTTGCCCTCGCGGAGTGCCACACCGAGCGCGGTGGCCGTGATCGACTTACCGATCGACCAGGTGTTGAAACGGCTGGTGGGGCCCTGCCCCTCGAAGTACCGCTCATCGACGACCTTGTTGCCGCGCAGGACCACGAAGCTGAGTGTCGAGCTGCGCCGCAGAAAGTCCGACAGCGTCCGGCGCGTGCCGTTGTAGGTATAGCCCACCTTCAGGGGCTTGCCTTTGCCTGTCAGCCGCACCGGCTTGGGGGATGGCTGCACGGGGGTGAGCGGGTAGTGGGGGAGGTGGATCAGTGCGGGGAAGGGAATCTGCTCCTTCTGCGCGGCGGCGGCTTCTGCGTTGGCGGTCTTCGCGTGGCCAGCCGCGGTACCGGTGACGGCCACTACGCCGGCGGTGGCCACCACTGGCAACACAAGAGCGGCGATCGTGACCTTGGTGGGGATTGGCATAGTGATCAACCCTCGGATGGTCGGTGCCGTCAGTGGGCGTGACTCCAACAGACGCTGATGTCTGTATGAGGCGGGCAGTGCTGCCAGGCGAGGCGCGTGGTGACCGAGGCCCGCCTTGACTGGCCCACCGACGTTCACGTGCCGGACTACGGCCGGCCGGCGCCGCGCGGCAAGGCTCCACCAGAACAGCCACGCTGACAGCGGCCTGATCGGCCCAGAGGACGTCGAGGTCGCCCACTGGCGGCTCGACCCGGCCGCCCGACCACCGCCGACTGCCCGGCGTCCTTCCCTTGCCGGGGCCTCCGGCATGCTCGGCGCGCGTCGCCGCCGAGCCGGCTTCCACGTCCGGGCCGCGCGACCCCAGCAACGCGGCGGTCAGGCCGCGACCGCGCCCACCACTGTGCCGACGCCTCCGGCCACACCCCCTCCGCCGGGTGCGCCGCGGCCAGTCCCGCCTCGGTAGACCAGGAGCGCGGACAGCACCAACGCCACCCCAGCACTTGCCCGTGCGCTAGGTGTACTTGGCCATGATCTTGGTGACACCTGACCGGTAGGTCTTTGATCAGCAAGAGGACCTCCTGGCGTAGTGGAGTTTCACCGACT
>NZ_JBFAGB010000071.1:0-27701 GCF_040639875.1 Actinomadura sp. NPDC023710
GGCTTGGCCGACGCGTCTGCTTCGGTCAAGCCTGCCTCGATCACGCAGCAGGCCAGTTGGACCAGGCGGACCAGGCGCTGCGCGGCCTGACTTCCGAGCTGAGCCCCTGCTTCGCTGATCACGTTCGAACCGTTTCGCGGTTGACCCTGGCCAAGGACAGGCGGTTGCGGGGCTATCTGGGTGAACGCAGTTCGCCGAATATCGCGGCGCCCGCTCAGCTAATCGAAGTGAGGGCAGGGCCGGATTTCGGGCGTCCAGGGGCTCTTGCTGCCTTGCCGGTAATTGGCGTAGAAGCCTTTGGCCTGCGTGTACTGCCCGGAGGTGAACCACGTCGCATCGGGGTGGCGTGATTCGAGCTGGATCAGCGTGAGGCGACCGAACCCGCAGAACTGCCAGTCCTGCGGGTTCGAGATCTTGTAGAGGACGCCGAACCCGCACTCTTCGCAGATCCCGTAGGTCACCCTGCCCATCGAGGTGCCGCCGGCGGCAGCGATGGTGAAGGTGAAGGTCGATGTCGGCCGGGCGGCGATGCGGACGAGGCGGCTGGGTGTCGTCTCGGCGTCGGCTATCTCCCGCCGGCGCGCACGGTCGGCCAGCGCGTACAGCTCCCATGCCAGGCCGGTGTCGACGCCGATAATCGGCCCCCACCCGGGCAGGTCGAGGTCGTCGCAGCTCAGCAGATCGGCCAGGTGCTCCCCCCAGGATGCGGCGAACGCGGCCGGCCGGGCGCGGGCAGGGGCATGGTGAAGACGGGTTTTGCCGAAGCTGCCCCGCTGGGGGTGCGTGACGAGGACGGGGGCGCGTAGCAGGCGGGGCAGCAGTTCCAGTCCGCACTCCAGGGTCGAGACCACGTCATCGGGGTCCAGGTGGCTGCCGAGTTCGCGCATGTAGTCCGGCAGCATCTCAAACGATCCGCTGAGAGCCGCCGCCGCCGAAACCGCCCGGCCGGTCCGAGATGAGCGTGGGCAACGAACAGGGCGGAACGCAAGAGCGCCGGGAGCCCCGTTCGGCCCTGGACCGTGAGCAGATCCAGCGATTGCTGCGCGACCCTAGACTTGGCGGTCAGCCCGCCTTGATCGACACCTGCCCGAGAAGTAGGTGCCTCTTGCCTTGCGCGGCTCCGGCGAGGTCGTCAGCCCCCATCACGCCAGTGACCCACGGAGGGTGTGTTCTCCCACGGGGCCGCCCTATCAGGGTCCAACGGCGGCGTTGTCTGCCTCGCCCTGGCACGACTGAACCGTGGTTGGGATAGCGACCGAATCGGCCGACGCGCTCAGCCGCGTCAGACCGCCCTTGAGGGCACCACCATCAGGGATGGCTTCCTACCCCGAAACACGGTCTACAGGCGCCCGTAGGTGTCGGTGTTCTTGTGGGTGATCTGTGTCGCGGCTGGTGCAGGCCAGACCTGGATTAGGTAGTGCTCGACAGGGGTGAATGCGACGCTGTCGACTGCGTTGTCTCGGCCTCGTGCATGGACGCGAGCACGATAGGTGCCCGTGCCGCCAGGCGTCAGAACTGGAAAAGCGGGTGCATCGTCCATCACTGCGGTGACGACGATCCGGCCTCGTGGGGCTTCCAGCGTGACCTCCACGACCGTTTCCCATTCGGCGAGGTCTAGCGGAGGGGCCTTCGAGCAGGTCTCGACTGTGAGGTCGACGTAGCCTTGCGCGATGCCTGTCCGGATCGCCGCACATCCAGGCTCTACTGCTACGAGGGGGTTGTGATATTCGAACCGGCCGGGACGTATCCCGTCTTCCGCCAGGAAGAACATGTGGTAGTCCACAATCATGTTCTCCCTGGCGGATGCCAACTGTTCACCCATGGGCGTCATGGTAGCCCAGGCACGAACAACTACGGAGTGATCCATACGTAGAACCTGTCCCGGTCAAGGACGCGTTCTGGCACATAGAGCACGCTGTTCAGGTCGCTGCCGCCATTTTGGTTCTGCCCGGAATCTATCATGCAGACGCTGTAGCCGACGTCTCCGGTCTGGCGGGGTTCGGTGATCTGACAGCCGTCGAAGGTGCGTGCGGGCCATGGCCTGGCGGGAGGCGTAGCGGGGTCGTCCGGGGTATAGGAACCTGCTGTATAGGCTCCTTGGACCGTTGAGCGGAAAGGATACTCGTCGCAATCGTGGCCGTCTGGGCGCGGGTAGCCGCCGCTGCTCGCCGCAGGACATGCCCGGTCGCCGTTCTTTTGCCTCAGAGTCGCGTCGGTGATCCGATTGAGCGGCGTGCCTCCCGGGGCGCCAGGCAGACCGGATTCCTGAGCTCGCTTTATGTGGCTGGCGAGCTGGGGATAGGGGCCAGTAAGACTGTAATCCATAGCGGGTATGTATTGCGGGAAGACGCATCCCACGGTGGAGACCCCGGGCAGGGCGTTGTCGCATCGAACCTGAGGCCCGTACGTCTTTTCCGTGGGGGTGTTCGTGAAACCACTCTTGCCCATCGAATAGTCTGCCCGGACGGTGATGTCACCTATTTCGCCAGAGTTCTTTACTGTAGTACCAAAGTATCTTTCGCCTTCGGCTACAGTGTTGGTGGTGAGGTTTTGCTTCGGGTAGGTGACCGGGCCGTACTCGCACCATCCCACGCAACTGAACCCGCCGGATACGGTCATTCCGGTAGCCGCCGACCTTTCTAGCTTGAAGGGGCCTATCGATTGTTGGTACTGATAAGTGGCCGTGTTCGGGTTGATGAGCATGAGATCGGCCTGGATGTACCAGATCTGCCCCACCTCGGTGAGGATTCCGGTGGTCGGGTCGAAATGATACAAGGACCGTGTCTCATTTGGCATGTACCGGCATGCCAGTCGCCGGTGTACGAATCTCCATGCCCCAGCGGTGTCGGTTAGACATTCTGCAGGGAAAGGAATTGACGCTTTGATGCGAGAGGCGGCCTTCTTTGCGGCGCTCTCGGCAGACTTCGGTGTTCGCCTGGTCTGATGGCATATGACACCTCTGGTGTCACCTCTCGCCGCCCGTTCCTTAAGTATCTTCTTCACCGACCCGCAATTGTTCCGGGTTCCCTGCGGCGCCGTTTCCGTTTCCTGATGTGCTCTCGGCGCTGAACCCGAGGGCGGGGACGGCGAGAAGTTGTGTGCGCTGGCGTGCGCGGGCGACGCCACCGCGAGCACGCCCAGCAACAGCAGAAGGGCGAGCGCGAGATTACCTCTTGCCATGCGATGAAAACCTTTCGACGACGATGCAGCCCTTAGAGCATTCAGTTGCGATGATGGTTATGTGCCAATGGGTAACAGTGCAGGATTGGCTCATGCAAGTTTGCGGGGATGTCCGCATGTGGTCAGGCAGTGCAGAACGACCCGGCTGCGTCAAGATCATCATGGTCAGGCGACTTGAAGCAACAATGCGTGATCAACAAGTCACCCTTGACTGCCTTGCGTTCACGAGCCAGCGCCCTAACAGTGATGGAGACGCCACCCGCATCCGCCCGATGGGAAATGAGAGACGTTGCTCCGAAAAGCTCTTGCCATCATGTCAGCCGGCGCAGTCTTTGGATGGGTCCTCGCGGCGCCGCCCGCGGCAGCTGGAACTCACCATCCTGCAGTGGTGACGGAAAACCCCGTGGACACGACCCCGCACGTCCTTGACGGCGCCGTGACCGCGATCGCCGTGGCGGGGAACACTGTGATCGTGGGCGGCGAATTCACTCAGGTCCGAAACGCCGCTACCGGAAGTCCGACGCTGGCACGCTCCAACCTTTTCTCCTATGACAAAGCCACAGGGCTCATCGACGAACACTTCGCACCACAGCTCGATGGCGTCGTGTCAGCGCTGGAGGCCGGACCAGATAACACCGTCTACGTCGGCGGACTTTTCGGTACCGTCAACGGGCAGACGGCGAAACGCCTGGCACGGCTGAAGGTGACCGACGGAACTTTCCACCCGAACTTCACGCGGGCGCGAATCAACTTCGGATCGGTGAATTCGATCGCACGCCAGGGAAGTCATCTCTACATCGGCGGGCGCTTCGACACCGTCACCGATTCCGTATCCGGCGTCCAGCGCCACATCCTTGCCAGGCTCAACTCCGATACCGGAGCGGTCGACCCGGCATTTGACATCACCGTCTCCGACCCTCGAAGCGGGGATCTTCTGGTCAAAAACTTGGCGGTCAACCCGGCCGGGACCAAACTCGTCATCGACGGAACCTTCACCAAGGTCGACGGCCAACAGCGATACCAGATCGCGATGATCGATCTCGGAGCGACCGTCGCGCTATCAGGGTGGGAGACACACAAGTACGGCAACACCTGCCTTCCTGAATATGACACCTACCTGCGGGACATCGACTTCTCTTCAGACGGCTCCTACTTCGTCGTCGTGACCGCAGGAGGCGCCGGGTTCGGCGACACCGGGCTGTGTACCAGCACAGCTCGCTGGGAAACCAACCGCACCGGACTCCACCAGGAGCCGACCTGGGTCAACTACACCGGTGGAGATTCCCTGCTCTCGGTGGTCGTTACTGACGCCGCGGTCTACGTCGGTGGCCACCAACGATGGATGGACAACCCCCTCGGCTACAACAGCCCAGGACCCGGCTCCGTCGCACGCGAAGGCATCGCCGCGATCAATCCGACCACCGGTAAATCCGCCGACCTTCCATGGAACCCCACCCGGACCCTCGGACAAGGCGCCGAAGCTCTCGTCGCCACCTCTGACGGTCTGCTCGTCGGCAGCGACACAGACCAACTCGGCCACGAGTACCACGGCCGCATCGGCGAATTCCCCCTGCCGAGCATCCCATAATTGTCAGCCCCCTCCCCGATCCCCCGCCGCAACGCCCGGTGAGGCTCCAGCGGGCGTGTCAACTTAGCGGCTGATCTTGGTGGGTTAAGTGGTCAGTGGATGGTCGGGGTGAGTCGGCCCTCGAAGGCGAACTGGAAGGCGTTCAGGGGCGCCTTCCAGCGCATGGTCCAGCGTTCGCGGCCCTTGCCGGCGGGCCAGACTCATCAGCGCCATGTAGACGCACTTGAGGGCTGCGGCCTTGTTGGGGAAGTGCCCGTCGGCGCGGACGGCCTTGCGGATGCGGGCGTTAACACTCTCGATCGCGTTGGTGGAGCAGATCACCTTGCGGATCTCCACATCGAAGGCTCCCCCGCGGGGACTGGCCGTCGGGCGACCGTTTCCCCGCCTGCGGCTGCTGAAGGGAACTGACCGACGCGCGGGATTGGAAAGGGCTGCGTGGATGGATCGGCCCCACCCAGTGGGGTCCAGGGCCTGCGCTGATGCTCATCGAACTCCGGCAGCACCGACGGCCTAGTGCGGCTGCGTGGCGTCGCTCTGTGTCTCGCTCTGCCCGGTGCCGTCTGGCTGCGGCTCGTCCAGTGGTTGCGGAGCCTCCTCCTGCGGCTCGTCGGGCGATTGGGCGAGTTGTAGGACGGGGTAGCTGATGTGGACCGCACCGATCATGGACCCCTTGATCAGGTCACGGAGGGCCAGGGAGCCGGTGGGTTCCGCGGAGCCCGTTCCGCTCCATGTGATGGGGGCTTGCAAGGCGATGTCCCTTCGGACCGGGTCGTCCTCGATCGTGACCGACCATAGGTAGCCCTCGACCCGTCGGCCGTCGGGGAGTTCGATTCTGAGGCGCGGGCGCCGGCTGCTCCGCGACCGGGTCGTGACGGCTTGGACGAACTTCGTCCCCGGGCTGACCCGGCCGCCGCGGACCCGGTCGTGGCTCAGGCGGCTCAGCGCGGTGCCCGTTGCGAAGCAGGTGAGGACGCTGAGCAGGAGCGCGAGCGACGAGGAGAAGATCACGTTCCATGCGTGGTCCCGCAGTGTCCGCGATCCCGACAGGCCGCCGTCAGCTTCTCCCGCGGCACCACTCGTTCGATCTCGTTCCACACCTCCGCCAACGGCACCAGCCGGTCCTCGTCGACGTGGTCGGCACCGGCGGCGACCAAGCCCAAACCGTCAGCATCTCCACCATGGCCGCAATCGTGGTGGCTGCTGCCGGAATCCCGGTGGTCAAGCACGGAGGCCGGTCGATCAGTTCCTCCTCCGGTTCGGCGGACGTGCTGGAAGCACTCGGCGTCTCCCTCGCGCTGTCGCCCGCGGCGGCGGCGCACTGCCTGACCGAGGCAGGGATCTGCTTGCTGTTCGCGGCGTCGCAGCCGAGCGGTAGCGGGACCGCCGCGGACAAGATCTCCTCGATCAAGCCGGCCATTTCCTGCATAATCTCGCCTTTGGCGCGCAGCGCCACCAAGAACCCGGCGAGAACGACGGGCTCGAAATCGTCAGCCGTGACCTGACGCATCGCTCTAGCAGGGTCGGCGGCCGTCAGGTCCTGTCCCGCCACGAGCCGGTTCAGCAGCACAGGCCAAGTGGGTGCGCTCAGCTGGTCACCTCGGCGGGGCTGGCGGCGGGACCGGCACAGCAACTGGAGCGGGCAGCCGCCCAGCTGCAAAACCGGCGCCACGCCGGTACCGTCTTGACCTTCAGCACCGCAGCCCCGAGCGCCACTGAGCTGGCAAGAGCATTGGGGGCCTACGCCAGTGCGCTGGCCGAACTGCTGCCCACGGTGTGGCGCAGCGGCTCAAAATAGCACCTGCAGACCCCACCGCCGGGCAGCAGGAGCAGGCGGCCCGCTTTCTATCCGTGCTGACCATCGAGCACAGCCGACCGTCGCGGACAGTGATCCGGCATGCGTCCCCGAGGCTGTTCGTCCGGCCGGTCCTGCAACGGCTGGGCGCTCCGGTCATAGCGGCCGAGGCGGTGAGGCGGCCTCCAATCAGCTCACGTCCCACGACGGCACGCGCGGGGCGGCGCCGTCGGCTGTGCCCTCCTCACACAGCCGAACCATCTGCTCGACGACCTCGACCGTATCCGACAGCGGGTAACGGACGAGGCCGCGCCCCGGCAGCTCGCAGAGCAGTGCCCGGTCCTTCACCCACACCCACAGCCCGACGCCGAAGTGCACCACTGTCGCCTCGCCGAGCGAGACAAGGGACCGCAGCCCGCGCGCCTCGGCGAGCTCGCGGAGCCGTTCGGGCAGCGGGCCCGGCACCGGCGGGGCGGCTGCGGACAATTCCGGCAGCGGGACCGTAAAGTAGACGGCCTTGCCCGGCACGGGGTCCGGGCCGAGCCGGCGCCGGGTGGGATGAATGCCCCAGCATCCGCCGGCCTCCCCGGTCAGCGCGTTCACCAGCATCAGGCCGCGGCCACCGTAGGCGTCGGAAGCGGGCTCACCGGTGATCAGCGCGGTCGGCGTGGCGATGCCTGCCGGGTCGGCGGCGCCACTCCCCCGCCAGGGCGCGGCGTCGAACACCTTGAGGTTGAGACGAGGGGAGGGGTGATGGCTAAGGTACGCCCACACCTCAGCGCTCTCCGGGTCGCCGTGCACGACGGCGTTGGTGGCGAGCTCGGAGATGATCGTCTGCGCGTCGTCCACGGTTTCCGGGGGCAGATTCAGCTCGCCGAACACCGACCGGACGACGGCACGCGCGACCGCCGCCGCTCTCGGGCCGGGCGGTAGAGGCCATGCCGAAAACGCACCCTCGGCCAGTTTTGACCCCGCTGTTCTCGCCATCTGTGGCTTTTCCAGCATAAACGTCGCTTTCCATGAAAGACGTCGATGGCGCGCGGACCCATCTAGAGAAAAGGGTGACTCGCGCTGAACGCCGACGAGACGGCATCTCGACCGCACGACCATAGTTTGAAGTTCAAGGGAAGGGAGGGGTCGGCGCTGTGAGCACCCAACCGGGGAGCACTAGGTATCTTACGGTCGCTATGCGTCACCGGTCATCGGCTGAAGCATAACTTAAAGTTATGCACCTTGACCTGGTCACCCTTTCGTGGTGAGCGCGTTGAGTGAGACTAGGAGCACGCGGACGGCGGCTTGATTGGGAACGTCTTAGATATGCCCGTCGGAAAGCAGGTGTAGGGTGGACGAGGCACCGCACACGATCTCCATGTCCCAGCAGCTTGAGGGCAGTAGACATGGCGCTAGCTTTCACTCCGTTGGCGAAGGCAATCCACTGGAGCGGTGTATGAGTCGGCCTCCGCGTGATCCTATTCTTGCAGCTTAAGCGGTGAGTTCTCGGTTGTCGATCTCAGGTTCGGATGCCGGGCCGTCGATGACGCGCAGGCGGGCTTTGGCGAGGAACTCCAGGCCCATGTAGCGGCGGGCCTTGGTCCACTCGTCGGTCTGCTCCATCAGAACCGCGCCGACCAGGCGGACGATCGCGGCGTGGTCGGGGAAGATCCCGACCACGCCGGTGCGCCGACGAATCTCCTTGTTGAGGCGTTCCTGGGGCTTGTTCGACCAGATCTGCCGACGGGCGCTGCTGACACCCAGAACCCGACTCTGGCGCTCAGAGCACAATGCTCCGTACCGCCGGATTCGGCCCCCTGTTCCTCTACCGGCGGCCTCGAAGACTCCAAGCCGAGTCCTCCGCCTGCATCCTCGCCACCGCCAAAATCCGTTCCGATCTCACTCTCAGGCCGAAATGTCGCCGACAGTCGGCCTTGCGAGTCGGTACAACCTGGTTTCATGACCACCACCTCGGAGATCAGGCGGCTGCTAGATCGTTGATGGGAAATTGCTGAACTGGGTGCGGACACGGGGAAGGGCGCCCATGGTCGGTGTGTGACGACTGACTTGGACGCCCTTCTGACCGCACTCTATGTTCATCTGGACGATCACGTCCTGCCTTCGCGGCGACAGCGGCGGCGGGGCCGTGCCCGGCTGCTGAGCGATGCCGAGCTGGTCTGCGTCGCCGTCGCCCAGGTCCTGCTGGAATGCGATGCCGAGCACCGGTGGCTGCGCCTGGCCCCGGCCCGGATCGGGCACCTGTTCCCGCGCCTTCCCTGCCAGCCCGAGTACAACCGGCATCTGCGCGGCGCCGCCCCGCTGCTGCTGGCCGCGGCGGCATGGCTGGTCCGCCAGACGCCCTCCCGGCAGGAGCGGCTGCGGCTGATGGACGGCACCCCGGTGCGCTGCGGCGCCTCGCGCACCACCGTGCACCGCTCGGCCTTGGGCGAGATCGCCGGCTACGGCATGGACAAGTCCCACCACGCCTTCTACTGGGGCGCCAAGCTGATGCTGATCACCACCGCCGAGGGCGCGGTGTGCTCCTTCAGCCTGGCCCACCCCAAGGAAATTGGCGGCGTCGGCGTCCCCGAGCAGGTACCCGACCTCGGCGACCCCGTACATCGCGAAAAGCCAGGTGTTCGACCGCGGCGTCCCCTCCTGGAGGCGGGCGCGCAACCGGGCCAGCGTCCCTCGGCCAGACGCCAGTCGCCCGCACCGGCGGCGGCGATCGCCAGGCCCGCGTAGCAGGCGTTGTCCATCGGGCTGATCAGCGGATACCCGACCAGCTCCGTCAGTGCCGACAGGCACTCGGCGACACGTCCCTGGTACCACCTGATCGTGCCCAGCTGCGCGGCGTACCAGCCGGTCGCGGCGGCGTCGCCGGCGTGCTCGCCGCGCCGCGCGCACTCGGCGGCGAGTTTCTCGGCCTCCTCGAACCGGCCGTGCCGGATGGCCAGCATCACCTCCAGCGACCCGAGGACGAACCCGGCCGCCAGATGGTCCCGCCCGGCCAGCAGGCCGCGCAGCTCCCGGAGGCTGCGCTCGGCGTGCGGGTCCCCGACGAGGAACAGATCGACGGCGTGCCACAGCAGGCCCATCAGCAGGTCGCCGCGGCGGCCCGTCCGGGACGCCTCGCCGATCAGCTCCGTGGCCAGTTCGAGGCGCAGCGCGCCGTGCCCGGGGCCGAGGACGCAGTGGTGGGCGAGGCTGAGGGCGTCGGCCCGCGCCATCGGGTCACCGGTCCGCCTCGCCTCGGCGAGCAGGTCCAGGACCGCCGCGTGGCCGCCCGCGGACCCGGACCGCGCCAGGCACCGGCGCAGTCTGGGCCCGGGTGCGCTCCCAGGCCGCCAACCACCGTTCATGCTGGTCACCGGGCACCTCGCACGCCACCAGAAAGGTCTCCGAGATCTCGCGCTCACAGCGGCCCTTGGTGACCAAGTCACCCACGGTGCTGCTCGGCAACCTGGCCATACCGCCGCCCACGCCTGGTAGTGCCCGGGCCGCCTTGTCCAACTCGGCGTAGGTGCGACCACCACGCAGTACGTTCAACGCCGCCGCCAGCTCCGCCGCGGTCTGCACCCGCGCCGGGTCCGCGAACGCCGCGCCATCGCCGCTCGCGCCCGACACCCCGCCTCCTCCTGGACCACGCCTCCGGGACACCTTTCCGGAGTCCGCCGGACCCCTGGCCCGGTACGGCAGATCCTCGGTCCAGCCTGCCCCCTTTGTCCGAGCCCCGTGTGGTGTTCCTCCGGGTCGCTCCGAGGTTCCGGCCGGATCCGGCCGCCACCGGCAACCTCGAACCATCACATTCGATCGCGGGCCCGGCCGGCCACCCGCTCCCCCGCACCGGGAGCACCAGATGCGCAACCGCCTCCAGCACTACCGCACCACCCTCACGCGGCTCGCCCGCGAGGTGGTGCCCGGCGCCGTCATCAGCCGTGCCACCGCCGGCACCACCGGCTGGCTGCTCACCCTCCGCTCCACCACCTGTAAGCACCCCCGTGACCGGTGTCGGTGCGCCCCGTCGGACGCACCGACACCGGTCACGTCACCTACAGCCGTCATCACCGACGCCGACGCCACGCTCCCGCCGCCGCACCCGCGCAGACACGTCCCCCGAACTCGCACACAACCCTCTGGGCAAGGGCGCGAGCCGGGGCTTTCACAGTTGCCGTATGCCGCGCCTTCGCCTTGAGGCCTTCGATGACGATCCTGACGACGGCCCCGCCCTGCTCCTGCCCGACCACCTGGTGGCGGAGCTGCACCGGCTCGCCGGTACCGTCGCGGGCCCCGCCGGCGGGGTGGACATCGAGCTGGGCATCCAACCCGTCATGGTCTTCCAGGCCGCGAGCGAAGCGGGCGTCCGGGCCGCCGTGGGCGCGTGGTGCCGAGACCACCTCGGCAAGGTGTCCACCATGATCGGCTCATGGATGAGGTTTGTCGAGGAGGACGACAGCCACCAGCTCGGTCTCGTGCTAGAGGCGGACGGCCCTGGCGAGACGCTACAGCCCGTCCCGCCCAGCGCCCGGCAAAGGTCGCGGGCTTCGCCGCTGCACGCAGCGGTTTTAGTTCCCTGGCTGCTCCGTTGGGATGAGGAGGGAGGCTATGCCCTGCTCGAGTCGACGCATCGTCACCGACTGTCCGACGAACCCTCGGACGGCCGTCAGGAATTGCTGTAATCCGCCCGGGTAGTCCAGGCAGGTCTGCATGATGGCGAACAAGTCCGCCCTGGGCTCAGGTGAGCGTGGGATGACTTTTGCGATGTTCTGCGGCAACGCACCGACCACTTGCTGGCGCCCGGCCGCCGTGCGTAGTAGCGGTATGTCCAGCAGGTCGTCCACGAGCCTGAACAGCTGGAAGAGTGCGGCTTGGTCTTCCTGCTCGGCGGGCAGGTCTTGATACCTGCCCGAGCTTTTTTCGGCACCGCCTGCCGCTGCTTCCCGAGGCCGTCCGCGGAGCAATGGCAGGTAGACCCACGCCTCGGTGTCGGTCTCCTTGACGCGTACGTCGATCGTGCTGAAATCCGCAGGATCCAGCGCGCCCAGCCCCTTGCTCACGATGTCGGTGTACACGCGTTCCGAAACGATCAGCGCCAGCACGTTGTCCGAGGTGGCAAGTGCTCGTTTGAACTGGGGGGCGTCGAGTAGGCGGAAGGCGTGGGTGAGGCTGGTGCCGACAAGGCCGAGGTCGTCATGGTGGATCTCTCCGACGTGGATCGCCATGCGCACCTTGAGTTGCGCCTCAGCTGAAGCCGTCCGGTTGTGGAGCCGCAAGATCGCTTCCATACGGGATGGCAGTGACTCCAGCATCGGTTCGACTAGGAAGCGGGGCGGGATGATGACCAGCAGCCCGTCGCCGCGGTCTTCGAAGTAGGTCTCCCCGAACGGGATGTTGGAGGCATGGAACGCATCGATCAACGATTCGTACAGCGTGTTACGGACATGCCGACGGTCGAAGTCGCTGCGTCGGTCTCCGAATCCGGCAATGTCGACGGTCACGACCGTGCACCGGCCCGAGGGCTTCCATCGCTGCGGCGTGGTCACTGTGTTGGCCCTCCTTCGGCCCAGCGGGCCAGCCGTGACACGGCGTGCGGATCCCCTGCAATCGCGGGTGGCTGCAGTAGAGCGACCGCCTCCGCTCGTCGTCCGTTCTCGAAGAAATGGTCGGCCAGCCGGTAGCACGCGGGCCTGTCGCCACGCTCGGCCCGGTCGAGCAACTCGGCCTCCGCTCCGTTCGCCAGCAGCAGATCCGCCAGCCGGTACGCGGCCGCACGGTCGCCCGCGTCGGCACGCTCGTGTAGTTCGGTGAAGCGCCCGGTCTCGGCGAGCAGACGGGCCAACCGCACCGCTGACGCCCAGTCCCCGTTGTCGGCCAGCGCACGAAGTGCCGCCTCGTCGCCGTGGTCGGCCAGATACTGTGCCAGCTGGGAGGCCGCCAACCGGTGCCCGAAATCGGCGTAGCGCCTCAGTATGGGCACTGCCTCCTCGCCACGCCCGGCGGCCAGGAGGATCTCGACCAGTTGGCTGGCCGCAGGCCAGTCCCCATCGTCGGCGTAGGGCCGTAGAACTGCGATGGCCTTTTCCACGTGCCCGCTCAGCGCGTACTCCTCAGCGGTCCGATAGGCGGAGTCCGCATCGCCCGCCCCGGGGTCGGTCAGCAGGGCGGTCAGAAGCGCCGCCGCCTCGGCGTCGTCGGCGTCCGACCACGGCCCCAGCACGTCGATCGCCTCCTCGCGCCGCCCCTCGTCGACCAGCACTCGCGCCAGTCGGCAGGCTGCGTCCGGCCGGTGCCGGGCCGCGCGCTTGTAGAACTGGCTGGCATGGTGATGCAACTGTCGTGCCTCGGCGCTGGAGGCCAGACGGATGTAATCGCCCGGATCGGTGATGTGGGCCAGGCACGCCTCCCACAGCTCGTCGGGTATGCGCTCCTCGGCACGTTCGGTGGCAGCCTGTTGGAGGAGGTAGTCGGCCACCCGGTACCCCGCTGCTGCGCCCATGCCGCCGTCGGCCTTTGGAACCGGCATCAGCGCGGACACCACGCCATGCAGCGCGGCCGTGCCGTAGGTCAGCGCCTCCTCGAACCAGCCGGGTCCGGCTTCGGCGCGTTCGCGTCCGCTGCAGTACGCCGGTGCCGCGGCGCGCAATAGCGTCTCCGGCAACGGTGACTGCACACCCAGCCGGGCCGCGTCGATCGCTGCCTCCAGGACCGCCCGGCAGTGGCCCTCGGCGTCACGCCAACGCTCGATCAGGTGCGGCGCTCCGGCCATCACTTGGGTGAAGCCGAAGTCGCGGATCGTCAACGCGGCCTCGATCCGGGGATCGGTGCCGGCCGCCTCGCGCGCCCGGGCCAGCTCGTGATGCGAGAGCCGGTCCGGCACGCGCACCACGTACGCCAGGCCGAGCAGGTCGCGCTCGACGTAGTGTGCGCTCGCCGGGTCGGTGTAGCGCGAGTAGTGCCGGGGCCACAGCGTGCCAAGCAGGACCACGTGCTGGTTGTCCAGGAGCCGCCGGACCGAGCCGCCGGTGAGGCCCGTCGCACCGCCGAGGAAGTGCTGGAGATCGTCCAGCCACACGACGACACGCCGCAGACTCATCTCGGCGAACAGGTCGATCTGCTCGGCCCGGTCCGGATGCAGCAGCCACCAGTCGGGCATCACCGAGAGCATCGCCTGGTACATGGTGTAGGTCTTGCCCGCCGACGACCCGCCGACCGCGACGACGAAGCCAGACGTCTCCGCCTCGATGGCCAGGCGGGCGCGTAGACCGCCCGGTGCCTCGTCGAGGTCGCGCGGCACGTATGCAGGGACCTCACCGGCCGCCCCTGCCACCTGGATGGCACGGTGCACGCCGAGCCGGCGCGCGTTGGCCTCCGCGACCCGCTGCGCCCCTGGCGGCCGGGGCCTGGCCAGTCCGCGAGAGCGTTCCCAAGCCCTGACCCATGTAGCGACCTGCCCATCGGGCACCCCGCACACGACCAGGAACGTCTTGAGTGTCGCCAGGCTGCACGTGCCCCGAGTGCACAGATCCGATGACTTCGCCTTCGAAAGGGACTGGGCACGGTTTGTGGCACGCTGCTGGACGTCCCGATGGCTGAGTCCGGCCCGTTCGCGCAGAGAGTTCAGCGCATCGGCCAGTCCGGCAGGTGTCTCCACCTCGTTTAGGCTCCGCGACCAAGCCACGCCGTCCTCCGCCGAACCCGCCGTGTGTCCACCCCGCCGTCCACTGCCCTCAAGCATGCCCCTTACTCGCACGGTGGGCAGCCTGATCGTCCGGCTTCGTCCAACCAGGTTCCTGGACACCCACCCCCTGAGGTCTCCTCCTGCCATTGGCGACCATCCCAGGAGGAACGACAATGCGGCAGTCCAGACACCTGACCAGAAGCGAGTGGTTGCTCCTGGCGGGTGCCGCCATTCAAGGCATCATCGGCGGCCTCACCGTCGCGCTCGTCTCAGCACTGACCGGCCTCCTGTGAGGACCGGCCTCCAAAAGGAGCGTCGGTGCCTGACGAGGACTCATTTCGAAGGCCGTGAAGCACGGGAAGACCTGGCACTCTGACCAGAGCGGGCGCGGGACCGCCGCTGTGGTGCCGGCCGAGGAGCAGAGGTGAGGTCCGATCCGGTCGGATAGCCCGCGGACGAGCGCGACGCGGCCGGGCGTCCGAGACTGCGCAGGACGAATACCGTCTTCACGATTGCCCTGCGGTGCCGGCCATCTACTAGCTGTACTTGGCCATGACCTTGGTGATACTTGACCGGCAGGTGTTCTTTCAGCAAGAAGACCTCCGGGCGTAGTGGAGTTTGCACGCTTCACCCACACCCGGAGGTCTGTGTGAGTCACGCTAACGCTCGTCTGACGTTCCATGGCACATATCTGCTGGTTCGCCGTGTCGTGCAGGACGGCCGCCCGGCCGCCCGGTCGCGCACGTCGCGGCCGAGCTGGGTGTCTCGCGGCAGTGCGCGCACCGGTGGGTGGGCTGATACCGGCGCCAGGGCCGGGACGGACTGGCCGAACGGCGCAGCGGCCCCCACTAATCCCCTCACGCACCTCGGCCGGGACCGAGGAGAAGGTGCTGGCTGCCCGCCGCGAGATGCGCGCCGGACCCAACCGCATCGCCGCGGCCACCGGAGTGCTGGCCCGCACGCTACCGACGAAACTCTCTGACCAGCGGCAAGGTGAGGTCCCGCTCCGCCGGATTCCATGCTTGGTAAGATCATCTTTCACCTCTCTCGGTTCTGGTGAGAGGCACACGCGGGCTGACTCGAATCTTGCGGGCCTTGCCGGGTCTGCAGCCCTGCTGGCCCAGGCAGTACAGCCGTCCCCGGGGTCATCCACGGCTCCGCCCCTGAACCGCTCCCGCCTGTCGCCGTCCCTTACCGCGTGACCGAGCCAATTCCTGCATCGCCCGTCGGAAGGTCCCGCGCCTCAGCCCATCCAGCCGGTTCTGCCGCTGCGCGACCTGATAGGGATATCCGAACCGCCACCACTCGGCCCCCAGGCATCCAACTCCTGGTCATTGACACCGCAGGCGCGCACGAGCGCCAGCACGACATCCCGGCGCGCTGTCCGCTCCCCCCATGCTGACAGTGGACGGCTTCAGACGCCGGCTCTCGTCCTGGCGCACCACCGCACGCTGCGACAGGCTACGGCTAGCCAGCAGATCGCGCCGCGCCTGCAGCACCGAGGGGTAGCTGTCCTGCTCGCTCGGACGGCCTGGCTGCTGGCAGTTCTGCCTCGACCTCATATCCCCATCGTGTCAGGCCACTGGCAAACCACCAGCGTGTTTCGCAGGTCGGCCCGGTCGCCGGGCGTGGGCGACCGAATCCGCCCGGCTGCCCTCCTCTAGGTAGAACCGCAGGCCCTGCAAGCCGCGCACGGGCAGCTAGTAGGGCCTCGCCACCTTGGACTTGGTGCACTGGGCAGCGAGATCGCATCGGTACAGGTCGCGACCGTCGGCTTCGGGAAGCTCCAGCGTCAGGAGACTCGACAGCTCCCCACATCGCAGCCCGGTCAGCCACAATCCGTGCGACCGCCACGTCACTCACCTCGGTTCTGCCTAAGCATGACGCGGCAGGGAGCCAACCGACGCCGCATAGTGGCGCTCGGTGCACGTGCGGCACTCGCTGTTCATCCCGAAGTCGCCGCCGGCCTGCGCCCCTTCTACGACCCCGACTAGGACGACGGCGACCGTTCGTGACGGGACATGCTGTCAGGGCGATGTTGCCTCTCCGATCAGGTCGACGACCTGGGCCAGACTCAGCCCCCGGGAGGCGGCCCACTGCTGGAGTTCCCGACGCCACTTGTCCCGTTGTGACCCATGATGATCACGGGCTTCGCCGAGCCGGTGCAGCCATCGCTCGGCGTGTTTAATGCCGTTGTATAGCTGCCTGTCGGCCTGGTCGCGCTGTCGGACTCCCATGACCTGGTTCATCTGGTTCTGCACAGCGGGATAGGTGAGGTCGTCGGCTTGAACGATCCGTGCGACCAGGCGGTTGAGCTCACGCCGCAGCTCCCACGGAGATCCCCATCCCGCATGGACGGATCGATGAGCGCTTCTGCTTCGGCCATACCCACAGCGCATGCCAAACACCAACCCCATAAGGGCGCCGGCCGCCGCCGATAAAGGGAGCGCCCACTGGGCCCCGGCACGCACACCCGCCGGACGCGCTGGCGGGACCTGCGCCGCCTGCTGCACCGCCCGCCACCGAGCGCAGGCCCCGCGGCCGCGGCACGGCGAAACGGTCGGGGCATGGAGTACTGCAGGCCCGTGCCGACCGGCAGTCTGGACGCTACGGCTGAAAAACGCGCGCCCGGGCTCGATCAACACGTCAGGAGCCCGGTGACAGCAGGTTCCCTCGCAGTCTTGTCCGCCCGCACGACTGCGCTGACCACGCCGCCCCGGGGAAGACAAGGTAGTGTCCGAGCCATTCAGGTTGTTGATGCCTCGTTACGGTTGATGCGTTCGGCGATCAGCAGGTTTGGTACCCAGCACAGGAACGGCACCACGTGGTAGGCGCGGGTGAAGGCGGTGTCCGCGGCGACTCCGATCTGAAGGGAGATCAGGATGATCAGCCAGACCCGGAGCATCACTGCGGCGTAGGTGAGGGCGAAGACCCTGATCGCCCAACGTCGATGGGCTGCGAAGTCCCGGCGGCGCGCGGCACGGATGGCTCCGACGGCGGAGCCGCCCCACAAGATGGCGAGACTCCCGAACCCGGCCGCTCCGATCGGACCCGCCAGGTTGAAAGGTGCGAGGACCAGGCCCGCGACGCTGCCCAGCATGATCGCGGCGAAGATGATCCGTCCGCAAGTTCGGTGCAGCAGGGGCGCTCGTTGTCGCAACCTGGCCGCGAACTGCATGGGCGACAGCAGCAACGCCGCCCCCCCGCACGTAATATGCAGATAGAACGCCGCCTGTACCCAGGTGGCGCGGTCAGCGTAATTGGCGGCCAGATCGTTGTCGGCGGCGAGGCTGGTCAGCGAGCCCCTCGCGTACGGTAGCGGCGCGAGCACCGCGATCGCCACCGCCGGCAGCGCGAATCCCCACCACCGGCGCACGGCACTTACCTCAGTCGTCGTCATGGCCCCCGAAGGTAGGCACCAGGCCGCAGGCACCGCCTCACTCATCTGAGGGATATGGCTGTTGCCCCACGTGAGGCAGGATGGGGCCATGCGTTTGTGGTTGCCCGGCGGGCTCGTCGCAGGCATGGTCGTGGTGAGCCTGCTGGCCCCGGCGGCCCCGCCCTACCGTGATCTCGACGCCCTCGGTATCGCGTTCTCACTGGCATCGGCGCTGTGTCTGCTCTGGGTACGGACGGCTCCGCTGACCGTGCTCAGTGGCGTCTGCGCAATCCTGATGATCAACGATGCGGTCGGCTATCCGGTGGTCTTCGTCCAGTGGCCTCCCTGGCTCGCAGTGTTCGTGTGCTTCGCCCGATACGGCGACCGGCGGCTCAGGACCGTCTCCGCGCTCGTGACAGCGCTGACCGTGGTCGGATTTCTCGTCCTGGACCCTGCGCCCGTGGATGCGTTCGAGTTGTGGGGCATCGGGATGTGCTTCCTGGTCGCGGTCGTCGGCGGGGACGCCGCCCACAGCCGCCGGGCCGTCACCGCCGCGACCAAAGCACGCGTCCTGCTGGAGGAACGAACACGCCTGGCCCGCGACCTGCACGACGCCCTGGGCCACTCCGTCAACGTGATGGTCCTGCAGGCCGCCGTTGGCCAGCGGGTCTTCACCGACAACCCCGACTTCGCCCGCGAAACGCTCCGCCAGATCGAGACCCTCGGACGCGCCTCACTCCACGAACTGGACCAGCTCCTGCGGGTCCTGCACCCTGAAAACACCCCCCTCGCCACCGGCCTTGCCGACCTCGCCGGACGGGTCCGCGCCGCCGGACGCGAACTGGAATTCACCACCACCGACATCAACGTCCCGGCAGGAACATCCCAGGCCGTGTACCGCATCGTCCAGGAAGCCGTCACCAACGCCCTGCGGCACACCGACACCGGCCGCATCCAGATCGACCTCGAACAGTCCGGCGGCCAAATCCGCCTGGAGATCCGCAACCACGGCACCGGATTCCCCGACCTCGTTCCCGGACACGGTCTGGCCAACATGCGCGAACGCGCCCACCAGGTGGGCGGCGACCTCCAGGCCGGGCCTGCCCCTGAGGGATTCCTGGTCCGCGCGATCCTCCCGGTCCCGGCATGATTCGGATCATGCTCGCCGACGACGACCCACTCATTCGGTCCACCCTGCGCGCGCTGCTCACGACCGAACCAGGTTTGCTCGTCGTCGGTGAGGCCGCCAACGGCTACCAGACCGTACGGAGCGCCCGGGCGCTCCGTCCCGACGTCATCTTGATGGACGTCCGGATGCCCGGCCATGACGGCGTGCACGCCACTCGCGAGATCACCTCCTGGCCACTACCCCGCCCGAGGGTCCTCGTCCTCACCACCTTCGATCTGGCCGACGTCGTCGATGAGGCCATCGCCGCAGGTACCGACGGCTTCCTCCTCAAACGCGCCACCCCCGAAGAGATCATCAACGGTATCAAGACCGTCGCCGCCGGCCACGCCCTGCTCGCCCCGCCCGTCACCCGCCGCCTCCTAGCCTCCCTCGCCGCCCGTCCCCGCGAAACCCACCCCCCCACCCCCCTCACCGACCGCGAGGCCGCCGTCCTCACCGCCCTCGCCGCCGGACTGTCCAACTCCGAAATCGCCGCCACCATGCACCTCTCCCGGGAAACCGTTAAAACACACGTCAAAAACATCCTGGCCAAACTCCAAGTCCGCGACCGCACCCAAGCCGTCATCTGGGCCTACCGAACCGGCTTCACCACCACCCCGACAGATCACTAAGCCCGCGGCATCGGAAGCCGCGGCTGCCCGGCGAACTCCTGGTAGCTCGATGACGTTCGTCCCAGGTCCCGCAGAGTGCTCACTAGCCGACGGCAGATCAGTCCCGTTCGCTGCGCGAACGGGACTGCCGCAAGAAGGTCCGGCAGAACGGGTTTCGGTCCGGGCGCGGCGGGGGTCTTGGCGATAGACGGGCCAGATAACTATCAACAGGTAGTGCCTTTCTTGGGGTGCTCGTGCTGTGCTGGGGGTGGCTTTGCAAAGTGGGCGTGTGAAGCGCCGTTTGGGGCGGCGTCCATCCAGCAGGCGCGGTGTGCTTCGGCTCCCGCGTCCAGAGGTTCCCGCCCGGAAGGGGGAGGCAGCAATGGGCTGCCTGATCGAAAACCGCATCGGTACCGGCGCCGCTTCACCGCGCACGTGGGCAAGGGCATCGATATCTCGGCCAAGCCGAGCGGTGGGGCTTTCACATCAAGCTCAACCCGGCCGTCGATGGGCTGCTGGAGCACCGAGGAGAAGATCGCCGAGGTCGTCGGGGAGTTCCTCACCAGCCCGCTCAAGGAGATCATCGCCGTGGCGGTGCTGGCGCAGAACACCTGGATCAATCCGGTGGCCGATGATTACGGCGTCTGGCTAACCTCGCCGTGGATGTCGTCCCTGATGCTCATTCCGACCGGCTCGGGATTATCGGGTGATGACACCAGCCTGTGGTGGATGGTGTATGAGGCGGGAATGGGGTGGGAGAGGATCACCGCTTCCCCGGGCACTGCTCGGCCACCGCACCGGCGCCGGCGGTCTACGACGACACCCTGCACGGCGCGCACCGCGGCGCCAGCGCCGGTGCCTAGCCCGCGACTACGAACGACAGCCCGCCGAACCAGCGAAGCTATGATCCGCTGGGCCGCCATCGGCCTCATGACCCGCCGCTTGGCCCGCGGTGAACAGCCCGCCGTCCACCAAGCCCCACGCCCTTGAATACCTATAATGAGACCCTTCTCAAACACGCACTAAGGTCTGTACTTACCTTGTCTGCCCCGTTGTTGAGAGACGAAATCTCGTCAGCCGTCGCGTCGAGTTAATGTCAGTGGCCGGCGGCTGTGCAGCGCAAGTCCGGCGTCATCATGAACGCTCGCCACCGACCGCCTGTCCGGCGATAATAAGCGGCTTTTCAACTCGGAAATCATCGACGCCACGGGGTCAACGTGCAGTTCCTCATCGATCCGCGCGGCGAGCTGATCTGGGCCTTTTCGACACTGCCCGACTCGGCGTCGGCTGGTCCCCGGCCTCAAGGCGAGGGCGGCGTTCAGGTCGTCCGGGACTGCGAAGGATTTCGCTGCCGCCGGAGGGCCGCCTTCGACGTTCCGCCGCAGCCGGGCTCGCAGCGCGCCGAGCCTCGCACTGTCCCACCCCTGCGTGACCTGCTGTAAGGGTTCGTCAGATGGCTCAGACCTCTTGACGAGCCATCGCCCGAGTGTGCAATGTTACATGGCACACCGAGGAGGTCGCATTGAAGCCAAGGCACGGCGTCATCATCGCCAGCGCGCTGTCGCTGCGCGCGGGCTTCAGAGCCGATCAGCGTCGGCGCGCCGAACGCTTTCCGCTCGTTACTCGACGTGGGATGCGCCGATGCCCGCCCCAGCGGACCGCCGGGCGAAGACCACAGCCTGGCGGTCGAGTGACGGTCGCCAGTGGTCGTGGCGACCCTCGACTTGCTCGATGGCGATCGGGTGATCCCCGGAGTCGCTGCGGACGGGGCCGCTGGCATAGGGCCGTTCTTCACCTGCTGATCGGCGACGATGACCCCGTCGGGTTCGCCTGAACCGGCGTCAGGAAGTCATCGCGGGGCAGGTAGATCGCTCCCGCGAGGGCTAGGGGCGCTCGACCGCGCCGTTCCTGGCGACGAGAGCTAACGGACACGGTTGGTGTACCAAGGTCGCTGCAATCGCCAGGCATCCGCTGCGACTCGAGATCCGAGTTCATGTTGGCAATCAAGCTCTCCATGGACGCCGTGAGGCGATTCGGATGCCGTGCCCTTCTTCAACGTGCGGTGGGTTCCGGACAACAGGAGGCGGTACGGGCCGTCACGGACGGGGTGGCCCACAGGGGAAGAGCGTCGGACGCCCGGTTCCCGCTCGAGAGCCCCACAGGAGCCGGACTCGAACACTCTCGGCCTGTCAGCTGACACCGGGAGGTCCAAGGCCTCCGGTCTCGGACGAGTATCTCATTCCATCAATTAAGCGGTCAGGGGACCCGCGCCGACCATCGGCGCCCCCGCGAACGGCCCTGGCCGAGAACACTTTGATCAGCCGCCTCAAGAAGGAAGACCGATGAAGAAGTTCACAATGGGCGTCGTGCTCGCAGTGGCGTCCCTGGCGGTGTCCGCCTGCGGTCAGGGGCTGCTCGGCTCGGACGACGCCGAGGACTCGGGCCCGATCACGATCGGCATGGCGATCCCGCTGTCGGGGTCCAGCGCCGACATCGGGCCTTACATGAAGAACGGCGCCCAGATGGCCGTCGACGAGATCAACGCCCGGGGCGGCGTCGGCAAACGCAAGCTGCGGCTCCGGGTCGAGGACGACGCCTGCGACCCCAAGACCGCGGTGGCGGCGGCCAGCAAGCTGGTCGCAGCGAAGATCGCCGTCTCGGTGGGCGGTTACTGCTCGGGGGCGACGCTGCCGACCCTGCCGGTGTTCGACCGCGCCCGGATCCCGATGATCATTCCGGCGGCGAACTCCACCGAACTGGTCGCGCAGCGCCTCAAGCACGTCTTCCTCATCAACGGGACGGGCGACCAGCAGGCCGTCGCGGCGATGAACTGGATGACCAAGAGCGGGCCGAAGAAGGTCGCGGTCCTGCACGACAACACCTCCTACTCCAAGGACATCGCGCTGCGGACGGCAGCGGCGCTCGACAGGCCCGGCGGGCCCGACAAGGCGACCCTGGACGCCGTCAACCCCGGGGAGAGCGACTACTCCGCCAACATCGCCAACGTCCTGAAGACCCACCCGGACTTCATCTACTGGACCGGCTACTACCAGGAGGGCGGCCTCCTGCTGCGGCAGTTCCGGCAGGCCGGCTACACCGGCGGTTTCATGGTGGGAGACGGCTCGGTGGACGCCAAGCTCATCAAGATCGCGGGAGGGAAGGCGGCGGACGGCGTCTTCGCCACCATGACCCAGACCCCGGACACGATCGAGGGTGCAGGCGGCTGGATCAGCTCCTACAAGCAGAAGTTCGGCAGCGATCCGGGCCCGTACTCCACCCAGTCCTACGACGCCGTGCGGGTGGCGGCCGAGGGCATCGCCAAGGCCGGCGGCACCGACGGCGACAAGATCGCGAAGCAACTGGAGGCCGTCAACGGCTTCCCGATCTTCACGGGGCCGCTGAAGTTCACCCCGCAGCACACGCTCGGCAACGGCGGCTTCGTGATCCTCGTTGTCAAGGGCGGCGCCTTCACGCTGCGCGACGACCTGAAGTAGGCGTCCATGGCACAGTTGATCTGGAACGGGTTGTTCGTCGGCTCGTTCTACGCGCTGGTCGCCCTCGGCTACAGCATGGTCTACGGGATCATCAAGCTGCTCAATTTCGCCCACGGCGACCTGTACATGCTCGGAGCCTTCACCGGGTTCGCGATGCTCGGCGCGATGGGCGGCCTGGTGCACTCCTCCTCGCTGGTCGCACTGCTCGTCGTGCTGGTCCTCACCATGGTCACCACGGGGATCGCCGGGCTGGCGGTCGAGCGGGTGGCCTACCGCCCGCTGCGAGGCATGCCCCGGCTGTCGCTGCTGATCACCGCGGTCGGCGCGTCGTTCGCGCTGGAGTACGGCACCCGGATCGCGGCCGGTCCGAACCCGCGGGTCTACCCGGTGCGGTTGGACGGGGCGTCCTTCACCGTCCTGGGTGCACGCGTGACGGTGCAGCAACTCCTGCTGATGGCCGTCTCGGTGGTACTGATGGCGGGGCTCACCATGCTCATCGGGCGGACCCGGCAGGGCCGGGCGATGCGGGCCATCGCACTCGACCCGAAGGCGTGCCTGCTCATGGGCATCAACGTGGACGCCGTCATCGCCCGCACCTTCTTCATCGGCTCGGCGATGGCCGGGGCCGCGGGCGTGATGGCCGGCGGCTACTACGGAAAGATCGACTTTCTGATGGGGTTCATCATCGGCCTCAAGGCGTTCACCGCCGCCGTCATCGGCGGGATCGGGAACGTTCCCGGCACGATGCTGGGGGCAATCGTGCTGGGAATGCTCGAATCCTTCGGCACCCACTGGGTGGGCGGTCAGTGGCGGGACGTGTTCGCGTTCGGCTTCCTCATCCTCTTCCTCACCGTGCGGCCTACCGGGCTGCTCGGCGAGCGCGTCACGGAGCGCGTCTGATGGCGGCGCTTCCGGACCGCGCTGCGAAACGCCGCGCGGCGAGCGGCGTCTCGCGTCTGCTGGAGAGCCGCCACCTCGGCTGGGCCGGCCTCGCCGTGGGACTGGCCGCCCCGTTCGCGATCGCGACACCGTATGCGATGAACATCATGACGAGCGCAGTGATCTTCGTGATGCTCACGGTCGGGCTGAACATCGTGGTCGGCTACTGCGGTCTGCTCGACCTCGGGTTCGCCGCGTTCTTCGCGGTCGGCGCCTACACCAGCGGCCTGCTGGCCACCCGGCTGAACTGGCCTCTGGTGGCGACCGTCCCCTTCGTCATCGTCGCCACCGTGATCGCCGGCATCGTCATCGGAGGCCCCACGCTCCGGCTGCGCAGCGACTATCTCGCGATCGTGACGCTCGGCTTCGGAGAGATCGTCCGGATCACCGCCAACAACCTGGAGGTCACCGGCGGGCCCTCGGGCATCTACGGGATCCCCGGCCTGTTCGGTGATCATGTCTCCGATCCGGTGGTGTTCTACTACGCAGCGCTGCTCATCGCCGCGGTAGCGGTGCTGCTCGCCGCCCGGCTGGGACGGTCCCGGCTCGGACGCGCGTGGCGGTTCGTCCGGGAGGACGAGGACGCCGCCGAGGCCATGGGCGTCCACACCTACCGGGTCAAGCTGGCGGCCTACATCGCCGGGGCGGTCTGGGGCGGGCTCGCGGGCGTGCTGTTCGCTGCGCAGCTGTCGGCGGTCTCTCCGGCCAGTTTCACTTTCCTGCAGTCGGCCCTGGTGCTGATGGCGGTCGTGCTCGGCGGCATGGGCTCCACGCCCGGCGTCGTCCTCGGCGCGGTCGTGATCAGCCTGCTGCCCGAGATGCTTCGCGGGCTGGCCGACTACCGGTTCTTCGTGTTCGGAGTCCTGCTGATCGCGATGATGATCAGCCGTCCGCAGGGCCTCTGGCCGCACCGGTCACGCGAGACCGACCGCATGGCGGCCCGGTCGGAAGGAGCCTGATGCTCGACGTGCAGGATCTACAGCTGGCCTTCGGGGGCGTCTGGGCGGTCGACGGGCTCACCTTTTGCGTGGACGAGGGCGAGATCGTTTCGATCATCGGCCCGAACGGGGCGGGCAAGACCTCCGCCTTCAACTGCGTCACCGGCTTCTACAAGCCGACCGGTGGCCGGATCGCCCTGGACGGCGCCGACATCACAGGGCGGCGCCCGTCCGCGATCGCCGCCCGCGGCCTGTCGCGCACCTTCCAGAACCTCCGCGTCTTCGGCGACCTGTCGGTGCTGGACAACGTGCGAGCCGGGACCCACCTGTGGCTGCGGCAGCGGACGTTCGACGTGCTGCTGCACACCCCCCGCTACCGGCGCAGCGAGCAGCAGGCCACCGACGAGGCGCACAAGTGGCTCGACTTCGTCGGGCTCCGCGGTGACCGGACGGGCCTGGTGCGGCACCTTCCGTACGGGGAGCAGCGCCGGGTCGAGATCGCGCGGGCCCTGGCCCGCCGGCCGGCCCTGCTGCTGCTGGACGAGCCCGCCGCCGGGCTCAACCACGCGGAGAAGGCCGAGCTGCTAGGCCTGAGCCGGCGGATCCGGGACCTCGGCATCGCGATAGCGCTCATCGAGCACGACATGGGCCTGGTCATGGAGGTCTCCGACCGCGTGGTGGTGCTCAACTACGGCAAGGAGATCGCCGACGGCACCCCAGCCCGGGTCCGCACCGACCCGGCGGTAATCGAGGCGTATCTCGGGCGCGATGCCGACCCGGAGGAGACCGAGGAGGTGCGCGGTGCTCGAACTGACTGACCTGACAGTGAAGTACGGCGCGGTGACCGCGCTGAACGGCCTGTCACTCACCGTCCAGAAAGGGGAGACGGTGGCGCTGCTGGGCAACAACGGCGCCGGCAAGACCACCACTCTGTCGGCCATCTCCGGCCTGGTCCGTCCATCCGGCGGCGACATCATATATCAGGGACGGTCGGTGGCCGGGGCGCCGCCGTCGGAGATCGTGGCGCGCGGCCTGGTGCACGTCCCCGAGGGGCGGCGGATCTTCAGCACCCTGACGGTCCACGAGAACCTGCTGCTCGGCGGCTACCTGGTGCGGGACGGCCGCGAGCTGGCCAGACGCATCGACCGAGTCTACGGGCTGCTCCCCCTGCTCGCCGAACGGCGCGGGCAGGAGGGCGGGACACTGTCCGGTGGCGAGCAGCAGATGCTGGCCATCGGCCGCGCCCTGGTCGCCGGGCCCGAACTGCTGATGCTGGACGAGCCGTCGATGGGACTCGCCCCCCTCGTCGTCGCGGCGGTCATGGAGGTCATCCACGATGTCGCCGCGGACGGGACGGCCGTCCTGCTGGTCGAACAGAACGCCAGAGCGGCGCTCCAGATCGCCCAGCGCGGCTACGTGATCGAGAACGGCCGCTGCACCCTGGAGCGATCAGCAGCTGAACTCTCCGTCGACCCGCGCGTCGTCGAAGCCTACCTCGGGGGTGACATGAGGCCACGCTGAGACGAGCGCTCCAACCGACTTTCACCGAAGCCGAGCGGGCCCCGCGGCGATCCTTGACCGGCCTCGGCGAGGTCGAACCTCCGGCCCGCCCGGCCGGTCATTGGGGGAGGTCGGTGACCGCGCCAGCAATGGTGATGTGGTCCGCCCTGAAGATTCCCAGAAACTCCACGACCCGTCTTGGCGGCGCCACCAGGACTAGATCACCGCCGAGCGAGGCCGCGCGTTCCCAGCCGTCGACAAACGCACGCAGGCCTGCTGCGCCGCAGAAGCGAAGCCCTGACAGTTCCAGCGCGATCCGTGGCGGCGGATCCGCCCACGACGCACCAGCCAAGTAGTCGACCAGTCGGGGAGCTGTGGCCACGTCCAGATCGCCCGACACCACCAGCACCCACCACGATCCATGCCGCTGTGCGGCGACGTGCAGCACAGCAGTCACCACGATCACCCTCCTCCCCTTCCCGGTACCGTGCCGACGAGCCCGGTAAGCCCCGGCTGCCGTGCAGCACCCCCCGAACACCACGAGCAAGATCACACGGCAGTGAAGATCGCCGAGCAGGTCCTCACCCGGTCCAAGCCACCTGACGCCCTGCTGCAGCGGGGGCGGCCGCCCGCACTTCCCGGCCGGATCAGGCCGCTGACCTCGGCACCCAGGCTTGTTGTCAACATTTGCCCCTAGGCGACTGTCATCTCACATTTTACAGTGCAATTTCACATTGCATAGCGGACGGCGCGGCCGGATGCCGCGCCCACCCCCGTCCGCGAAGGAGGCACCCCCTATGGTCCGCCCCAAACGCAGAAGGGTCGCCGCGGCCGTCGCCGCGGCCGCCGCCCTGACCACGGCCTCAATGGCGGCGCCGGCGTACGCCGGCGCCCCCGATGGCCGCGGCGCGCCCCCCGCCCCCACCCCGAACCACCGGTCCCAGGCCCAGATCCAGCAGGAGGCCAAGAACACCCTCGTCAAGCAGATCGCCAAGGACCACGGCGTATCGGCGGCCGAGGCGGGCCGCCGCGCCGACCGGCAGCCCGCGCAGTTCAAACTGGCCACCAAGATCGACAAGAAGCTCGGCGCAGCCTATGGCGGCGCCTGGATCGACCAGGCGCACGGCGGCAGGCTCACCGTCGCCGTCACCACAAAGCACGCGGCGGCCAAAGCGCGGACCACTGCCACCGCCTCCGGCATGAACGACACCGCCACCACAACCGTCCGGTACAGCTTCCAGCACCTCCAGCAGGTGTCGGACTCCCTGGCCAAGCGTGTCGCCACCGCCAACAAGGGCGCCAAGGCCGGCCTGCAGACCGGCATCGTCACCTCCGGCAACACCGTGAAGCTGAGCAGCCTCAAGGGCGCCGCGCTCACCCCGGCCCAGCGCGACGTCATCGGCTGGGCGCGGCGCACGTTCGGCGGCGCCGTCCAGGTGTCGA
>NZ_JBFAGB010000072.1:0-27368 GCF_040639875.1 Actinomadura sp. NPDC023710
GCGGCACCCCTCTGAAAAGCCGCCGCCTCTCCGGCCGCCGAACGGTCTGGTGCCCCCAATGCCAACCGGATGGGGCATAGCAAGGCGGCATCGGCGTTCGCCCCGATCCTCTCCCCAGGTACTCACGCTCGATGGCCTCCAACCTGCACGCTGAGTCCGCGCGCGGAGACCTCGCTCAAAACCCGGTCACGACTATGACGCGCTGATCCTCGTGGCCTGCGGCTGGTGGAACGCCCTTCTCCCCTGGGGCAAGACGATCACCGTCCGCGTCCCGCCGAACACCAAGGTCGAAGTGCGCATCGCCCGTCGGGTCTTCATCGAGGGCGATCTGGAGACGCCTCCTTTCATCGACGACGCGACTGAGGTCGAGTAGGAGACGGAGAGGGCCTCTCGGGGCCCGCTTCCAGCATTCTGGACTTCCGAAAGCGGTCAACCACAGCTGACGTCTCACCTGTCGCAACAAGGGCCCTGGTATGAGCCAGGACCCCTCACCGGGAGGGCCTGACAGCCGGCCCTCCTCTTCCATCTCACGAACGCTGCCGTGTCCGCGCACTGACGGTCCGCAATCCGCGCCCGGACTCGGCGTCGTCGCCTGCGTCGGTGACAGCGGGTTCGGACGGTGCGCCTTCGTCGGTGACGGCGATGGCGACATAACTGGCCCAGCGGGCGATCTCAACGGTGAAGGTCCCACCGGACTGGCTCAAACGATCAACGGTCCCGTCGCACGCCAAGGCCGTGCCAGCCACTCGTCCGTGGCCCCTCACCCCGACCCAAGATCATTCACTCGCATGGCCCCCTACCTTGGCTCCCCCGGGGCGTCATCACGCATGGAGGATGGCCAGCGCTCTCGCCACCGGTCATAATTCTCGGCGGTAGTTCCCCACCGTCCTGCACGTGTGTGCCGGACGGGACAGGTTTCGCGCGGGCGCCGCATACCGAGGCCAAATTGCCTTGACGATGCGGACCACTTTGATAGCGAGACAGGATCTGCGGCCCGGAGCCTTCGCAAGGCCCGCCTCCCGTTTCGCCCACATCGTCGCATCCGACGCATCACGATCGCCGCCTTGGCAGCGCGAAGGCAGTCTGCAGCGTCTCGTCGGAGCGCATCGTGCGAGGGCGTCAGCCGTTGGCGAGTCGGTCGGTCGCCTCTTGACTGGCCTCTGTAGTACGGCGGAGGAAGTCGGCCAGCACCGCCAACTCGGCGTCGCCGTAGTCGGCACAGATCTCGTCGAGGAGCGTGCTCATCCCCGAATACAGCTTGAACAGCTCGGGGACACGTTCTCGAAGTGGGCTCACGGCGACTGCCCGGCGGTCCACGGCGTCCGGATCCCGCTGGCGGACGGCCCAGCCCCCTCGCTGTAGCCGATCAAGGATACCAGTCATCGTAGCGGGGTGCAGGCCAGCTCGACGGGCCAAGGCGCTCGGACTGAGCGGCCCTTCCCTGTTGATCAGATCGAGGCAGTACAGGTCGATGTCCCGGAGTTCAACGTGTGCGCTGACCTGGTGATTGAGCAAGGACAGCTGGATACTCAGCTCGCGCAGTGACTCCCTGATGCTCGCGGTCACCCGCCGACGACTCCGCGCAGCCTCGGCGTCCCTGGCCGTGCGCATCATGCCGTGCCGACCTCATCTCTCCAGTGAATCTCATATCATATCAGCTCTAAATTATCTCATGGCGGTCAACTCCAGTGGAGTGGTAGGGGGACGGACGTGCACATCCTGCCCGCGTTCGGCTCCCGGCCGGTGAACACCTTCACCAGTCCGAAGGAGATCGTGGCCTGGAAGAAGCGAATCCGGAGTCGAGGGGTTCTCGCATCGGACGGCCGCCGACGCCCGTTCCATGCTGGGCACAATCCTGGGTGACGCCAAGGATCGTGGTCTGCTGCCGGTCAACGTCGCTGAAAAGCGCAAGAGACGTGGACGTAAGCGTGCCCGGAGGGCACACGGCGCTCGGGGCCTGGAGAAGAAGTGGGCGTCGCCGCTCCAGGTGCTGCTCCTCGCGGAGCGATGCGGTCTGCTCGCGGGGCGGGAGGACGACTTCATCTTGATCGTCCTGACCGTTTTCACCGGGATGCGGTGGGGTGAGGCGATGGGGCTGCAGCGCCCGTACTGTCGACTCGACCACATCCAGGTCGACTGGCAGCTACGGGAGTACTCCGGCAAGCTGGAGAGATTCCAGTCGCGTCCTGGCTTCCACTGCTAGAAGGGTTCACTCCGCACGGAGGCCGCGCTGACCCCCGCCACGGTCTGATTCTAAGGTGATCGTCCATGCCGGTGGAGTTTCTGGCTGATGGCCAGTCAAGGCTTACTCGAGACCATCCCCGCCGAACTCGACCGGCCGTGGCTGGCCGCCCGCTCGGCCATATCCCGCACCTCCTTCGCGCAGCGGTCCACCGACCTCGTCGGGCAAGCCGCCGCTGACATACCTGACGTGGCCGCGGATGACCGGCGCCGCGCGCCTTCTTTGGACACCGGCGCGCCGCTGGCCACCCTCGCCGGCAGGGCAGCTACTCGTCTCGTACGTCTTCGGCAAGGCGTTCCGCCGCGAGTACGGAGTAGCTGCAGGCCGGTACCGCCGGCGCACCGGCCACCGCACTCCGCCTGGAGCGCAGCCGGCGCGCCGCACGCCGGATCGGCGGGTTCTGCGACGGGTGAGTCGCGTCGCGGGAGAACGGCCCCAGAGGCTGTTACCTTCCGCATCCGCCATCCGTCATATCAGGGCGGAACAATCCGAATCACCGAAAGAGGGCGGATGATGCAAGCACGTATGAAGAACCCGGCGATGGTCCTTCCTGACGCGATGGAGGGCGTCCAGAGCCTGTACAAGGCCATGCACAAGGGTGGAGTGCCACAGCAGACACTGGAACTCGTTCACTTGAGGGCGAGCCAGATCAACGGGTGCAGCGCCTGTGTGAACGCGGGAATCGCCAGTTCGAAGAAGGCCGGAGAGACCGACGAGCGCCTGTTCCAGCTGTCCGCGTGGCGCGAGGCGCCCTTCTACACCGACGCCGAGCGTGCGGCGCTGGAGCTGACCGAGGCGGCGACCCGGCTGGCCGACCACGCCGACCCGGTGCCGGACGAGATCTGGCAGGCGGCCGCCGATCACTACACCGAGCAGGAGCTCGCGGCCATCATCCTCATGATCGCCACAACCAACTTCTTCAACCGGCTCAACAGGACGATCCAGGAACCCGCGGGAACCAGCTGGGGCTGACCGTCACCTGATCACGAATCCGCCGACCGTATCGACGACGAAGGCACCGCGGGCGTACGTCCGCCACATCTCGGCACGAAATCCGAACCTCACAGCGAAAGTGGAAACGTGGTGAACGTGATGATGATCCGTTCCGAGGTCAAACGCCGAAGGCGTCGGTAAGGTCGGGGCCACCGTCGTGAAGATGTCCGCGGCGATCGAGCAGGCGAAGCCGGAAGGCGTTCGTTACGCGTCCTGCAAACTCGCCGATGCTCGTGGCTCTGCTCGCACTCGATGACGGCTTCGACAATCCCCTGCCGGCGTGGCGGAATTCCGGAAGTTCCAGGAGAACCTCAAGGAGTGGATCGTCGAGCCGCCGATCCCAGACCGGCTGACCATCCTGGGATCTACCGCCTCTTCTGAGCGCCGCTCACGCGGCCGGCAGAAGGACGTTCTCGTCTGATGGTGCCGACCGGAGTTTCCGTCCGGTCGGCACCATCAGCGTGGGCCGCATCCAGCGGCCATGCAATAACAACCGGTACCGCGGCATGTCTGCGGGAGAGTGACGCACCGCGGGACGGCTCACGCCACCATGAACGTCGACAGGTCGAGCTGCGATAGACGTTCCGTGTCGAGCAGCCCGTCGATCGCGCTGATCCTGCCGTCGGTGACCGTGAAGCCCATGACCGATATGGGCCGATGATCGACAACGATGACGACCCCGGCGGCGCCGTTCACAAGGGCCCGGCGGACATGCGCATCTGGCCGTGCGAACATCAGTGCACGCCCGGCGACCTCGGCGGCGCCGCGGACCATGACGGACACTGTACCTTCGCCCAATGGTCCCGCATCGGCCCGCATGGTGATGTTCGGGGCGAGAACGGCGACCAGCGCATCGAAGTCACCGCTTCGCGCCGCGGCGAAGAACGCGTCGACCACTGCGTGCTGCCGGCCCAGGTCGGCATCGGGGACCGCCTCCGCTCCCTGTACCCGGCGGCGCGCACGACTGGCGAGCTGTTTGGCGGCGTTCGGCGAGCGATCTAGCATGCCTGCGATCTGATCGAACGGGACGGCGAACATGTCATGGAGGACGAACGCGAGCCGCTCAGCGGGGGCCAGCCTCTCGAGGACGACGTACAACGCGACGCCCACCGAATCGGCCAGCAGTGCTTCCTGCTCGGGATCGGTGCCCTCGACCGGGCTCACGACGGGGTCGGGAACGTGCCAATCCAGCGGCTCCTCACGCCGGGCGGCCCGGGACCGCAGGATGTCCAGGCACACCCGTGCGGTCACCGTCGTCAACCACCCGCCGAGATTCTCCACCTCACTGGTGTCGATGCGGCTCAGCCGGAGCCACGTCTCCTGCACGGCGTCGTCCGCCTCGTGCACAGAGCCGAGCATGCGGAAGGCGACGCCCCGCAGATGCCGACGGTGCTCCTCGAATCGTTCGGTCAGCGATCTATGCTCGTTCATCGATTCCGTCCCGTCACCATTCGTTTCACAGCACTGACGGATCAGACCTCCTCGAGGTAACAGTCCCGGCTGGAGAAGGCGCAAGCGAGACCATCACATTGAGCCACGACGACTGCGCATGGGCTGGCGGGCCCCGGTCGCAGTCGGCACCCGGAGAGGTTCACCACACTGCAGGGCGGGTAGACGACTCGTCTACCTGCGGGAGCGACGCCGGTAGGCGCGGGGTCCGTCGCCGTGCGAACTGCCCGCAGGATCGACTACGAGGACGCGGTCGTATTTTGGGAGCTTCCATCGGCAGGTCGGTGCTCTCCAGCAGCTCCTCGGTGTGGTCCAGACGCTGCCTTCGCAGGTAGCGCCAGCTGGCGCCCTTGAAACAGCGCACGAACGAACGCTCGCTCATCAGGGCACGGGCGGCCAGCCCGCCAACCGAGATTTTCGGTCCGTTCGTTCGCACGCCCAGCAGATGACCACCGCGAGACGCTGGCGTCGGTAGGCACCGGTGCGACGATGTACTGGGTCCTGGACACCGTCGCGGTGCTGCCTCCGGGCGTACTGGACTTGGCCACCTGGCCGGGCCGATACGGCACCACAGCTGCTGTCGAAGGAACTGCCTGAGCGCGGTGTGGACTTGGTGGTGACCGACCAGGGCATCGACACCTCCACGGCCATCGGCCGCGTGTTCTTCCAGATCCTCGAGGCCATCGCTGAGTTCGAACACGCGCTGATGTCGGAGAGGACGCTTCAAGGTGATCGCCGCGGCCAGGATCTGCGGCGGCATCGACGGCCGTCCGTTCGCCGAGGGATATCGGTCAGCTCCAGCGCCGCACGCTCGGCGTCGGTGTTAGAAGGGCGCCACGCGGACAGCTGGAACAGGCGCTCGTCGGTCTCTCCGGCCTTCTTCGAACTGGCGATTCCCGCGTACACACAGGCGCTGCACCCGTTGATCTGGCTCGCTCTGAGGTGGATGAGTTCCAAAGTCTGCTGTGGCACTCCACCCTTGTGCATGGCCTTGTACAGGCTCTGGACGCCCTCCATCGCGTCAGGCAGCACCATCGCCAGGTTCTTCATACGTGCTTGCATCATCCGCTCTCTTTCGGCAGTTCGGATCGTCCCGCACCGATATGACGGATGCCGGAGCGAAAGGTAACGGAGCCCGGCATCGTCTCTTCCAGGACGACCGGTCACGCCAGCGGAGTGGTGTATGAGTCGGCCTCCGCGTGATCCTGTTTCTGCAGGTCAAGCGGCGAGTTCTCGGTTGTCGATCTTGGGTCGGGTGTGGTTCCGTCGATGGCGCGTAGGCGGGCTCTGGCGAGGAACTCCAGGCCTATGTAACGGCGGGCCTCGGTCCATGCGTCGGTCTGCTCCATCAGTACGGCGCCGACGATGCGGACGATCGCGGCCCGGTCGGGGAGGATCCCGACCACGTCGGTGCGGCGACGGCGTCCAAGTGCTCGGCGGTCTGCGGGTGCTTGGTCTCCAGCGAGGCGACCACGCGGGCGGGCCGAGCGGCGACCTCTTCGGCAGCGGACTGGTCGAAGATGGTGCGCACCAACGTGGCCACCCACGGCCGCGCCGCCTTGGGCACGCGGGTGAGCAGATTGCGCAGGTAGTGCGTGCGGCACCGCTGTCAGCCCGCCCCGGGCAGGGTCGAGCCGATCGCCTCGACCAGGACGCGATGCGCATCGGAGATGACCAGTTGCACGCCGGTCAGGCCGCGGGCGACCAGTCCGCGAAGGAACGCCAGCCAACCGGTGCCGTCCTCGGTCGAGGTGACCTCGATTCCGAGGATCTCGCGGTGCCCGCCGGCGATGACGCCGGTGGCCACCAGCACGTGGACGTTGACGATCCGGCCGCCCTCACGGACCTTCTGGGTCAGGGCGTGCGGGCCGCCCTTCAAAGGGCGGTTGCGGAACACGGCCACCTGGGCGTCCAGCACCTTGGACATCTCCGAGACCTGGCTTTGGGAGATGCCCTTGGTGCCCGTCTGCTCCACCAGCTTGTCCACCCGCCGCGTGACACGCCCAGGAGATAGGAGGTGGCGACCACCCTGACCAGGGCCTGCTCGGCCCGGCGACGCCGCTCCAGCAGCCACTCGGGGAAGTAGGCCCCCGACCGAAGCTTGGGGATCGCGTCGTCTCCTTCTTCTTGATCATCCATCTCGATGGATCTACGCGATGGCCGTCTCACGTCACGACGCCACGCTCTTCACCTGCGGAAACTCGTACACCACCTCAGTGGACGCAACCGAACCCACCCCCCGGGACCGTCCACCGACGAGGAGACCACCGAGCTGTCGTTATGCTTGCGAGCTGGGCTTCTTGCCATTGGTGTGGGGTTGCGCCCAGGCCCATGTGGTCGCTGGGTCCAAGCAGGCCTGGCGGCGCGGATACAGGGAGGCCGTGATGTCGGAACCTGATGGCGAGGGCCACGTCCCGCGGAGCACTTTCATGTTGATCTTTCGTGGGGGTGCTGTTTCGCGGCCTGACCTGTCGCCGTCCGAACTTCAGGCTCACCTGGAGAAGTGGTATCGCTGGTCGGAGGAGTTGGCCGGGCAGGGCAGGCGTAACACCGGAACCGCGCTCGATGGTCCGGGGGCCACGGTTCGCGGTCGCGATCTGGTCACCGACGGACCGTATGCCGAGTCGAAGGATCTGGTGACCGGCAGCATGATCTTCGAGGCGGCCTCTCTGGAAGACGCCATCGAGGTCGCACGCGGCTGCCCGACGTACGAGTTCGGCGGCTCCGTCGAAGTGCGGCCTGTCCAGGATTTTCGGATCTGAGGCTGGTGAACGAAGGGCGCGAGCCGCTCTCATCTGCGGAGCTGGTGGAAGACCTGTTCCGCAGGGAGTATGCGCACCTGGTCAGCGCGTTGATCCGGGTCCTGGGCCCATCGAACATCCCGCTTGCCGAGGATGTCGTCCATGACGCGCTGGTGAGTGCCATGCAGGCGTGGCGTTTCGGGCTGCCGCAGGACCCGAAGGCATGGATCATCCGGGCAGCTCACAACCGGGCGATCGACATCATCCGCCGGGAACAGCGCCGCCGCTCTTTCCTGCCCGAACTGGCAACGAGGACCGCGCTGACCGACACCATCGAGGCGGCCCTGGCTCCGGCTGCCGAGGGGACCAGCCAGTTGGCGATGATGTTCGCTGTCTGCGACCCAGGCCTGAGCCGCGAGACGCACATCACCCTGATCCTGCGGTGGCTGTGTGGTCTGTCTCCCAAGGAGATCGGTCAAGCATTCCTGGTGGACACCCAGACCATCGACCGGCGCTTGCACCGCGGTCGCGGACGCCTGCGTGAGCTGGGCCGGTTGCCCGACGTGGACGACCTTCCTGACCTCCACATCCGGCGGGGCTCGGTCCTGCGAGCGCTGTATCTGCTGTTCAACGAGGGCTATCACGGCAGCAACCCGCAGGACCCGGTGCGTCCTTTCATGTGCGAGGGCGCTCTGCGTCTCGCCGAGTTGCTGCTGGACGCCAAGGCGACTGCGCATCCGGACGTGCATGCTCTGGCCGCTTTGTTCTGCTTCGACGCTGCCCGGCTGTCGACACGGAGGGACGAGCACGGTGTGTTCGTCCCCTTGGAGGACCAGGACCGGAGCCGCTGGGATCGGGCGCATATCGAGCGCGGTCTGATCCATCTTGCCCACGCCGCCACCGGGGACCTCCTGTCCCGCTGGCACCTGGAGGCCGGCATCGCCTGCGAGCACGCGATCGCGCCTTCGGTCCAAGAGACGGACTGGGACAGGATCATCGGCTTCTACCGGATCCTCGCCGAACAGTCCCCGAACCCCATCGTGACGCTCAACCGTGCGCTGGCCGTGGCCGAACGGGACGGCGTCGACGAGGGTCGCCGCGAGCTGACCGCCCTGGCGCAAGAGCCGAAGCTGTCTCGATACCCGTTCTACTGGGCGGCCCGAGCCGACCTTGAACGGCGGGCCGACCGCCACGCCGCCGCACGGGAGTACTACGAGCACGCGATCGCGCTGGCCCGCAGCACCGCCGAGCGTGCGGCCTTCGAGCGGCGGATCGAGAGTCTCAAGACCTCCTAAAAACCCCTAGAGGCGTGTCCGGTTTACCTGCCCGCCGTTCGTCGTCCTCCTGAGATCACTCGATCAGACCAGGAGAGACCGATGCCACAGTCGTCAACACACCGCATGAAGGACCTTCACCGGCGACGGCGTGCTGAGCACCCGAGCCAGCGGCGGCAGCCGTGACCGCGGTAGACGCCAGGAACGCCCACGGCGGCGGCAAGGCCGCGCCATCGGGCCAGGTGCACCGGTGGCGGGCGTTCTCGCTGCTCGCCGTGGCGTACTTCATGACGGCGGTCGACATGCTGATCGTCAACGTCGCGCTGCCGACCATCAGCCGCAAGCTGCACTTCGCCCAGGCGGACCTGCAGTGGGTGGTGACCGCCTACGCCCTCACCTTCGGCGGGTTCCTGCTGCTCGGTGGTCGCGCCGCCGACCTGCTCGGGCGCAGGCGCGTGTTCACAGCCGGGCTGGCGCTGTTGACCGCCGCCTCGCTGGCCTGCGCGCTGGCCACCAGCGGCATCTTCCTGATCATCATGCGGGGTGTCCAAGGCCTGGGCGCCGCCATGGTCCTGCCCGCTGCGCTGTCGATCGTGATGAACATGTTCACCGAGGGCGCCGAACGTAACAAGGCACTCGGCCTGTGGGGCGCCATCGGCGCCAGCGGCGCGACCGTCGGCGTGCTGGCCGGCGGCGCCCTCACCCGCTACGCCGGTTGGCCCTACATCTTCTACCTGAACGTGGTCGTCGGCGGGGCCGCGCTACTGCTGACCCGGCGTGTAGTGCCGGAAAGCAGGTTCGAGGGCGCACGCCGCCACTACGACCCGCTAGGCGCCATCACCGTGACCGGCGCCCTGGTGATCGTGGTGTACGCGATCTCGCAGGCGCCGAGCGTCGGGTGGACAGCCGCCCGGACCCTGGCCCTGTTCGCGTTGGCCGCGGTTCTGCTGGCCGTATTCGTGGCCATCGAGGCCCGCGCCCAGGCGCCGCTGCTGCCGCTGCGACTGTTCCGGCTCAAGACCCTGGCTGGCTCGAACGCCGTCGGGTTCCTGCTCGGCGCCAGCTTCTACGGCTACATCTTCATCGGCACCCTCTACATGCAGCAGGTGCTCGGCTATTCCGCGATGAACACCGGCCTCGCCTGGCTCGCCGTCGGCCTGACCGGCGTAGTCCTCGCAGGGCCGGCGCAGATGCTCGTCACCCGCACCTCCATCAGAGTGGTGATGGCGGCCGGGCTGACCCTGACCGGCGCCGGGATCCTATGGGCGGCCCAGGCGCCCGCCCACGCCAGCTTCTGGGCGGACCTGGCCGGCCCCTTCTTCCTCACCGGCACCGTCACCTGGATCTTCATCCCGGTATCGATCGGGGCCCTGGTCGGCGTCACCGAACGGGACGCAGGAGTCGCCTCCGGCCTCATCGACTCCTCCCAACAACTCGGCGGCGCGATCGGGATCGCCATCGCCTCCACCGTCACGGCCACACGCACCCGCGACCTCCAGACCCAAGGCCACGCCATCACCGACGCGCTCACCGGCGGACTTCACACCGCCCTCTGGGTTTGTGGACTCATCGCCCTGGCCGCCGTCCCCATCGCCTTCCTCCTCATCCGGCGCACCGACATCACCCAGTCCACAACAACCCACACCACCACAGCCCAGCAAAGCCAACTCCCAGAACCAGCCCCGGCCGACTGACCATCGCGGCCATCAAGGCCGCTGCACGCCTCATTCCCTCAGAGTCCACTCACAGCAAAGGAGAACTACCATGCGCAAACTCATCGAATCGACGCTCGTCACGCTGGACGGCGTCATCGAAGCCCCTGAACGCTGGGCCTTCTTCGACGCCGAATCCTCGGCGTACTCGCTCGAACAACTCGACAACTACGACGCGTTCGTCATGGGCCGGAAGACCTACGAGACCTTCTACGCCAACTGGGGCCACGTCACCGGCAACCCCTACATCGACCGCATCAACGCCATGCCCAAGCACGTCGCGTCACGGTCATTGACCGAGACGACATGGAACGCCACCCTGCTGGGTCCCGACCCATCCAGCGCGATCGCGAACTTGAAGGACCAGCCAGGCAAGGACCTCATCAAGTACGGCACCACTCGCTTCGACGCCACACTCATCCAACACCACCTGATCGACGAGTTCCGCTTCTGGTACATGCCCGTCGTGGCCGGCTCAGGGCAACGGCTTTTCGAACACGTGGACACCGCAGGACTGGACCTCAGGCTCACCGACGAGAAACGACTGCAGAACGGGTCGGTCATCCTCACCTACGTGGCGCGCTGACCTCACACAGCAGCCCGGGATCCAGCGAAGTATCACCCTTTGAGGTCGCGAGGGGTCGTGTACCCACCTGAGTAAGCCCACACAACGGGAGCTCTCCGCTAGACGATCACAATCGGTATTCGGCAGCGCGGCCGGTCGGCCAGGGCAGGGAAATCAGCGAATGGTGGCACGGCAGGCACGATTCTTAAGGAAGATCACGGGCTTCGATACCCAAATCATCTTGGAGATCGTGCCTGTCTCATCACCCCACGCCGCGCCACCCGAAACCTTCACACCACAACGCCGGAGCCCTGCTCCCCAAATGCCGCGCCAGACTCCGATTACTTTCGCAGTGAAATCGCCGCTATATAGGTATGAACTCATCGCGCCAGGAGACCGCTCGCATCCTGATCGAGCAACACCAACCGACGATGCTCGTGCTCAACGCGGGCGCGCCATCCGCCATCGGCCCGCTACACGAACAGGTCTGGGAATCGTTCAGCCGCAACCGGCAGGTCGACACCCAACACGCTTTCCATTGGATCCGCGCGGCACTGCGGCACCCGCTGACGCCAGGCAGCCTGGTGGTGGCGGTATCCAGCGGGGCTGCCCTGCGCGGCTCACCGCTCAGCGGCGGATACTCGGGCGCAAAGGCGATGATCCGATTTCTCGCCGGATACGCCGCCGATGAATCCCGCCGCGCCCAACTCGGCATCGGCTTCGCCACCGTGCTGCCGCAACTGACGCCTGCCACCGAACTCGGCGCCGCCGCGGTCGCAGCGTACGCCCAGCGGCAGGGCGTCGACACCGACACATTCGCAGCGGCACTGCAACCGCTGCTCACGCCGGCCATCGTCGGCGCCGAGATCGCGCGGCTGTGCCAGGACACCGACAACCAGGACGAGCACCGGGAGTACCAGCTCACCGGCCACGGACTTCACGCGATCTCGTGAACAACCAGAAAGAGAAGGTCATGTTGCTGGAAACAAGAATGTCGTCGTATACGGCACGGGCGGCGCGGTCGGTAGTGCAGTGGCCCGCAGTTTCGCTGACGAAGGGGCCAGGGTTTTCCTGACCGCGCGAATATTCGACGTCATCGACACAATCGCGAAGGAGATCTCCGCCGCGGGTGGAGCGGTCGAGACCGCCGTGGTGGACGCCGGGGACGAAAAATCGCACGATGTTCGCGTGATCTGCCTACGCACCACGGGCATGGTGGAGACACCGGTCATCGAAGTCGTGTACGGGCTTCACACCAACGCGCTGGGGATCACCAAGGAGCAGTTCACTGCGCTAGCGAGTGGTATGAGCCACCGCAAGCGCCCGACCCACGCGGATCGAACTCACCGAAGCGGCGGTATTCCTCGCCTCCGACCGGGCATCCGCAATGACCGGCACCGTCGCCAACCTGACCCGGCGGAATCATCGTCGACTGACCCGACTCGCCTACAAAGGAGCAAGGACAATGAACGATCTACTCGCGAGCGCCGTCGCCGCGCACGGTGGCGTGGACCGGTGGAACCGGATCCATACGATCGCTTTCGCCGCCGCCATCACCGGGGCCTTCTGGCAGATCAAGGGGCAAGGCGACGCGCTGACGAACGTCCGCTTCGAGGTGGACACCACGCGGGAACGGCTGACCATGGACTTCGGCGGCCAGGACCGAAGGTCGGTCTTCGAACCCGACCGGGTCGTCCTGCAACGACCGATCGGCACGGTGGTCGAGGCACGCGACGCCCCGGAAAGGTCGTTCGACGGCCACCAATTCGAGACGCCGTGGGACGACCTGCATCTCGCCTACTTCACCGGGGAGCACTGTGGACTTACCTGAATGCGCCGTTCCGGTTCACTTGGCCGGGGTTCGTCTGCGAGGAGATCGCCCCGATTGAGACCGACGGTGAAACATGGCGGCGGCTGAAAGTGACCTTCCCCGACCACATCAAGAGCCACACCCGCACGCAGGTGTTCTGCTTCAGCCCGGACGGGTTGCTGCGCGCCGCCACGACTTCACCATCGACATCGTCGGCCGGACGGTCGAACACGCCCTTGTTCGAGAACGGATGCGGCCGCGTGTATTCCGACCGGAAGCGCTTGTAGGCCGAGCACAGGTCGTCCACGTCGGTCGGTCCCGTGTCGGCGCACCCTGGTCCTGTCCCGACTTGATATGCGGCGGGACGTGCCGCGCGTCGTCGTCCATGTGTGCCCCCATTTCCCCACCGGAGAAGCACGACTTTGGACAACGCGGACGGAAGCCGCAACGGCCCCTCCGGCGCCCCGACCCGCCTCTCCGGACCTTCGCAGGTCGCAGGCGGGATCGGGGTGCATCGGTCGAACGGAATCAACCGCCCTGTGCCTCATCTGAGCCACAGCCGGAACCTGAGGAGGAATCGCGCGGGCACGGTCGAGGCCGACAACGCGCAGGTCCGCAGCCGGGCACCTGCTCGGACACGGTGTGCGCGCTCCTCGCCCGGGTGGGAACGCAGGTGCCGCCCGGTGATGATGGCGCTTCGCACACGCGCACAGAACGGGGGAGCTAATGAAGGACGCGAACACCGGACGGATCGAGGATGGCTGGAACCTCGTATACGGCGGCTCCCCGGCGCCCGATTCCCAGGTATCCGGTTCTCCGGCGCCCGCTTCACCGCACCCGGCCCTCCCGAAGCCTGTTCGGACGCCGGACCGCCGTGTCCGCACCGTGCTGGTCGTCGCCGACGAATGGTTCCCTGCACGCGGTGGCCTCAGCGCCCTGAACCGCTACCTCTGCCGGGCCCTGGCCAGCGCGGGTGTCGACGTGCTCTGCCTGGTCCCTGGCCTGACCGACGACGAACGACGCGATATGGAGGACGCCGGGGTGCGTCCGATCATCGCGCTGCGGGCGCCTGGCATGACCGAGCGCGAGGCGCTGGTCCGCAGGCCGGTGCTACCGGACGGCGTCGAGCCCGACCTGGTCGTGGGCCACGGCCGGGTGACCGGGCCAGTTGCGAAGGCGCTCGCCGAGGACCTCTTCGGAGGCACCCCGCGCCTCCATCTCGTCCATATGTCTCCTGAGGAGATCGAGTGGCACAAACTCGACGGTGACAGCGAGGCGGGCACCAGGGCCACGGAGCGGGCGGCCATCGAACTCGGACTCGCCGCCGGCGCGGCCGCGGCGGTTCCGGTCGGACCGCGCCTGTACGAATGGATCGTGCGCGACCTGGACGACGGCATCACCCCGGTCGTCCCGCTCGACCCGGGCTTCGACCAGGTCGGCCCGGACGAACGTGCGGTGCCGAAAGGCGAACGGCGACCGCTGATCATGATCATGGGACGGATGGGCGACGCCCGGCTCAAGGGCGTCGAGCTCGCCGCCAGGGCGGTCGGGCACGCCCGCCGATACGCTCCGGACGCCGACGACTGGGAGCTTCTCGTGCGCGGAACCCCTGCCGAGACCGAGGCCGAGACGCGCAAGAAGGTCGTCGGCTGGATCGGCCACCGTACGGCGCGCGTGATGGTCCAGGCTTTCGATCCAGACATTGACGCGGTCCGGCGGGACCTGCGCCGGGCGAGCCTGCTGCTCATGCCGTCGCTCGTCGAAGGGTACGGGCTGGTCGGTCATGAGGCGATCACCATGGGGACCCCTGCTCTCGTCAGCGAGCACAGCGGCTTGGGCATGCTCCTGACGGAGCTGGCACCCCGCGAGAGCAGGAGCATCGTGGTGCCGGTCCGCGACACGCCCAAGGACGCCGCCGTGTGGGGTCACCGCATCGCCGCGGAGCTGCGCGACCGTCCGGCGGCGTTCGCGAGGGCCACCGCCCTCCGGCGGCACCTCGCCGCCCGCTGGACCTGGGCGGACGCCGTCGAGCGGATCCTCTCGGCACTGTGACCGGTCAGCAGTCGGCCGGGAGCCGCGCCGGAGCTCGGCCGCCGCGGGATCCCGCATCTCCTCGAAGGGATTGCCCGCCTCGCCCCGGCGGGGGAACGCCCGATCCGGACAGGCGAAGGTGCGGCGGTCGTAGACCGGCTCGACCGGAGCCCGCACGACCTGGGGTGGCCGTGCAGGCTCCGGGACACCTCCCGATCAGCGGCGGCTCTCTTCCCGCGTCTCCTTCGTCCACCACTCGTACGCCTTGACGCCCGCGTAGCCGAGCCCGATGAACGGGATGACGAAGATCATCCACGGGAACTCCCAGGTGCCGCTCGTCTGGGCGGCGACGAAGAAGCCGTATCCGGCGAACAGCACGCCGCCGGCGCCTATTCGCATGCGGTCCTTCACGGACATCCCCGGCATCAACGCGGCGCCGATCAGGACGAATCCGGAAAGGATCGAGAAGATCTCGTACTTGGACCAGGTCATGAAGCCTGCCCTTCTTCGGTGGATGCGGCGGGGGGCGTGCGTCACATGGGGGTCATCGACACAGAGGTGAGGCGCTCCGCGGGAGAGCCGCTCAGTTCCCGCCGAAGCCCGGGAGAAGGTGATCGAACGGGCCGTTGTCGTGCGCGGCGTCCACGATGGACAGGTAGAGACCGCCCGCCCAGAGAAGGACTGCGTACTCGCCGGGATTCAGCTGCCACCGGTTCCGTGACCGCTCCAGGTGCGCGGTGCCCTGCTGCTCGCCACGGAAGCGCATCATCGCGGTGGCGGTGCTGCCGCTGACCGAGACACTGCCGGCGTCCACCTTGTCGATCTCCTTGCGATACGACTCCGGAGCCCGCTCGAACGCCGCAGAGATCTTCTGCGTGCAGTTCTCCTGGCCCGGCTGAGCCAGTTCGCACCAAGCCTTCGCGTTCCCGGACCTTTCGGCCTTCTTCAGCGACTCAAGGGTCTTGCGCGCGCCCGACGCGCCCTCGGTGAACACCACGCGCGTGTCGATCCCTGAGCCGGCGGCGACGGTGCCGTACAGGCCGAAGCCGAGAACGAGCAGGAGCACAGCCCCGATGCCCGCGACGGCGAACATCGGCAAGGCGAACGAACGCGATCCGTTACGGATGACGAGGGAACTGTTGATCAGGCTCGTCCCGTTGATACCGACGCTGTTCCCCGCCACCGAGAACAGGTCGCGGCCCGCGATACGGCTGTTCCGCACGTGAGCGTTCCGGCCCGCGGTGAGCGATACTCCCGAGCGGGACTCCTCGAAGTCCGGCGGTCTGGTGTGTTCCATGACGATTCCCCCTTGAACGGACGGCCCAACCCTGGGGAGCGGAGCGGGACGGGTCAACGCGGCTGCCGCGCGGTGGTGGGGCCGGTGGCGCCGCGCTCCCAGCGGCACCTGACCGTGCCTGCCATGGCCTTGCAGGTCAGAGTGGTGAGAGCCGGTATCCGGCGGGCCTCGCCCACCGCCCCGGGGCGGCGATGGCAAGCGCGGAATCTACCGCCCGGTATGGCGCAGGCGATCCATCCGCCGTTCGCCGCGGTCATCGCCGGTCGCTCTTCGATGCCAGCAGGCCCAGCGCGGCCGGATCGAGGACGGTGATGCGGCCCCGGCCCGTCTTGATGATCCCGTCCCGACGCAGCGAGTGCAGCGCGCGTACCAGCGAGGCGCGCGACATCCCGAGGAGGTCGGCGATCTCGCGCTGGAGGCGCGGCAGGGAGGGTTCGGCCGCGTCGCTCCGCCGGTCCTGGTCGAGCAGCCGGGCGAGTCGCGTGAGCGGCGCCTCCTCACCGATGCCGCGCTGCAGGTCGGCGTCCCGGAGCCGTTGGACGGCCACGCGCAGCAGCACCCGGTTCAGCCCGTCGTACCGCCGCACGACCCGGTCGAATGCCTCGTGGGAGATCGCGAGGACGTTGCCCGCGTCCACGGTGACGACCGTCGCCGAGTGGGGCCCGCCGTCCACCAGTGACATCTCGCCGACGATGTCGCCGGGCCCGCGATGCGCGAGCCAGACCTCGCCCTCACCGGTCCGGTGCACGACACGCGCGTGCACCGACCTGAGGATGAGGACGGCATCGCTACGGCGATCCTGGACGCAGAGTTCGGCGCCCGCCCGGCAGGCCCGTATCCGTCCCGTCCCAGCCAGGGCATTGCGCCACTCGGCACGTAACTGGCTCCAGAAATCGTCCCCCTGCCCCCTCTCCGGCAGAGGCGCGCGCCGCATCGGGCCGCCCGGAGCAGTCCTCGCAGGCCGCCGCGCAGGAAGGACGAGCGACGATTCGCCATTGCGTGCTTTCAAGCTCTCTTCGATACGCACTTCGTGTTCCGTGAGTCGAAGCCGGACATGACATTGGTGACCTGTTTCGACCAGGTCGGTGATCCCACGGAGAGAAAGTGGTAGCGATCTCTCCGGGAATCTTGTGGCCGATTCCAGCCTTCCCTGCCCTGCCGTTCTGGATGCCCTGGACACGAATGAGAGCCGCCTTGTCTATGGGTCGCTCACTGCGCGTGTCCCCTGGAATGTCCCGCCCGGCAGGGCGAAGGCTTCCGCTGCATTACGACATCACGGAACGGGTGGGCACAGATCCGATGCTGGAAAGAGCTGGAATGCGCTGAAAATCCTCCGGCACCGGGCGAGAGCTGGTCCGGGTGTGCCTTCGGCCGGCGCCCGCGGTCAGAAGATGATGAAGATCATTCGGAAACGGCCGCCTCGGAAGAGGTAGCGGACGTACAGGGCGGAGAGCCCCGTGCAGAGGAGTCCGATGAACCCTGCGCCGACGGCTCCGCCGGCGAAGACCCCGAAGCTTCCCAGCAGGAAGAGCGCGGTCACACCCAGCCACCACCAGAAGTAGAACCCCATGTAGGTCGTCTTCGGGTGAGCCATCGACCCCGGCTGCCGGTAGGCGCTCGGCTGCGGGCGAGGAGGACCCGGCCGCGGAGGAACTTCCGAGGCCGGCCTTCTATCGGAGGGGTTGCCCGGCTGGCCGTCGGCGCGCCGGTACGGGGCATTCTGGTCGGACATGGTCGGCTCCCTGTCTGGTCGGTGCGGGGAAGCCACACCAGGGTCACCGAGGCTTTCTCCGAGCACGTACCAAGCTGGACAACTCTGGAACGCACTCAAAACTGCACGCCGCCACCTCTTGTGGACTCGGCAGGTTTGTCTGATCTGCGACACGAGTGGCCGACGGGGAGGGAGTGGCCGGTAATTGCACAGACAAGAAGCCCATGAACTTATTGTGCGTGAGCTTGGGCGTATGATCGGTTTCGCGTTCCGTGAACCGCCGTCTGTGACGGCGTACTTCTCACGCAAATAGCTTCAACTGCCGACCGGCCCCGGCCAGCGGCGGGCCGACAACGCGCAGAAGGACTCTGCGACGCGCTCCAGGATCATTGGCCAGGACGTTCCTCGGGGCGGTCCTGACGGCGGCCGATCGTTCATGATCCGGCGCCCTCAGTGCTGTAGCGCAAGCACGGCAAAGACGATCCCGATAGCGAGGATCACCGCGAGGAGGGCGAAACCACTGCCGCCGATGTCGATGGCGACCTTGCGGTGGGAGTCGCGGCCGGCCACCTGGAACGTCCCGCCGCGCGCCCCGTCTGCGTACAGGTGCACGCTGTTGCTCTGGGGCGGCATGGTGGCGCGGGCCTGGTCGACCGCGGCGGACAGGGAGCGCGCGAAGGCTGCATCACGTTCGACGGCCTGCCGGACCAGGTCGCGCATCCACGCGCCGTCTCCCGGATTCGCCTCGAACGCCTCGAACGCCTCGAGCTGGCCGTTCAGCCGGAACCACCGCCGCACCAGGTCGTGGAGCTCGGTGGAGCTCGCCACGGCCGCCGGGTTCACGATGGCCGTGGCGAGGACCTCGACCGCGTCGGACGCAAGTTTCTCCGCCACCATGCTCATCTCCTTCTGGCTAGTTCCCGGCGGAGGTCGGGCAGACGCTGGGCTGTCCGTTCGCGGGAAGGAGCTGCGCGTCCCCCCAGACCGCTCGGTAGTCGCCGCCGTACTCGGTGCCGTTCTTCGATGTGAGCAGGGTGGCCCGAAGGTAGAGGGTCGCGTAGGCCGAGATGTCCTGGTCGAACTCGGCCGGCTCGCCGGGGCTCACGGTCCGGCGGCCGATCACCCGCTGATCGTCCCCGAGCAGGACGAACTCGACGCTTGCCTTCAGGTCCTCATCGTCAGGCATCCCGGCCAGCGCCATGAACCGCTGGTACCTCGTGGTGGGGGTGAGGGTTATGATCCGGGCCAGGCCGATCGCGGACACCGGCTGATAGATGCTGCGGGAGCACTGCCTCCCCGTGATTCGGGCGCCGGCCTCGACGGACACCCCCGACGTGCCGCGGATCTGCTCCCTGGGCAGGTCGCGCAGAAAGACCGGAGTGACAGCGTTGGGGGGTGTGCTCCTCCGATCGGCTCCGGGTTCCGGACCTGTCGGCCGGTAATAGCGCCCGCCGGGCACATCCGTCGACACGTGCGCGACCAGCAGGCCGTTGACCGCCATGATGAGCGCCGCGCCCACTACGGCGCTCAACCCGCCCGCGTTCAGGGTGAAGCTGCGGTTGTGAGTCATGTAGGCGTCCCGCGTGGCCGCCTGTGCGTTGACGGTCCCGCGGCCGGCCGGTTGCCATGCGCCGCGCAGGACGATCACCGTGGTCAGCATCAGGACGGCGGCGAACCCGCCCCAGACCCAGTCGCCGCCGAAGATCCGCCCCGCCGCACCGGCGGCCGCGCAGGCCACCAGGATCAGCAGCATCCTCAGCAGGGCACGCCGCGTCCGGCCGCCTCCGGGCTGGCCCATGGACGCCTCCACTTCCGCGCCCTCGCCCGCATGGGCCCTTGTCGTCACAGGTACAGGTCTCTTCCCGAAATGGACGTACCGGAGATCTGCGCGTTCCCGCCGATGTTGAGATGGACCCCATTGGTCTGCCCCGGCTCACCGGTGGGTTTGTCGGCGGTCGCGGTGCCCTGTGCGGCCAGCCTTGCCGCGAGTTCGTCCTCGGCCGGCAGGTGAAGCCAGGCCTCCAACGTCGATTCCTTCACCTTCACGATGGTGGGGTGGAAGCTGGAGGGGTCGAAGTCCTCGTAGCCGTACCGGACTACGGCCTTGTGGACGTCTTCGGAGAGCAGATAGGCGACCGGGCCGCGTGCCTCGGCGAGCGACGCCTTCAGGGTGCCGGCCTCGTTCAGCCGGAACGTCTCGTCGATGCTGGCGCCGGCAAAGCCGTGGTCGTCCCTGAACGTCTGCCCGATGTGGACCGCGACGCGCAGGCGCGGACGCTCCGGACCGGCGGGGGCCGTCTCGGGCAGCCGCAGGAGCCGGGACACGATGACCTTCGGAGGCACCGGGTCCGGCACCGACAGCGGCCAGAGCATGAGGACGCCGTCGCCGCGGTCCTCGCGAGCACATCGAGACCACTCAGGGCCGAGCGTCCGCTCCAGCCAGGCGTACATCTCCTTCCGCGCGTGGCGCTTTCCCATGTCGTTGCGAGACGCGCTGCCCGCCATGTCGGCGACCACGATGACCGCTGTCTGCGAGTACTCGGTCATGACCGGGCGACCTCCTGTTCGTGTTGCGCTGTGTCCCCGTGTCGGCCCCGCCGTCGCGGGGCTCGCTCTGAAAGACGTCCGAAACGCCTTCATCTTGGTCGTCTCCGGCCGGGGGCGGCCGAGGCGCGGCGGGAAGGATGTGCCCTGACTCGGACCATGCCTCGTCAATTTCCACCGGTCTTCGAGAAGGCGCAGGCCAGTCAATTGATCACTGATCTTGGAACGGTCGGCCCTGAGAGGGGGCGACCAGTCCGGAGGGTCGGATTACCCGCGGGTATGGCGCACCTGCGCCATTGAGCACCCGCCTTCCTCTGGCCTACCCTGGCGTGGACCTGGTCGCCGAGGCGTTCGGCCAGGCGCGCAAACCGCACGCCCTCCCGGGTCGGGTCGAGCTCGGAGGCCGCTGGACGGCCCTGACGTCAATGAGCCTCCGCCCCCTTCAGGTCCGTGACCGGATAGTTCATCGCCTCGAACATCGCGAGGGACTCCGCGCGGCATGTGCGGGCGCGTCCCGGGTGCCCGGCCTTCCGTTGGGCCGCGGCGAGATCCCGGAGGACGTGCGCGGTCCAGAAGCGGTCGCCGAGCAGCCGGTCGAGCTCCAGCGACTGTTCGAACCGCACGATCGCCTGCTCCAGACGGCCGAGCCGCTGCTCGATCCGCCCCAGCGAACGCAGCGCCTCGGCCTCGCCCTCCGTGTAGCCGATCCGCCGGTAGAGGCCGAGCGCCCGGCGGCCCAGCGGCAGCGCCTCGTCGTAGGAACCGAGCCGTTCCCGCTGCTTGGTGACGTGGATCATCCCGTCCGCACGGGCGAGTGGATCGCCGACCGCGGTGGAGGCGCTGAGTGCCCGTTCCGCGTGCGCGAGCGCCTCGGCGTTGCTCCCGAGGGAGTCGTACAGGCGGGTGAGCGACAGGTGAGTCTGGAACACGCCCCTCGCGTCGCCGATGCTCTCGCACTCTGCCAGTGACATCCGCAGCAGCGGCAGCGCATCCCCCTGCCGCCCCAGCCTGTTCAGGCCGTCGCCGAGCAGCCGCATCGACGTCGCCTGGACGGCGCGGTCCCCGGCGCACCGCGCGGCGTCCAGCCCGATCCGGTGCAGCGCCACCCGCTCGGTGCGCCGCCCGCTGCGGCGCAGGAAGACGGTCGCGGCCCAGGCGAGCCGCCAGACGTGCTGGTCGAAGCCCGCGGCGGCGGCCTGCTTCATCGCCGCCTGCAGCACGGGCATCTCGGCGGCGAACCACGCCATCGCCTCTGGCCGGTCCCGGAGCAGGGGACCCGGCCGCCCGGGTCCCGCGGGCGGCAGGTCGGCCTCGCGGCATGGCTCGATCGCCCGGGCCGCCCGAATCGCCGTGCCCAGGTAGTAGTCGAGGACGCGCCCGATCGCGCTCCTGCCCTCCTCCGGGGCGCCGCGCCGCGCCAGGTCGCGGGCGAACTCCCGCAGCAGGTCGTGTGCGGAGAACCGGCCGATGACCTGCTCGGTGAGCAGGTTGGCGCGGGTCAGGGCGTCGAGCTCGGCGGTGGGCGGCGCGTCGGCGTCCAGCAGCGCGCGGCAGGCGTGCGCGTCGATGTCGGGGTAGGCGCCACCGATCAGCCGGAACAGCCGTGCCGCCCGCTCGGGGAGGAGCGTGTAGGAGGCGCGGAACACCGAGCGCGGGTCGAGGTCGGCGGAGCCCTCTCCCAACGCGCCGAGCCGGTCGGGCGCCTCGCGCAACCGGGAGGCGAGTGCGGAGAGCGGCCAGTCCGGGCGGTCCGCCGCCCGTGCCGCGACCATGCTGAGCGCGAGCGGCAGCCCGGCGCACAGGCCGATGAGCTCGTCCGCGGTGCTCTCCTCTGCGGCGACCCGCTCCGCGCCGAGCCAGCTCCGCAGCAGGTCGCGCGCCTCCCGGCGCGGCAGCACCGGCAGGGTGACGCGATGCGCGCCCTCCCGGACGACCAGGCCGTCGAGCCGGTCCCGGCTGGTGACGATCACCAGGCAGTGGCCGGCGCCGGGCAGCAGCGGCCGGACCTGGTCGGACGACCTCGCGTCGTCCAGCACGACCAACATCTTCCGGTCGGCCAGCAGGGTGCGGTAGAGCGCGCTCTTGCCGTCCAGGTCGTCCGGAATCGCCTCCGGGGCAGCGCCCAGAGCGTGCAGGAACCGATGCAGCGCCTCGCCCGGGTCGAGCGGTCCATCCTGCTCGAAACCGTGCAGGTCGACGTGGAGTTGGCCGTCCAGGTAGCGCTCCTTCAGTTGGTGCGCCCACCACAAGGCCAACGTGGTCTTCCCGACCCCGGGCGCTCCATCGATGGCGACGATGACCGTCGCCACGCCGCCGGGCTTGTCCAGGAGGTGCGCAAGCCGGTCGAGTTCGGCGCCGCGCCCGGCGAACCGTTCCGTCACGCACGGGAGCTGGCGCGGTGCGGGAGGCACGGCACCGCGCGCCCCGCGCTGCGGCGCCGCCTCGATGTCGTCGCGCAGCGTGCTCAGCCGGCGCTGCCGCTCGGCATCCGCGCCCAGCGCGGTGAGCAGCTGGTCGAAGACGGCGGTGGACGGCAGCGTCGTGCCGTTCAGGTAGGCGTAGAGGCTGCTCCGGGAGACATTGATCCGCCGGGCCAGGTCCGCGCGGTCCACCGCCCGCCCCTGCCGGTGCTCCCAGTCGATGAGGAGGAGGGCCAACTGCTTGACCAGATCGCGTCGCATCGCCACAGGATCATCGGCGTGTCCGTGGGAGAACATGCCCCTCCGTACGCTCGTCACCTCACAGCGGGACTCAGCGTATTTACGGCCGGCATCGGGGACCACCGTGCCATCACGGGGTCCGCTGGCCGGATCAGGCCCACTCTTTGGCACACCGAAGAGCAGGTCAGGGACAGCGGCGGCCTGTCGCGCCTTGGGCGTGGTCCAGTCGATGGGCGGAACCGGGTGCGCGCCGGACAACGCTGACGGCGAGGCGTTCAACTCCACCCGAGGGGCGAGCCCGGCCTCTTCCCGCCGGCTTGCCTGAGATGCGAAGCTCGTTGCGGCGTCCTCGACCCTCGCCGGCGAACACTCGGTCGAGACCGGAGCTGGGCTCGTCCAGGATCAGCAGGTCCCGGCCGTCGCGGACGAAGGCACGGGCCAGCGCGAGGCGCTGCGCGCCCGCGCACGCGGGCACCAGCGCGGGGACGGACCTGGCGAAGCCGTCGAAGTCGCGGAGTTTGGACACGGCTGACACGGCGAAGACCAGCCCGATCAAGCAGGCGCAGCCGATCCGCACGAGTTCCACCCGCACTCCTCACCGGGACCCGCGCGGGCGGCGTCGCGCCGCCGCCCGTGCGGGGGGAGGCTCACGGCGATCCGCAAGCACCGATGACGTAGTGGCGGCACTGGCCGTCGCAGCAGGTCTTGCGGTAGTACAGGCCGCCGGAGCAGTAGTAGTAGTTCTTGCAGGCGGCGGACGCGGTGGCCTTGGGGGCCACGCGCGCCAGCAGGCGGTCGGCGAGACGGGTCATGCGTGTCTCCTCTCCCCCGGCCGTCGGAGGCCGTGGGCAGCGATCATGATTCGGACCAACCGGATTACAGCACACTGAGGCCGCGATTACCCCAAAATGATCATTTCTTTCGCTGGCGTGTTCAGCCTGGCCAGGCCAAGTCTGCGGCCCACTCGCTTCCCATTCGACCCACACGCCGGCACGCCGTCGCGCGTCCGTGGGTTTCCGCACACCATGCCTGTGGCTCGGGGGTGATGGAGCTCCTCCACGATGTCGCCGTCCGTTGGCTCGTACTTGAGCGTGAGGCATCCTCCTGCTGCGCAAGACGGGCACGCAGGGATGGCGGCCGAGCCACTGCGCGGTCGCGGCTGGTCGAGATTGGGCTACGCAAGCCGGACGGCGTTGTCGCGCGAGTGCTCTCGATCTGGGCAACGCCGCCCGGCTTAGAGGTTCAGGCGGACAGCAGCAGGGTTCGGGCGGCGGACGGGTGTGGGAGTACGAGCTCGCCTCGTTCGATCCGGACCTTGAAGAACTCCCGGCGTCCGGAAAACTCCTCACGCAGCGCCAACTCCACCCGCAGGTCGGTGTAGGGAGCCTGGACGCTGAGCGCCTCGACCGACACCACGTCGAGCCGCTAACCGTTGCCGGCGTAGTTGTTCAGCTGCTTCACGAACGTCTGGTCGGCGGCCTGGCTGACCAGCGCTGCCTCAAGAATCTTGGCGAGGTCGAGGTGACTGTTGTGCATCATGATGGGCCCCTTCCTGACCGAGAGGGAGGACCGCCTCGATGTGGCGGCTTGGTGTGGGACTCCCGTTCCGGCGGCCGGGGTCAGAGCCGTCTCGGGGTGGGGACGCAAGCCAGCGGGAGCGGTTGCGTCCCCACCTCGGAGCGGCTCATCTTGGTGAGCCGGAATGGGCGCCCGACGCCTGGCGGCGCGAGCCGCGAGTTGGACGGGCCTGCGGTCACGCTGCCAACTGGTACGGGGACCGCGGTTTGGGCTGATGGATAGCGGCCAGCACTTGCTCGCCACTGAAGCGCGTACCGCAGGCAGTTGTTGCACCGCTGGGCCGCCATGTGGAGCACGTAGTAGTTGCGGGTCCGCATCCTGTCCGCGGTGCGGCCGGTGTATTTGTCGATCGCACCGATCTCCACAAGTTCGTCGATGTACCGGTCGACGGAACGGGCTTGTCTGAAACTCAGGCGTCTCGCCAGGTGCCCGCGTGAAGGGAAGACGACCCGGTCGCCGCGGCCGTGGGCGACATGCAACGCCAACTGCCAATAGAGAGCCTGAGCCGGCGGAGAGATGCCGCTGAGCGGAACCCAGTCCGGGAGCATCGAATAGGGGACCAAGCGTCCGGCGGCCAGAACATCGGCCTCCGCCGGTGCGGAGTGTTCGTCCTGGGCGTCACCGGATTCGGGGCAGTCTTCCTGGCTCACCAGGCCCTCCCAAGAAGAATCGGGTGGCCGTCTCCCGGGGGGCGAGGTCGAGCTGGCCGGGGACGGCCTCAACTTCAGGCCAGGTTCTCAGGGGTGGCCGCAGACCATAAGGGCGGCTGTGGTCACTTCGTCCCGGCGGCGGGGTTCAGGTCGGGCGCGCCGGCCGCGATCGCCCGGTCGGCGGCCATCCACACCGGAAGGTCCAGGCCGAAGGCAGGGCAGTCGGTGTTGGCGCAGCCGAGGCCGTCGCTGGTGCCGGAGCAGTCCGCGCGAACGTTGGGATACAAGAGCTAGCCGGTACGGCGCGGTCGTCCGGCGCGCGCGTGGCGCCGTCTGGGTCAGCGCCTTGGTCAGGATCGAGCGGCGGTGCCCGCCGGTGGCCGCGTCCGCGCTCGCCGCCCGGTCGACCTTGCTCGCCCCATCGTCCTGGCCTTCGCCGTGGTGGTCGTGACAATCCGGCCCCGCCAGCGATTCGTGAACCATTGGGGGAGGTCAACGGGGGTCTCTGCCGAGCCCATCGGCCATACCGATCATCAATCGTGATCTATGGGCTGGGTGGGTCACGCCGACCAGGTCCTGCTGTCCTGGCTGTACCGGATCAGGTGCTGGGCGAATTGGCGGCGTTCGGCGGGGTCCCAGGCGGCGGTGATGTGGGTGAAGGCCTCCGACTGGTCGGTGGCGTAGCGGCGGCGCTCGGCTTCGCCGGTGTCGGTGAGTTCGAGGACGGTGCGTCGGCCGTCAGCCTGGGAGGCGGCCCGGCGGAGCAGGCCATCGGCGATCAGCGCGGCGATGCTGCGGCTGGCGACGGGCTGGCTGACGCCCATCTCGGTGGCGATGCCGCCGACCGTCATCTCGCCGGGGGCGTCGGCGACGATGTTCAGGATCATGTTGCGGGTGAGGTCCCCCCGGCCGGCGGAGGTGCGGCGTCGCAGGCGCGACAGGGCAGGCCCCACCTGGAGGAGGAGGGCACTGTCGTCGGGTTCCGAAGGCGGCGGTGAGCTGGACATGTCCTCATTCTAAAGGATGGTCTTACCAACTACATGTCCATGCCTTGGTGCAACTACATATCTCATGCTATACATTGGAGGTGCTGACCTGCAGAAACGAGGATGACCATGACTGTGACTGCCATCACCGGTGCCAGGGTTTTCGACGGGGAGAAGTCTCTGGGCGTGACGACGGTGCTGATCGACGACGGGCGGATCGTCGGTGTCGGCGGGGATGCGCCCGCAGGAGCGGAGATCGTCGACGGCACTGGTGCGACGCTGCTGCCGGGATTGATCGACGCGCATGTCCACACCAGCCCGCCGTCCCTGGCGATGGCGCTGCGGTTCGGGGTGACGACCGAACTGGAGATGCAGGGCACCAATACCCGTGACAGGCGTGCCCGCGCCGGTGAGGATGACACCCTCGCCGATGTCCGTTCCGCCGGCTTCGGGCTCACCCCGCCCGGCGGGCATCCCAGTGAGCTGTTCCCGCCGGACTTCAAGCGCCCGGGTGCAGGCGGCCCCGAGGGCGGCAAGCCCGCCGGTGAGCCGCCGTATCAGCCGGACGCCACCAGCCCGGAGGCGGCCGTCGCGTCGGTCCGGCAGCTGGCGGCCCGCGGTTCGGACTACGTCAAGTTCATGATCGACGACGGCAGCGTCGAGGGGCACCCTGGCCTGCCGATGCTCGATCAGGCCACGTTGAACGCGGGCGTGGCCGAGGCCAAGAAATACGGGCTGCTCACCATCGCGCACGCCCTGACCATCGACGCCACCAGGATGGCGATGGAAGCGGGCATCGACGGCCTGGCACACCTGTTCGTGGAGCCCTGCACCGAGGAGATCCTCGCCATGATCAAGGACGCGGATGCGTTCGTCGTGCCCTGCGCGGTCCTCAACGCCTCTCTGATGGGCCACACGGGCAGCGATCTGGCCGACGATCCTAGGGTGGCCTCCCGCCTGGATGAGGGCTGGGACAAGACGCTGCGTTCCAGCTTCAACTGCTACCCCCAGGGCGACATCCAGGACGTCCTGGACACCATCAAGATCTTCCACGACGCCGGCATCGACCTGTTGGCGGGCACCGACGTGTCCGTACCCGTACCGTTCCTGGGCGGCCTCGCACAC
>NZ_JBFAGB010000073.1:0-26531 GCF_040639875.1 Actinomadura sp. NPDC023710
GGTGAGCTGGCGGTGGGGGAGCCCGTCCCCCCCGGCCCCGGCTGGGGCGCCCCCCCCCCCCCCCACGGCGGTGACGGGCTTCGGTTACAGCTGCGAGCCGACGAGCTTGACCAGGTCGACGAGGCGGTTGGAGTAGCCCCACTCGTTGTCGTACCAGCCGACGACCTTCACCTGGTCACCGATGACCTTGGTCAGCCCGGAGTCGAAGATGCACGACGCCGGGTCGGTGACGATGTCGCTGGAGACGATCGGGTCCTCGGTGTAGGTGAGGTAGCCCTTCAGGGGGCCGTCGGCGGCGGCCCTGAACGCCTCGTTGACCTCCTCGACCGTCACCTCGCGGGACAGCTCGGCGGTGAGGTCGGTGGCCGAGCCGGTCGGCACCGGGACGCGCAGGGCGTAGCCGTCCAGCTTGCCCTTCAGCTCCGGCAGCACCAGGCCGATCGCCTTGGCGGCGCCGGTGGAGGTGGGGACCACGTTCAGCGCGGCGGCGCGGGCGCGGCGCAGGTCCTTGTGCGGCGCGTCCTGCAGGTTCTGGTCCTGCGTGTAGGCGTGGATCGTCGTCATCAGGCCCTTCTCGATGACGAAGTTGTCGTGCAGCACCTTGGCCAGCGGGGCCAGGCAGTTGGTGGTGCAGGACGCGTTGGAGATCACCGTGTGGTTCGCCGGGTCGTACCTGTCCTCGTTGACGCCGAGGACGACGGTGAGGTCCTCGTTCTTGGCCGGCGCGGAGATGATCACCTTCTTGGCGCCGTTGTCGGCGTGCACCCGGGCCTTGTTCGCGTCGGTGAAGAAGCCGGTCGACTCGACGACGATGTCGGCGCCGACCTCGCTCCACTTGAGGTTCGCGGGGTCGCGCTCCTCGAATGCCTTGATGGCCTTGCCGCCCACGACGATCTCGTCCTCGGTGGCGCGCACGTCCTCGGGGAAGCGGCCGAGGATGCTGTCGTACTTGAGCAACTGGGCGAGCGTGGCGTTGTCCGTCAGGTCGTTGACCGCCACGACCTCGATGTCGGCCCCGGACGCCTTCACCGCGCGGTAGAAGTTGCGGCCGATCCGGCCGAACCCGTTGATGCCTACTCGGATGGTCACGGAACCGCTCTCCTCGTACGTCGTATCGCCCGGTGCCAACCGGGCTCTTACCTACGGTCGATCCGGGGTACTACCCCACCTCAGACCCTATCCAATGACCCGCGAGTAGCCGGACACCGGTTTCGTGGGAATCAGGGGTGAGCCCGCCTTCCCCCGGTAGGGGGAGCGCGCCGCCCCGCCCCGCTTTCACGACATAGCACGATCATCACTACACTCGCGGGCCATGTGGCGCGGGTGGTCGGTTCTGTTGGCGGGGCTGGTGGGGGCCGTGCTGCTCGGCCGCCCGGCCGAGGCCGCCCCCATGCTGGAGCGCGCCAAACCGGAGAGCCGCGCGGACGCCATCGCCGCCGCGCTCCGCCGCGACCCCGTGTACGTCACCGACCACGAACCCCGCGCGCTGCCCCCGGACGCCGCCGCGCGGATCAAGGCGTCCGTGGCCCGGCTGGGCGTCCCCACGTATGTGGCCGTGACACCGACCTCGGGCCTCGGCCCGCAGAACCCGTCCGACTCTTTCGCGTCGCTGCTGCGCGACCGGCTGCGCAGGGACGGCGTCTACATCGTGGTGCCCCCCTCCGGCAGCGGCGGCGAGCTCCGCCACTTCGGCGGCGCCCGCGGCCTCCCGCTCGACGACGCCTGGGCGGCCGCGGGCTTCGAGACCCCCTACGACGCCGGCGCTCCGGAGGTGATCGCGCGGTTCGTGGACATCGCCCTGTCGGGGCACGCCGGTGAGCGCCGCGACCATCCGCGCCCGAGGCCGAAGTCGAAGATCCGCAAGGCCCTGGACGCCGACGACGCGGCCGACCGGCGGGCGGCCCGCATCGAGTGGGGCGTGTTCGGGGGCGGAGCCGCGCTGAGCGGGGTCCCGATCCTGGGCCTGCTGGCCGGCCGCCGCGTCCTGTCGGCGAGACGGGCGCGGCAGCCGAGGAAGCCGCCGAAGAAGAGCACCAGGAAGAACACCAGGAAGGCGCGCAGATGAGGCGGCTCCCGGTAGTGCCGCGGTTCCCGGCGGTGCTCGCCGCCCTCGTCCTCTCCTCGCTCGCGGTCGTCCCCGGCGCCGCCGCAGCCGACGAGCCGCCCCCGCACGCCTATCACCGGCTCGACCGGGTGGGCGCCGCGCTGGCCGAGGATCCGCTGTTCGTCGACCCGGACCTCGCGCAGGCGCTCGGCGCGCCCGACCGCGCCCGCCTCCGGGCCGCCGTCGCCGGGACGGCGAGGCGGCTCGGCGCGCCGGCGTACGTCGTGGTGATGCCGAACCCGAGCCAGTCGGAGTCACAGGGCCGCGACGACGCGTTCCTGTTCATGCTGCACGACCGCTCGCGCCGCGACGGCCTCTACGTGATGGCCGACTCGCACGGCCATCTGGAGTCCGAGGCGTTCAACGTGCCGCGCCGGGGCCGCTCCTCGCTGGACGATCTGGACGAGGAGGACGAGCCGGGCGCCGCGACGCCCGCCGACTCCGAGCGTCCGTTCGACGGGCTCGCCGACCGGATCGTCCGGAGGCTCGACCGCCACGCGTCGGCGCCCTCGGCGTCCCCCACCATGCCGCGGTTGTACTCGAGTCCGGACCCGTTCGGGCAGGAGAACAAGCTGAGGCCCGACGAACCGGAGATCACGGCGCCGCTGCTGACCGGCCTCCTGCTCGCCGGGCCCGCGGGGGCCGCGATCCTGTACTGGCTGGGCCTCGGTGTCCTGGCGCTGCGCCGGGGCGGGCGGCCGCGCTCCCCGAGCCGGCAGAGGGCCGGAGGGCACGCCGAGGCCCGCACCAGGCCGAGCATGCACTGGCTGCGCCGACACGGAGCCAAGGATCTGGAGGGGCTCCGCCGCCTGCTCACCACGGCCGACGGCGAGCAGGGGCGCGACTACGCCGTCTCGGCCTACGACGCCGCGCAGATCCTCTACGACGACGCCAAGGACGACGAGAGCAAGGCGGCCGACCTCGTCGGCGCGATCGTGCTGGCCCGCCAGGGGCGCATCGCCCTGACCCGGGACGTCGCGTCCCCGCCGTCCCCGTGCCTGGTGAACCCGCTGCACGGCGGCTCGGTCGTGCGCAGGCGCGTCCGGAAGCTGGAGAAGAAGCACGGCGGCGCCCTGCCGAGGCCGTGCCCGCTCTGCGCGAACTGCCGGGATCTCGACGAGCGGCAGGGACTCGACGAGCGGCGCCTCCTGCAGATCCCGGGTCCGGACGGCCACCGCCCCCACACCCTCGTCCCGGGCGTGTGGCGCGACACGGCGTGGGGCGCCCACGGCAAGACCTTCCTCCCCCGTGTGATGAGGTACCTCGGTGTTGACTGAACCGTCCCCCGGCGAACGGCTGGCCGCCGCCCTGCGCCGCTCCCCCGTCCACGTCGACCCGTCCCTGGCGTCGGCGCTTCCCGCGGCGGCCCGCCGCGCGCTCATCGCCAAGCTCCGCAAGGCGCCCGCGCCGGTCTTCGTCGTGCTGGTCCCCATCGTCAAGGGCGGCACGTGGACGGACGCCGAGCAGCTCGCGACCGTCGTCCACGACCGCCTCGGCCGCGACGGGATCTTCATCACCTTCGACGACGACTCCCAGGACCTGAGGGCCCGGGAGTGGGGCGGCGACCACCGGGCCGACCGCGCCGCCTGGGCGGTCACCCTGGACCGCGCCATGGACGACGCGCCGCTCGCCGCCCGGCTGTCCCGCGTCGCCGACCTGATCGTCTCCGGCACCGGCCAGCAGGAGTACGACCGGGTCTCCGCCGAGATCGACAAGCGCTACAAGGCCCGCCACGGCGAGCCGTCGCCCGAGGGCGGCACGGGCGGGGGCGGGGGCGGGCTCGCGGTGCCCCTCGGCGCCGGGGCGGCGGGCGCGGCCGCGGCCGGAGTCGCCGGGTTCCTGGTGTGGCGGCGGCGCCGGATGGCCTCCGTCCGCCGCGAGGGCGAGGGGCTGCTGATGCCCCGCACGGTGTTCGCCACGGCGAACCGCGCCACCGAGGACCAGCTCCGCGAGCAGGCGTCCCGCGAGGTCATCGCGTTCGGGGAGCTGCTGGACGACAGCACCGTCCCGACCTCCGGCGAACGGCCCCGCACCCTGGTGGCCCGCGCCCTGGACGCCTACCAGGCCGCGGGGAAGACCCTCGACGCGGCGCGGGGCGTCCCCGACCTGGCCGGCGTCCTGGTCCTGCTCGACCAGGGCCGCGACGCCCTCGCCTCCGCGCAGGCCGTCGCGAAGGGCAAGCCCGAGATCCCGCCCGTCCCGCTGTGCTTCTTCAACCCGCTCCACGGCGACGCGACCGGCGAGCTCGACTGGCGGCCCCTCGGCTCCCGCAGGCGGCTGAGCGTCCGGACCTGCCGCCCGTGCGCCCGCGCGGCCCGCGACAAGCGCACCCCCGAGGTCCTCACCGACCGCCGCGACGGCCGGGAGGTCCCCTACTACGAGGCCGACCCGTCCCGCAGCGTGTGGGCCGAGACCGGGTACGGCCAGCTCCGCGACGACCTCATCGAGCGCGTGCTGCGCGGCGACAACACTCCCCGCTGACCGCGCGCCCCCGAATGTTTACCGACCCTTCACCGGTGGCCGTCCGCCGGTAGGGGGCCCCACGTGTGTTGTGGGACTGTGGCTCATCGATCTTGGGGAGGCGCCCGCGGCGCGGGGTGCGCCGCGCTCCTGCTGTCGCTGTCGTGCGGCTGCCACGGCGCCGCCCCGCCCGTCGTGCCGGTGACGGCCCGCGCCGCGGTGCGGGGCGTCTGCCTCGGCTACAACGGCCTGGACAGGGTGAACCCGGCGGCGCGGGTTCGCTCGGGCCGGTTCGCCACACCGAGGGCGGCCCCCGTCCGCGTCGCCGCCGGGACGGACGTGGACTGGGGCCGCGACCCGTACGGCGACCGCTCGTGGCAGCTCTGGTTCCACTCCCTCGAATGGCTCGGCGGCCTCATCAGGGAGTACGAGCGGACGGGAGACCGTGCCGCGCTCAGGACGGCCGCGGGCATCGCCCAGGACTGGCTCGCCGACAACACCCGGCCGGAACGGTTCTCCGAGCACCGGCGCGAGGCGATCGGCGAGGCCGCCAAGTTCCGCCTGGCCACCCTCGTCTGCCTGCGGAGGCACCTGGGAGGGCGGTGGCTGGACCAGGCCATCGCCGCTCACGCGCAGTGGCTGGCCCGTCCCGAGCACTACTCGGGCCCCTGGAACCACGGCGCCGACGAGTCGATGACGCTCATGACGGCGGGCTGCGGCATCGGCCGGGCGGACCTCGCCGGGCTCGGCCACCGGCGCCTGCTCGACGCGATCCTCGCCCCGCCCGGCGGTGCGCGGCCGGCCATCGACGACGAGGGCGCAGGCAACGAGCAGTCCACGCACTACGCCGTCTACGACCGGAACCGGTGGCGGCTCGCCTTCCGGGTGATGCGAGAGTGCGGCCGTACGGTCCCCGCCGAACTCGTCCGCCGGCACCGGCTGCTGGACGAGTTCATCGCCTTCCAGACCACGCCCGCCGGAGACCTGCTCCAGATCGGCGAGTCGTACGCGTCCAGGGCCTCCGAGATCGATGACCCCGGAACGGGCCCGCTCAGGTACGCGGCGACGCAGGGCGCGAAAGGCGTCCCGCCAAAGGAGAGGGCACGCGTCTACCGCGCCGGATACGTGGTGGGCAGGTCCGGTTGGGGCCGAGGGAACCGCTCGTTCACCGAGGAGACGTCCTACACGGCGCGCTTCGGCCCGGCCCGGTACGCGCACGGACAGAACGACCACATGGCGCTCACCTTCCATGCGCTCGGCCGGGACGTCCTCGTTCCGAGCGGCCACATCGGCTACAGCGAAACGACCTGGCGGAGGTGGCTGGCCTCGCCGGAGGCGCACAACACGCTCGTGGTGCGGGGCGTCCCGTTCCGGGAGAACGCCGCGACGGCCTTGGTCGCGCACGAGTTCCGGCGCGGCGCCGACACCTTCCGGTTCTCCGACACCGCCTTCGCCGGGACGACCCGCTCCCGCTCGGTGCTCGCCGCGTCCGATCCCGACGCCGTCGTCGTGCTGGACGAGGTGCGCTCCGCCGCCCCCCGTCCCGTCGAGCAGCTCTGGCACCTGCCCACGGCGTTCACCGCGGTCCGGGACGGCCTCAACGCCATTGCCACCGCAGGCCCCGTCCGCGTCCACTTCATCCGTTTCCCGCTCCCCGACACGAAGAGCGGATCCACCAGGATCGTCCGGGGATCGCTCACCCCACCGCAGGGCTGGATCGCCCCCGCCCCCCGTAAAAGGCTCCCCGCCCCGGTCGTCTCCTTCACCGCACGCGGCGGAACCCCGCCGGCCCGCATCCTGACCCTGATCGCCCCTGTCCACGGCGACGACCGCCCAACAATCCGAACCCGCACACTCCCGGACGGGACACTCCACGTGGAGGCAACTTTCCCCACCCACCACCTGACCTTCGAGGCCACCCCGGACGGCACCCTCCGCCGCCTCCCCTGACCAAGCCAGTCCCTCACGCCCAGGAAGCACAACCAAGGCACGGGCGCTCTAGCGCCTGGGGGATGGGGGGCGTACCGCCAACAAGCTACTGCGCGAGCATGTCGGCGGTGAGGTTGGCTTCGGTGCCGGGGATGCCCTGGTCGCCGGCGCGCTTGTCGGCCATGGCGAGGAGGCGGCGGATGCGGCCGGCGATGGCGTCCTTGGTGAGGGGCGGGTCGGCGAGCTGGCCGAGCTCCTCCAGGGACGCCTGCTTGTGCTCCAGGCGGAGGCGGCCGGCGTTGACGAGGTGCTCGGGGGCGTCGTCGCCGAGGATCTCCAGGGCGCGGGCGACGCGGGCGCCGGCGGCGACGGCGGCGCGGGCGGAGCGGCGCAGGTTGGCGTCGTCGAAGTTGGCGAGGCGGTTGGCGGTGGCGCGGACCTCGCGGCGCATCCGGCGCTCCTCCCAGGCCAGGACGCTGTCGTGGGCGCCGAGCCGGGTGAGCAGGGCGCTGATCGCGTCGCCGTCGCGGACGACGACGCGGTCGACGCCGCGGACCTCGCGGGCCTTGGCGTGGATCTTCAGGCGGCGGGCGGCGCCGACGAGGGCCAGCGCGGCCTCGGGGCCGGGGCAGGTCACCTCCAGCGACATGGAGCGGCCGGGTTCGGTGAGGGAGCCGTGCGCGAGGAACGCGCCGCGCCAGGCCGACTCGGCGTCGCAGGCGGCGCCCGCGACGACGTGCCGGGGCAGTCCGCGGACGGGCCGGCCGTTGTTGTCGATGAGGCCGGTCTGCCGGGCGAGGGACTCGCCGTCCCGGAAGACGCGCACGACGTAGCGGTTGCCCTTGCGCAGGCCGCTCGGCGCGAGCACGACGACCTCGGAGGTGTGCCCGAAGACCTCCGAGATGTCCTTGATCAGCCGCCGGGCCGCCACACCGGTGTCGATCTCGGCCTCGATCACGATGCGGCCGCTGACCAGGTGCAGGCCGCCCGCGAACCGCAGCAGCGTCGAGACCTCGGCCTTGCGGCAGCACGGCTTCAGCACCGTGAGCCTGCTCAGCTCGTCCTTGACCACACCGGTCATCGCCATCTGATGAACCCTCCCCCTATCGGACTTCCAGCAGTCTGGCCGATCGCGGCCGCGCCGGTCGTCACTCGGTGAATATCTGTACGAAGGCTTGGGCCAGACGGGCGGGTTCGTGACGCGGTGATCCGTCGTCGGCGGCGACGTCGGCGAGCACGAGGCGTCCGCCGAGGTCCTGGACGGCCTTGTCGAGGGCGTCCGGGTCGTCCACCACCGCGCGGTCGGCGAGGACGACGTCCACGCGCAGGTCGGGGGCGTGCGCCTGCAGCACCTCCAGGTGGGTCTGCGGCGAGAAGTCGTCGGTCTCGCCGGGCTGCTGCGCGAGGTTCAGCGCGACGACGCGGCGGGCGCGGGCGGTGGTGAGGGCGCGGGCGAGCGCGGGCACCTTCAGGTGCGGCAGGACGCTGGTGAACCACGAGCCGGGGCCGAACACGATCCAGTCGGCGTCGTCGACGGCGGCGAGGGTCTCCGGGCAGGCCGGCGGGTCGGCCGGCACCAGCGACACGCCGAGCACGCTGCCGGGCGTCCTGGCGCACGCCACCTGGCCCTTGACATGGGTGATCTCGTCGGGCCTGGCGGGGTCGGCGCCGCGGACCTCGGCGACGATGTCCATCGGGACGGCCGCCATCGGCAGCACGCGGCCGTGCGCGCCGAGCAGCCGGCCGACCCAGTCGAGCCCGGCGACGGTGGAGCCGGGCGAGGCGCCGTCACCGCGGAGGAGCTCCCACAGCGCGACGATGAGCAGGTTGCCGACGGCGTGGCCCTGCAGGTCGCCCTCGCTGCGGAAGCGGTGCTGGACGACGTCCCGCCAGGTCTGGCCCCATTCGTCGTCGCCGCAGAGGGCGGCGAGCGCCATCCGCAGGTCGCCGGGCGGCAGTACTCCGAGCTCGCGGCGCAGCCGCCCGCTGGAGCCGCCGTCGTCGGCGACGGTGACGATCGCGGTCAGCCGGTCGGTGACGCGGCGGAGCGCCGACAGCGACGCGTAGAGGCCGTGGCCCCCGCCGAGCGCGACGACCTTCGGGCCGAGGGGCTTCACCGTGCCGTTTCTCTCCTCGTCCGGGCCCCCCGCCGGGTCCCGGCGCGGGCCGTCATTCGCGGCCGAGGTCACGATGGGCGACCTGCACCTCGATGCCCTCGTCCCGCAGCCGGGCGGCAATCTGTTCCGCCATGGCAACACTACGGTGTTTTCCACCGGTACATCCCACGGCGAGCGTCACGTAGTGCTTGCCCTCACGTTCATACCCGCCGGCGAGGAGCCGCAGCACCTCGGCGTAGGCGTCCAGGAACTCCTTGGCGCCGTGCTGCCCGAGGACGTAGTCGCGGACGGCGGGGTCGCGGCCCGTCATCGGCCGCAGCTCCGGCACCCAGTGCGGGTTCGGCAGGAACCGGCAGTCGACGACGAGGTCGGCGTCGACCGGAAGCCCGTACTTGTAGCCGAAGGACACGACGGTGGCGCGCAGGCTGGACTCGCCGCTGTCGTTGCCGAAGAAGCCGATGATCTTGTTGCGCAGCTCGTGCACGTTGAGGCCGCTGGTGTCGATCACCAGGTCGGCCTCGGCGCGGACCTCGCGGACCAGCTCGCGCTCGCGGGCGATGCCGTCCACCAGGCGGCCGTCGCCCTGCAGCGGGTGGGGACGGCGGACGCTCTCGAACCGGCGCACGAGGTCGGCGTCGCCGGCCTCCAGGAACACCACGCGCGGGTGGACGCCGCGGGCCTCCAGCTCGGCGATCGAGGAGTGCAGGTCGTCGGTGAACGCGCGGCTGCGGACGTCCACGACGACGGCGATGCGCGGCACCGCGTCCTTCACCCGGCCGCCGAGGTCGGCCATCGTGGCCAGCAGCCCGGGCGGCAGGTTGTCGACCACGAACCAGTCGAGGTCCTCCAGCGACTTGGCCGCGGTGCTGCGGCCCGCCCCGGACATGCCGGTGACGATCACGATGTCCGGAATCTTGGTATCGCTGGTCATGCGCTTCTCCCCCTGTGCTCCCCGTCGTCCCCGCCGGGATCCTCGCCGCCCGCCGGCGCGGCGCCGCCGTGCAGCGCCGCGACGATGCTCTCGGCGCTGCGCATGCCGATTCCCGGGACCTCGGCGACCTGCGCGGGCGTCGCGTCCTTCAGCCGCTTCAGCGACCCGAAGTGTTTCAGCAGCGCCGCGCGCCGCGCCGGGCCCAGACCAGGAACGTTATCGAGTTCGCTGACCGTCATGGACCGGGATCGCCGCTGCCGGTGGAAGGTGATGGCGAACCGGTGCGCCTCGTCGCGGACCCGCTGGACGAGGAACATGCCCTCGCTGTTGCGCGGCAGGATGACCGGGTCGGCCTCGCCGGGGAGCCAGAGCTCCTCCAGCCGCTTGGCGATCCCGCACACCGCGATGTCGTCGACGCCGAGCTCGTCGAGGGCGCGCTGCGCGGCCGCGACCTGCGGGGGGCCGCCGTCGACGAGGACCAGGTTGGGCGGGTAGGCGAACTTGCGCGGCCGGCCGGTCTCCGGGTCGATCGGCTGGTGCGCGCCCTCCTCCTCCGGGTCGCCGAGGGTGTCGAGCTCGCCGGTCTTCTCGCTCTCGGCCAGATAGCGCCGGAACCGGCGGGTGATGACCTCGTGGATGGAGCGGACGTCGTCCTGCCCCTCCACGGCCTTGATGGTGAACCGGCGGTACTCGCTCTTGCGGGCCAGGCCGTCCTCGAACACGACCATGGACGCGACCACGTCGGTGCCCTGCAGGTTGGACACGTCGTAGCACTCGATCCGCAGGGGCGCGTCGTCGAGCTCCAGGGCCTCCTGGAGCTCCTGCAGGGCGCGGCTGCGGGTGGTGAGGTCGGACGCGCGGCGCGTCTTGTGCTGCTTGAGCGCCTCGTGGGCGTTGCGCGCCACCGTCTCCAGCAGGGTCCGCTTGTCGCCGCGCTGCGGGACGCGCAGCCGGACGGGCCCGCCGCGCTGCTCCGACAGCAGCTCGGCCATGGCCTCCTCCTCCGGCGGCAGGGCCGGGACGAAGACCTCGCGGGGCACCGACTCGCTCTCGCCGTAGGTCTGGATGAGGAAGTGCTCGACCAGGTCGGCGGTGGTGACGTCCTCGACCTTGTCGACGACCCAGCCGCGCTGCCCGCGGATGCGGCCGCCGCGCACGTAGAACACCTGGACGGCCGCCTCCAGCTCGTCCTCGGCGAAGGCGATCATGTCGCAGTCGGTGCGGTCGGGCAGCACGACCGCCTGCTTCTCCAGGGCGCGCTCCAGGGCGCGGATGTCGTCGCGCAGCCGGGCGGCGCGCTCGTACTCCTGGGACGTGGCGGCCTCGCGCATGTCGCGTTCGAGGCGCTTGATGAACCGGGTGGTGTTGCCCGCCATGAAGTCGCAGAAGTCCTCGGCGAGCAGGCGGTGCTCGCCGGGCGAGACGCGGCCGACGCACGGCGCCGAGCACTTGCCGATGTAGCCGAGCAGGCAGGGCCGGTCGAGCTGGTGCTGCCGTTTGAACACGCCGGCGCTGCACGTCCGGACGGGGAACACGCGCAGCAGCAGGTCGACCGTCTCCCGGATCGCCCACGCGTGGGAGTACGGCCCGAAGTAGCGCACGCCCTTGCGCTTGGCGCCCCGCATCACCATCACCCTCGGGAACTCCTCGTTCAGGGTGACGGCGAGATAGGGATAGGACTTGTCGTCGCGGTAGCGGACGTTGAACCTGGGGTCGAACTCCTTGATCCAGGAGTACTCCAGCTGGAGGGCCTCGACCTCGGTGCCGACGACCGTCCAGTCGACGCGCGCGGCCGTCTGCACCATCGTCTGGGTGCGGGGGTGCAGGGCGGAGAAGTCGGCGAAGTAGGAGCCCAGCCGCGAGCGCAGGTTCTTGGCCTTGCCCACGTAGATGACCCGCCCGTGCTCGTCGCGGAACCGGTACACCCCCGGGGATTCCGGGATGGAGCCGGGTGCGGGTCGGTAGGTCGCCGGATCTGCCACGCTCGAAAGCCTAATGGGCGGCACCGACACGCCGTGCCCCCGCGCGGCCGGCGACGCCGCGCGGCCCCCAAGGTGACGTAGATCTCTCCCTACCGCCCGGATGTTCGCCAATCCTCCGGAAAGGGAGGGTCAAACGGTTCCTCGGATCCGGAAGGGGGTCATCGCACACGTGTCCGCACTCTGGGCATGGATCATCCTGGCCGCCGCCGTCGGCACATCCGTGGTCGTCGTGGAGGCGGGCCGCCGGCTCGTCGCCGGCCGGCTGTCGCACCGGTGGCCCGGCGCGGGCCGGGTCGCCCGGCGCTGCGCCGCGCCCGCGTTCGCGTTCGCGGCGGTGGTCGGCTCCAGCACCGCGATGCCGTACCAGGTCATCGGCGGGCACGCCGAGGACGTGGTCCGGCACGCGATGCGGATCGCGGCGATCGGCGCCTCCACATGGCTGGTGATGCGGATCGGCTACGCGCTGAGCGACCCGCCGCTGGCGCGGCTGATGCGGATCGAGGGCGAGCGCAACCGGCGGGCCAGGCGCGCCCGCACGCAGATGCTGCTGCTGCGCCGCATCGCCGCCGTCATCCTCGTGGTGCTCGCCGTCGGAGCGGCGCTGTTCACCTTCCCCGCCGTGCGGGCGGTCGGGGCCGGGGTGCTGGCCTCGGCGGGCGTCGCCGGCCTGGTGGTCGGCATCGCGGCGCGGCCGACCCTCGGCAACCTGCTGGCCGGGTTGCAGCTGGCGTTCAGCGACGCCCTGCGCCTGGACGACGTCGTCGTCACGCAGGGCATCTGGGGCCGGGTCGAGGAGCTGACGCTGTCGTACGTCGTCCTGCAGCTCTGGGACGACCGGCGCATGATCTTCCCGGTGTCGCACTTCACCGAGCAGCCGTTCGAGAACTGGACCCGGCACTCCAGCCGCCTGCTCGGCTCGGTCGAGCTGCACGTGGACTGGACGGTCCCGGTCGAGGACCTGCGCGCCGAGCTGTACTCGGCGCTGAAGGAGAACCCGCTGTGGGACCGGCGGGAGTGGATGCTGCAGGTGGTGGACGTTTTGCCGAGCGGCCTCGTCACGGTGCGCGCGCTGATGAGCGCCGCCGACTCGGCGAGCACCTGGGACCTGCGCTGCGACGTTCGCGAGTACCTGGTCTCCTACATCCGCGACCGCCATCCGGAGGCCCTCCCCCGGCTCCGCGTCGGCCCCGAACCCGTCGTGGACGGCGCCGAGGCCGAGGCGGACGACCCGGCACCGGCCACCGAGGACGAGGTGGCGGAGGGACGGCACGCCGACGGCGCGCGGGCCGTCCCCCGTGAGGACGGCCCGGCGCGCGCGAAGTCGCTCAGGCGAGCGTGATCTTCCCGCCCTGGACGGTGACCTTCTTCTCCGCCAGCGGCTCGTCGGCGGGCGGGCTCGCCACCGACCCGTCCGTGATCTTGAACTTGCTGCCGTGGCAGGGGCAGTTGATCGTGCCTCCGGACACCGATCCGACGCTGCATCCCCGGTGGGTGCAGGTCGCGGAGAACGCCGTGAACTCGCCCTGGCGGGGCTGGCAGACGACGACCTTGGCGTCCTCGAACACCTTGCCGCCGCCGACCGGGATCTCGCTCACCGAAGCCAGGGCCGCACCCGTCCCGCCGCCACCGCTCCCGTCCCCGGAGCCGCCGGAGCCGGAGCCGGAGCCGCCGTCGCCCGATTCGCCGCCGCACGCCGCCGCCAGCCCGGCCACGCCCGCGAGTCCGGCGCCGAGGAGAAGTCCCCTGCGGGTACCGCCCGCGGGGGACTCCCCTGGCGCGGCCTCCCCCGGCGTGCGCTCCGTTCCGTCCGCCTGCGTCTCGGACCTGTGTGGCATTCTCGCCCCTCCGGTGACCTCTCTCGGTTCCTGTCCGTCACCGGGAAGCACGGATGCGCGAGCGAGTTGGTTCAAAGCGGAACCAAAACGGTGATCAGGTGACGACGATGCCGCCGCCCTCGACCTGCACGGGGTACTCCTTGAGCGGCTCCTTCGCGGGGCCGCGCTCCACCGAGCCGTCGGTGATCTTGAATTCGCTGCCGTGGCAGTGGCACTTGATCAGCCCGTTCGACACCCCGCCGACCGTGCAGCCCTGGTGGGTGCACACCGCCGTGAACGCCTTGTACGCGCCCTGGCTCGGCTGGGTCACCACGACCTTCTCGTCGCCATAGATCTTGCCGCCGCCGACCGGGATGTCGGCGGCTTTCGCGATCTGCTTCCCCTTGAGGTCCTCGGCGGGCTTGGCCCCGCCTCCGGACGCGCACCCCGCGAGCGCCGCGGCGCCGAGCGCCCCCGCCCCGCACAGCACCGCGCGCCGGCCGACTCCCCCGCTCCCGGCGGCCTCGGCGGCCCCGGGCGTCACTTCGTCTCCCATGGTTCCATCCTGGTGGACGGCTTCACCCGTCCCGCACCGACCCGCCCGACGGGGGCTCAGACGAGGAGCTTCTTGAGGAACTGGCCGGTGTGGCTGGCCTCGACCTCGGCGACCTCCTCGGGGGTGCCGGTGGCGACGACCGTGCCGCCGCGCGAGCCGCCCTCGGGGCCCATGTCGATGATCCAGTCGGCGGTCTTGATGACGTCGAGGTTGTGCTCGATGACCAGGACCGTGTTGCCCTTGTCGACCAGGCCGTTCAGCACGCCGAGGAGCTTGCGGATGTCCTCGAAGTGCAGGCCGGTGGTCGGCTCGTCCAGCACGTAGATGGTGCGGCCGGTGGAGCGCTTCTGCAGCTCGGACGCCAGCTTGACGCGCTGCGCCTCGCCGCCGGACAGGGTCGGGGCGGGCTGGCCGAGCCGGACGTAGCCGAGGCCGACGTCGTTCAGCGTCTTCAGGTGCCGGTGGATCGCCGTGATCGGCTCGAAGAACGTGGTGGCCTGCTCGATCGGCATGTCGAGCACCTCGGAGATCGTCTTGCCCTTGTAGTGGACCTCCAGGGTCTCCCGGTTGTAGCGGGCGCCGTGGCAGACCTCGCACGGGACGTAGACGTCCGGCAGGAAGTTCATCTCGATCTTGATGGTGCCGTCGCCGGAGCAGTTCTCGCAGCGGCCGCCCTTGACGTTGAAGGAGAACCGGCCGGGCTGGTAGCCGCGCACCTTCGCCTCGGTGGTCTGGGCGAACAGCTTGCGGATGTGGTCGAACACGCCGGTGTAGGTCGCCGGGTTGGACCGCGGGGTGCGGCCGATCGGCGACTGGTCGACGTGCACGACCTTGTCGAGCTGGTCGACGCCGTTGACGCGCTTGTGCTTGCCGGGGACGGTCTTCGCCCCGTTCAGCTTCTTCGCGAGCGAGTTGTAGAGGATGTCGTTGACCAGCGTCGACTTGCCGGATCCCGAGACACCGGTGACGGCGGTGAGGACGCCGAGCGGGAACGACACGTCGACGTCGCGCAGGTTGTTCTGCTGCGCGCCCTTGACGGTGACCTCGCGGCCCCTGGTGCGCGGCCGCCGGATCTGCGGGACGGCGATCTCGCGGCGCCCGTCCAGGTAGGCGCCGGTCAGGGAGCGGTCGGACTTCTTCAGGTCCTCGACCGTGCCGGAGACGACGATCTCGCCGCCGTGCTCGCCCGCGCGCGGCCCGATGTCGACGATCCAGTCGGCGGCGGCGATGGTGTCCTCGTCGTGCTCGACGACGATCAGGGTGTTGCCCATGTCGCGCAGCCGGAGCAGCGTCTCCAGCAGCCGGTGGTTGTCGCGCTGGTGCAGGCCGATGGACGGCTCGTCCAGCACGTACAGGACGCCGACCAGACCCGAGCCGATCTGCGTCGCCAGCCGGATGCGCTGGGCCTCTCCGCCCGCGAGGGTCGCCGAGGCCCGGTCGAGGGTGAGGTAGTCGAGGCCGACGTCCAGCAGGAAGCCGAGCCGGGCGTTGATCTCCTTCAGGACGCGTTCGGCGATGTGGGTCTCGCGCTCGTTCAGTTCGAGCGCCAGCAGGAACTTCGCGGCCTCGCCGATCGGCATCGCGGCCACCTCGGCGATCGACATCCCGCCCATGGTGACGGCGAGCACGACCGGCTTCAGCCGGGCACCCTCGCAGGTCGGGCACGGGATCTCCCGCATGTAGCCCTCGAACCGCTCCCGGCTGGAGTCGCTCTCGGACTCCGCGTGGCGCCGCTGGATGTAGGGGACGACGCCCTCGTAGGCCGTGTAGTACGACCTCGTCCGGCCGTAGCGGTTCTTGTAGCGGACGTGGACCTGCGTCTCGTGCCCGTTCAGGATCGCCTTGCGCGCCTTGGCGGGCAGCCGGTCCCAGGGCGTGTTCAGGTCGAAGCCCATCGCGTCGCCCAGCGCCGACAGCAGCCGCAGGAAGTACTCGCTGACGTGCCCGCCCGACCACGGCTGGATCGCGCCCTCGCCGAGCGACAGCTCCCCGTCGGGGACGACGAGCTCGGCGTCGACCTCCATGCGCGTCCCGAGGCCGGTGCAGTCGGGACAGGCTCCGTACGGCGAGTTGAACGAGAACGAGCGCGGCTCCAGCTCCTCGAACGACAGGTCGTCGTAGGGGCAGTAGAGGTGCTCGGAGTACATCCGGGTGCGGTGCTCGTCGTCCTCGGGCAGGTCGACGAAGTCGAGGACGATCGTGCCGCCCGCCAGGCCGAGGGCCGTCTCGACCGAGTCGGCGAGCCGCTGGCGGGCGGAGTCCTTCACCGAGAGCCGGTCGACCACGACGGAGATGTCGTGCTTCTCCTGCTTCTTCAGCGGGGGCGGCTCGTCCAGGCGGATCATCTGCCCGTCGACCAGCGCCCGCGAGTAGCCCTTGGACTGCAGCTCGCGGAACAGCTCCAGGTACTCGCCCTTGCGACCGCGGATCACCGGCGCCAGCACCTGGAACCGGGCGCCCTGCTCCAGTTCCAGCACCCGGTCGACGATCTGCTGCGGCGCCTGCCGGCTGATCGGCCGGCCGCACTCGGGGCAGTGCGGGTGCCCGATCCGGGCGTAGAGCAGCCGCAGGTAGTCGTAGACCTCGGTGATCGTCCCGACCGTGGAGCGGGGATTCTTGCTGGTCGACTTCTGGTCGATCGAGACCGCCGGGGACAGCCCCTCGATGAAGTCGACGTCGGGCTTGTCCATCTGCCCGAGGAACTGCCGGGCGTAGGCCGACAGCGACTCGACGTACCGGCGCTGCCCCTCGGCGAAGATCGTGTCGAAGGCCAGGCTGGACTTCCCCGAACCCGACAGACCGGTGAACACGATCATGGCGTCCCGCGGAAGGTCGAGCGAGACGTCCTTCAGGTTGTGCTCGCGTGCTCCACGCACGATGAGTCGGTCATGCACGTTCTTCCGGTCCTCTTCTGGGCGCGGCGATCTGCGGATTCGGCTCGGTATCAAGGCTAGCCACGGGGTGCGGCAGGATCCCCCGACTTCTCAACAGCGGCGAGCGCCGCTGCATTTCATGACGCTACCCGGCCGATCCGAGCGGTCGGGACGGCACCATCGCACCGTACACGTGTTCGAACGCCGCCCGCCACCGGAACACCGCCGGAAGCGCGGCACCCCTTCCGACCACCCGGAACGCACTCCGGTCGTGGACGCGACCGCCCAGGTCACTCGTCGTCGAGCGCGTGCGAGAGGTAGCGCTCGGCAGAGCGGCGGACGGCGTCCTTTCCGCCGCTGTAGACGATCTTCTTCCACCAGGCGCCGTAGACGCGGTCGAAGTCGTAGGGCTCCAGGAGGCGCAGGGCGCGGCGGACCACGCGGGGGCGCTCGGGGATGTAGTTCGGGTAGGAGTACATGAAGCTCACCCAGTCGCGGTCGTTGACGACCTGCACGATGTCGCCGGAGAAGAGGGCGCGGGCGTCGCGCCAGTGCAGGACCTGGCCGCCCGCGAAGTGGACGCCCGCGTTGATCAGCGTGAGGCCGTCGGCCAGTTCGAGGGTGTCGCCCGACCAGAAGGAGACCGCGTCGTCCGGGCGGGCCACCCACCGGCGGTCGGCCTCGTGGATGTGGACGGGGGCGTCGAACGCCCGCGCCCACTCGATCATGGTGCCGTAGTAGTGCGGGTGGCTGATCGCGATCGCGGAGACGCCGCCGAGGTCGTTCACGCGGCTGACGAGGTCGTCGTCGATGTGGGTGACCATGTCCCACAGGACGTTGCCGGACGGGGCGCGCAGGAGGAGGGCGCGCTGGCCGATGGCGATGGACGGCTCGGCGCCGATCCCGACGACGCCCGGGCCCTCCTCGGCGACACGGCCATGGTGACCGGCGCGCAGTTCCTCCAGAGTCGTCCACCTCTGGCCCTCCCAGCCGACGTACTGCCGCTCGTCCTCGCAGATCGGGCAGTCCGGACGGGGCCCGGCGTACTGGACGCCGCACGTCACGCAGATCGGAAGCTCCATGATCACCATTGTCTGGCGCGGGCCGGGCCGGTGCGACAGGATGGAGCGTCCTTTTCGGCGAGGAGGGATCATGGACTGGCGCGACGTGATCGACGAGCTGGACGCGGGCGTGGAGCGGATCGCCGCGACGCTGGAGGGGCTGTCCGACCACGCCCTGCGGGGCGCGTCCGCGCTGCCGGGGTGGAGCCGCGGGCACGTGGCGACGCACATCGCGCGCAACGCCGACTCCCTGTGGAACCTGCTCGAAGCGGCGCGAACGGGGACGGAGATCCCGCAGTACCCGAGCCTGGAGCGGCGCAACGCCGACGTCGCCGCGGGCGCGGGACGCGGCCGCGGCGAGCTGGTCGCGGACGTCCGGGCGACGCAGGCGCGCTTCTCCGAGCAGGCCCGGTCACTGCCCGAGAGCGCCGGCAGCGCGCCGGTGCGCGCGATGATGGGCTGGCCCCATCCGGCCTGGTACACGGTGTTCCGCCGCTGGAACGAGGTGGAGGCCCACCACGTCGACCTCGCCGCCGGGTACGGCCCCGCCGACTGGCCCGAGCCCTACGTCCGGTGGTCCGCGGCGGCCACGCTGGCGGACATGGCGGCGCTGCCGGACCGGCTCCTCGGGGAGCTGGCCGGGTTGCGGATCACCGCGACCGACTCCGGCGAGACCGCCGAGCTCGGCTGGACGCCCGGCGGCCCTGAGGCGTCCGGCTCCGGGCGGGCGCTGCTGGGCTGGCTGAGCGGACGGTCGGACGGCGCGGGCGTGCACCTCCGCCCTGACGGCCCGCTGCCCGCGCCGCCGCCCTGGCCGCACGAGCCCTCCCGGTTCTCGGAGGAGTCGGGCCGGTGAGAGGGCCGGGGCCCGGGGAAGGGCCGTCGGCCTAGGGAGGGTCGTCGCCCGCGAGCCGGTGCAGGGCGTCCGCGGAGCGGACGGCGATCGCGCTCCGGGCGACGGTCACGCAGCCGCGCACCGGCTCGGCCGCCAGGATCTGGGCGACCTTGCGGCGGCCCATGCCGGCCCAGCGGCCGAGATCCTGCTGGGTGACCGGGACCTGGACGAGGACGCCCTCCTCGGTCACGCCGTCCGGGCGCTCCCGCTTGACCGGGGAGCCGAACCGCGCCGCGAGGCGCAGGAGCCGGCCGGCGAGGCGGCGCTCGGGATCGTCGGGGAAGTGCGCGGCGCGCAGCTCGTTGGCGTCGCGGAGCCGTTCGGCGAGGACGGCGGCGACGGCCCACACCGAGCCGGGCTGGGCGTCCAGGACGCCCCGGAACCGCGCGGCGGGCAGGACGAGGGCCTCGACCCGCGTCAGCGCCTCGGCGTTGGCGTGCCGGGCCCCGCCGTCCACCGCCTCCAGCTCCCCCACCAGGTCGCCGGGGCCGAGGACGTCGAGGATGGCGGTCTCGCCGTCCCGGTCCACCCAGACCTTCACCGCCCCGGACCGCAGGACGAAGACCTGGGCGGCGCGGGTGTGCTCGCGCGTCAGGAACGCACCGGGCCTGATCAGCACCGGGGCGCCCGCCCGCCGCAGGGCCTCCTGGGCGCGGGGGGTCAGCGCGTCCCAGAACCGGGGGGTCTGCATCTCGCCTCCTCACCGGACCCGGATCCGGCCGGGCCCCGGGCTTCATGATCGCTTGCGTTGCGGTCCAGTGAACGCGCCCCGGGGCCGGCCGACCACGTCATCGGTCACACGTCGAGCGGTCTTTCCGGGGCGAGCAGGCCGTCCAGGGCGCGGACGCGGCGGACGCAGTCCGCGGCCGCGGCCTGGTCGCCGAGGGCCAGGTGGGAGTCGCGCAGCAGCTCCAGCGCCCGCCGCAGGCCCCGCTGGTCGTCGGTCTCGCGGCGGATGGCGATCTCGGCGGTGACGTGCTCCACCGCGCGGGCGTGCTCGCCGGTCAGCTGGGACGCGCGGGCCATGCCGTGCAGGGCGTGGGCCTGCTCGCGGGTGGCGCCGAGCTCGGCGGCGAGGTCGAGGGCGCACCGCCCGGTCGCGAGTGCCTCGCCGGCGCGGCCGAGGTCGAGGTGGATGGCGGCGAGGTGGACCAGGGCGACGGCCTCGCTGTGCCGGTCGCCGACCTCGCCGAGGATGCGCAGCGCCTCCAGCTCCCGCTCCAGGGCCTCCTCGGGACGGCCGGCGCGGCGCAGCACGGCGGCGAGGGTGTCCATGCCGACGCCGAGGCCGTACCAGTCGCCGCCGGACTCGCGGAAGCCCAGCGCCTGCCGGGCGGCGCGCTCGGCGTCCTCGGGCAGGCCGAGCCGCGAGTACGTGCGGGCCAGGCTGCCGAGCGTGCCGGCCATCCCGCCCCGCGCGCCGAGCCGGTGCCACAGGTCCAGGGCCTCCAGGCCGAGGACGAACGCCTCCTGGTGGCGGCCGAGGCGCCGCATCACCACCGACAGGTGCTCCAGGTCGTTGGCCTCGCCGTGCTGGTCGCCGATCTCGCGGCGGATCTCCAGGGCGCGCAGGAGGTGCTCGCGCGCCTCGCGGTACCGCCCGAGGCGCCAGTGGACGATCCCGATCTGCGCGAGCGCCTCGGCCTCGCCGTGGCGGTCGCTGGTGTCGCGGTGCAGCCGCAGCGCCTGCCCGCAGTAGGTGAACGCCTCGGCGAACCGCGTCGCGTCGCACATGAGCATGCCGAGCGTGGTCAGCGCCCGCGCCTCCCCGTGGCGGGCGCCGAGGGCGCGGTAGGTGCGCAGCGCCTGCTCGGCGTCCTGTTGCGCCAGGTCGCGCAGGCCGAGCGCGGCGTTCATCCGCGCGAGCTCGGTCAGCGCCTGCGCGGCGCCGTGCATGTCGGCGAGTTCCTGCCGGATGGCGAGCGCCTCCAGAGCGTGCGAGACCGCGCCGTGGACGTTCCCCTGGCGGCGGTGTACCTGGGCCACGGTGAGCAGGGTCTCGGCCACTCCCGGTTGGTCTTGCGTACGGCGGCGGACATCGAGCGCCTTGGCGGCGTGGTCCAGAGCCGTCTCGTAGTCGCCGAGGCCCAGGTATGCCCTGGCCAGGATGTCGTGGCCCTTGGCCGTTCCCGCGTCGTCTTGCAGCTGCCCGTGGACGGCGAGGGAGCGCCGCGCGTGGTCGATCGCCGTCAGGTAGCGCCCCAGCGCCACGTGGACGTCGGCCAGGGTGGCCAGGGTGGCGGCCTCCCCGTAGCGGTCGGGCGGGTCGGCGGCACGGAACCCGCGACGCGCGTCCTCCCCGTATCCGATGGCCTGGACGGAGTCGCCCAGCTCGAAGTGCGCCATCGCCAGGTTGTGGAGCATGACGGCCGCGGCCGCCCAGTCCTCCTCGGTGCGGGCGGCGTGCAGGCCCGCCTGGTGGACGGCGATGCTGTCCTCGCTGTAGCGGCGGAACTCCTGGAAGTCGAACAGCGCGTCGGCGAGCTCCCAGCACGTCCGGTGCAGGCCGAGCCGGGCGGCCTGGTGCACCGCGGCGACCAGGTTGCGCCGCTCGGCCTCGAACCAGGCGAGCCCGGCGGCGCGCTCCGCGGCGGCGGACGGACGTCCCTGCGCCTCCCCCGGATGCGCCCTCGGACGGGACCGCGCCGCCATGGCGTCCCCCGCGTGGCGCGCCTCGGCGAGGTAGCCGGCCAGCAGCCGCCGCTGCGCCGCCTGGAGTTCGCCGTCGGAGTCCTCGCGCAGGCCCCGTTCGCGGGCGAAGTCGCGCAGCAGGTCGTGCATCCGGTAGCGGTCCGGCCCCACGTCGTGCACCAGGTACGCCTGGCGCAGTCCCTCCAGGCATTCGCGCGCCTCGCCGACCGTGCCGTCGCGCAAGGCGGCGAGGGCGGTGGGCGTGAAGTCGGGGCCGGTGACCAGGCCGAGCCTGCGGAACGCCTCGCGCTGCCCGCGGCGCAGGCTCCGGTAGGCGACGTCGAACGTCGGGCTGAGAACGGCCAGCAGCGCCGTCCCCGACGTGCCGGGCGCCGCGCCGTCGCCCAGGCCCGCCCCCGCGAGGCCCGGCCCGTACGGCGCGGCGTCCCGGACGTCCCGGGCGGCCAGCTCCCGGACGGTCCCGGCGATCGACTCGCCGGGGTTCTCGGCCAGCCGCCCGGCCATGACGCCGAGGGCGAGCGGCAGGTGGCCGCACTCGCGGGCGAGCCGCTCGACAGCCTTGTCCTCCTCCCGGAGACGGGGGTCGCCCACCCCGAGGACGTTGGAGATGAGGTCCACGGCCTCCTGCGTCGCCATCTCCCGCAGTTCCAGCGTCCGGACGTCGGCGTCTTCGAGCAGGGCCGGCAGCCGCCGGCGGCTCGTCACGACCACCAGCCCGGAGGCCATCGCCGCCAGCAGCGGCCTGATCTGCTCGGGCCGGGCGGCGTTGTCGAGGATCAGCAGCATCCGGCGGTCGCCGAGCAGGGACCGGCACTGCGCCGCCAGCTCCGCCTGCGTACGCGGGACCTGGTCGCCGGGCACGCCCGCCGCGCGCAGCACCTGCCCCATCGCCTCCGCCGGGGTGACGGGGCTGCGGGACGTGCCGCGCAGGTCGGCGAACAGGACGCCGTCGGGGAAGCGGTCGACGACCCGGTGCGCCCAGTGCAGCGCCAGCGTGGTCTTGCCGACGCCCGCCATTCCCTGGACCACGACGGCGCGCGGCCACACGGACTGGCCGACCAGCAGATCGAGCTTGCCGAGGCTGACCACGCGCCCGGCGAAGTAGGGGTTGTCGGCGGGGAGGCGTACGGCGGGCGGCCCGGCCGGCGCTCCCAGGCGCACCGGTTCGCGCGCGGCGATCCCGGCGCCCTGCCCCAGCGCGTCCTCGGGCGAGCGCTCGGTCTCGGCGGCCGGCCAGTCGTCGCCCCAGGGGCTCGCGGCGCGGCGGAGCCGTTCGACGTCGAGGACCGTCAGCGGGCGGGCCCGCTGGTCCAGGATGCCCTTGGCCCGCCACGCCCGGAACCAGCGCACCAGCGTCTCGCGGGAGACCCCCGCCCAGTTCGCCAGCTCCGCCTGGCTGAGCCGCAGGGGGATCCGCGTGCCCTGCCCGGGGGCGGGCTCGCCGAACCGGTACGCCAGCTCCAGCAGGTGGTAGGCGAGCCGCTGGGGATGGTCGGCGGCCCGCACCGCGTGCCGGCGGCCGCCGTAGGTGACGCTCTCGGAGACGGCGTGCATCATCGCCTCGGCGACCTGCGGGCTCGCCGCCAGCAGGCTGCGGAACTTGCCGCGGTCCACGCGCAGCGCCGTGACGTGGTCCAGCGCGGCGACCGTGGCGCGCTGCGGATGCCCCCACGGACCGAGGACCCCGACCATGTCGCCCGCGCCGAACAGGTCGATGATCGACTCGTCGCCGTCGCTGGAGTCCACGAACTCCTTGGCCACCGCGTTGCTCGCGGCCCGCGGCGACGCCTTGAACACGACGTAGACGGCCGGCGCGACCGTCCCCTGGTGGCACAGCATGCCGCCGGGCGGGATGTCGGTGCGGCGGCCCATGGCGCGCAGCGCCTGCCGGTCGGTGGGGGCCAGCCGCTCCCAGAAGCTGCCCGGCCGGACGCCCGGGTCGTCGCCGATCATCCGGTCACCTCCCGCCGTCGCCGCCGACGTCCGTCGAACCTGATCTTCCAGTTCTCATGGTGCGGTGAAAAGGGGGGAGAGTCCGTCCGGCAGCGCACGGTTCGGCTGCGTCTGGTGACTCATTCCAGGCGTGCGACCGGGTCGCGGATGATCACGGGGGCCGATGATGGAAGATGGTCTTCGAACGATCGACGGGGAGGGCGCATGACCTACACCGGTAACGTCAAGGCCGGCGGGCGTCCGGACGTCCGCGAGCTGCCCGGGCTGCGGGTGACGAAGGTCTCGGTCGGTCCGTACGACAACAACGCCTACCTGCTGCGGTGCACCGCGACCGGAGAGCAGTTGCTGATCGACGCGGCGAACGAGGCGCCCCGGCTGCTGGAGCTGATCGGCGACGGCCCCCTCGCGCGGATCGTCACCACGCACCGCCACGAGGACCACTGGATGGCGCTGAGCGAGGTGGCGCGGGCGACCGGCGCGCCGGTCGTCGCGCACCCGCGCGACACCGCCCCCCTCCCCGAGCCGGTCGCCGAGCCCGTGGAGCACGGCGACACCGTCGCGGTCGGGCAGGCGTCCCTCGACGTCATCCACCTGCGCGGCCACACGCCCGGCTCGATCGCGCTGCTGTACGACGCCGGCGGCGAGCTGGCCGACCGCCCGCACCTGTTCACCGGCGACAGCCTTTTCCCGGGCGGCGTCGGGAACACCTGGGGCGACCCGACGCGGTTCCGGCAACTGCTCTCGGACGTGGAGGAGCGCGTCTTCGACCGCCTGCCCGACGCCACCTGGTTCTACCCGGGCCACGGCAAGGACTCGACGCTCGGCCGGGAGCGCCCCTCAATCCCGGAGTGGCGCGCCCGCGGCTGGTGACACTTCCTGCTCGGGCCGGAACAAGTGGTGGGGGACGTTCGTTGGCCCCAACACACTTCCGGTTCGAGACCAGGAGTCGGTCATTCCCCAACCCAACGAAGCGAACACGGGACCTGCGCTGCGCTACCCGGCGGGTTCGCTGGTGCTGGTCGCCGGCCTGCCCGGCGCCGGCAAGAGCACCCTGCTCAACCGCCTGTACGGGCTGCGCGGCGACGAGACGACCCCGGTGCGCGCCGGGGACGTCCGGGTGATCGACTCACGCCAGTCCCGCAACTGGTGGGCGCGCTTCCTCAGGCCGCTGCCCGTCCGGTTGCGGACCCCGATCGTCCAGTCCACCCACGTCTGGCGCATCGGCCGCGCGATCGTCGCCGGGCACGGCGTCGTCGCCCACACCCGCGGCACCTGGCCGCACATCCTGCACTGCTTCGCCTGGCTGGCCCACCGCCGCGGCGGGCGGCTGCACCTGATCCTCATCGACGTCGCGCCGGAGACCGCCCGCGCCGGCCAGTACGCGCGCGGCCGCGTCGTCACCTCGACCGCGTGGGCCCGCCACTGCCGCCGCTGGCGCCCCCTGATCGCCCGGGCCCGCGGCGGCGCCCCCTTGCCGCCCGCCACCGGCGTCACCGTCCTCGACCGCGACGCCGCCGACAAGCTGCAGGCCATCCACTTCAGCTGAGCTCGCCGAACCAGCGGACGATCCGGGCGGTGCCCGCGAGGTTGGATCCGAGGTGGCGGGAGCCGCCGTAGAGCCGGTCGCCCAATTCGACGACGGGCACGGTGACGCCGCGGTCGCGGAACTCCGCGGCGCAGTGGTCGGTGTTGGCGGTGACCGCCTGCTCGTCCCCGGCCATCTTGTAGAGGCGGACCGGGATGCGCGGGGTCCAGGCCGTGCAGACCTCCGCGTCCACGCGCAGGGCCTCGGCGAACGTGCCGGACGGGTGGCGCAGCACCGCAAGGCCGCGGGGAGTGAGGAGATCGCTGAGCTTGTTCGGCAGGCCGTCGAACATGACGGCCCCGGGCGTCGTACCGTCGAAGTACTTCTCGACGCGGTCGGCGTAGGGCTTGCGGAACAGCTCCGAGGGGGTCGTGTAGATGCCTCCGTGAATGCGGTTCCAGGAGGTGAGCAGGTACGACGTGTAGACGACCGACAGTTTCGCAGGGAGCTCCCCGCTCAGCAGGGCGGGCAGTTCCGCGCCCCGGAAGTCGTACCCGCCGCTGATAGGGGCCACTGCGCGGAGGCGGAAGTGCGGGTCGGCGCCGCCCTGCAGCACCCGCGCCAGCCCGAGGGCGGACGAGGCGCCCTGCGAGAAGCCGGTGACGAAGACCCGGCCGTCCAGGGCGCGGCCCGCGCGCGGGGCGAAGTGGCGCGCGGCGCGGAGCATGTCGAGCGACGCGCTCGTCTCCGACGGCACGTCCTTCCAGGGATGGACGCCCGGCCCCTCGCCCAGGCCGAGGTAGTCGGGCGCGACCGCCGCGAACCCGGCCGCGGCATAGGTGACGGCCGCGCCGGGGCCCCAGACCTCCTTCGTCTTCGAGGGGGCGTCCGGCTTGTAGCTCATGGTGCCGTGCGTGTAGGAGACCGTGGCGAGGCGGCGGTCCCGGCTGCGAGGCAGGGCGACCAGACCCGTGGCGGTCGTCGCGCGGCCCCGGGTGTCGACCGTCCGGTAGACGAGCCGGTAGGTGTCCACGCCATGGCGGACGGACGCGGTGTCGAAGTCATCGGACGCCAGCCAGGTACGGACCCTGTCCGCGGACATGGTGGTGAGGTGGGTCGCGGAGACCAGATGTCCGCGTGCGGCGCTCTGCTGAGCGACGGCCCCCGCCTTGCGATCGGTGGCCGGGCGCTCGAACGCCCCGGCGGACGCGGCGGCGACGCCGGCGGCCGTGATCGCGGCGGCGGCGAGCATCCCGGCGGTCAGGCGGGTCATGGTGTTCGTCATGGGGGTGAGCCTCGTGCCCGCCCGCCCGGACCCGCATCGCGCCAGCAGGTGATCTCGCGTCCGCTACCTGAGAGGGTCCCCCGGCCGGAAGTGACGAGGACGGCGGGCGGGGCGTGGGTAGGGTCGGGGGGAGATCGAGACGACGAGAGGCGGCAGCATGGCGCAGCGGGTACGCGGGGTCGTCGCACCCGGCAAGGGACAGCCGGTGCGGATCGAGACGATCGTCGTGCCGGACCCGGGTCCGGGTGAGGCGGTCGTGCAGGTCCAGGCGTGCGGGGTCTGCCACACCGACCTGCACTACCGCGAGGGCGGGATCAACGACGAGTTCCCGTTCCTGCTCGGGCACGAGGCCGCCGGGGTCGTGGAGTCGGTGGGCGATGGTGTGACCGAGGTG
>NZ_JBFAGB010000074.1:0-25017 GCF_040639875.1 Actinomadura sp. NPDC023710
CGCGCCGACCTGCTCCTGGTCGACGGCGACCCCACCACGACCATCGCCGACACCCTCAGCACCCGCGCGATCTGGCGCCGAGGCAACCGCGTCGCCGCCTGACGCCCGGGACACTGCCGACCAGCCGCTCCAGCACCGACACCCCCCGGGAGCAGCACCCGATTCCGCCGCAACCACCCCGCCGACTGCTCGAACAGCGCCGTCGGCCCCTCCGAGTGCGTCCACGCCCGCCCATGCAGGAACGTCAGGAACCGCTTCGCCAGAACGCGCTCCTGCCACGACTCACGATCCTCGAACACCCGGTAGCCGTAGGCATCGCGGATCATCCACGCGTGGTCGTAGGCCGTCTGCGGGCGCACGACGTACCGCTTCACCTGGGAGGGATCGCCGATCTCCAGCTGCCCCGCCAGATAGTCGACGACCGGCCACGGCACCGCCAGTGGATCCTCCAGGAACAAGCCCTTGTACGTCCGCGGGGGCGGCGTGGCCTCAGACGTAGTCGCGCCAGAACGGCACGGTGGCTTGAGGCGCCCAGTCTTCGGGGAGCTCGGGCCGAGGTTCTTCGAATTCCTGGCTGATGTAGTCGAGCAAGTCGGCGCCGTAGTAGATGATGTCGCTGCCCCAGATCGACAAGACCGGGTGGCCGAAGGTGCCGTGGCCTGCGGGCAAGAATCTGTGCCCATAGACGGGGATCATCTTCGGCGCCTCGGCCAGTTGCGATCGTGCCAGGTCGACGGCCGCTTCGTTGGAATCCGGCCGTTCGCCCCAGGCGGGTTGCCAGTGCCCGTGCTGGAGGTCCTCGAGCAGGAAGTCGATCGGCCAGTTGAGGTGTCGGCGGAGTTCGTCGGGGTCGCTGTTGCGCCAGTCCGGCCATGGTCTTTCCCACGCGTAGCTGGTGCCCGGCTTCTCTTCCCGGGGTCGGTGGACGGGCAGTCCGGCGGCGAGGAAGGCGCGGTGGTCGTTGGCGAATTCAAATCCGTACTCGTGCTCGATGCGAGTGAACTCTGCTTCGGTCAAGCCTGCCTCGATCACGCAGCAGGCCAGTTGGACCAGGCGCTGCGCGGCCTGACTTCCGAGCTGAGCCCCTCCTTCGCTGATCACGTTCGAACCGTATCGCGGTTGACCTTGGCCAAGGACAGGCGGTCGCCGGGCTATCTGAGTGAACTGCGGAGCTCGTTCAGCTCGGCGTCGGCGCTGGCCCACTCGATCCATGTCCAGTCGGCGCCGCCCCTGGACGACGCAGAAGCAACAGCTCCGACGCCACGCCGACATGCCTGCTGCGGCTGGCCGCCCATGCCCTGAAGTCCGGCGAGGATCTCGACAGTGCGGGACGCGTGCGCCTGGGCACGGCTTGTCGTCGATCATCCGAACCGGGCCGGGCGCGCCGCTCCCCCGAGACGCCCTACCCACGCCGATCTGCGGGACTTGGCCCGGCCACGGGTACGAGTCCACCCCCTGGCGGGGGTGGGCCCCCATTCATGGAGACACCACACCTGCGGCTCGAGCTGAAAGTCCAGCCCCCGGACAGGCTGCGGATCGCCGGATCGTTCGCGGGGGGGTGTTCCCCGCGCACGCGGGAGTGGTTCGTGGCCGGTTTGGGGCGCTGCGCGTCGACGGTCATTGCTCCCCACGCATGTGGGGGTGGTCCCACATCGTGGGAGGCCCGGTGTGCCCGGGTTGATCGGTGATGCCCCCGTTTCGCGTGAAAGGCCCCCCTTCCTGTGTTCGAGGCACCCATCGACTTGAGTGATCTGCCCGGCTACCAGGTGCGGTGGACCTGCGGCCATCCAGACGGTCTTCGTGGGCCGCGTATCCACCAAGGATCTCCAAGATCCCCGGTCTTCGATCGCCGGCCAAGTGGCTGAGGCTTCGGTGCTGCTGGAGCCCGGCGAGGAGTTCACCGGCTACTACTGGGATGTGGAGTCGGGGATGCTCGGCCTGGACGAGCGCAGCCAGATCGGGCTCGACGTCTACCAGCGGCTCGGGGTACCGGTGCCGCGCGACGGCGGCCTGAACGACCTGCTGGAGGCGGTCGAGCGCGGCGAGAGGCCGGGCGAGCGCGTGGGATGCGAGCGGATCTCGCGCGTCGCACTGGGAAATGCCGGCCAGTCTCACCGTTGAGCACTACCTCGAATCCAAGGGCATCCCTTCCTGTGCGCCAACGAACCCCAGGGCGGGAAGACCACCGGGCGACTAGCGACCCGTCATGTCGGTGGGGGTGGGATTAGGCATCGTCCCGCCCCCACTGCATGACTAAGTGGCGAGTCGATGGGAGCCTGATTGCGGTGGCTCCCCAAACTGGCTCCCACGCCTCCCTAGCGCAGCAGAAGCCCCCTTCCCGCTGAGATCGCTCTACACGAGACCGCAGGCGCCGTCCACGCGTCCTCGATCAACGCGGGCGGCATCGCGACCCACCGCAGATCAGGGTCTCCCGGGCTGCTCAGGTCGGCGGTCGCCATCGCCGGGCTCTGCATCAGGGTCTGGACAACCGCCGGGACGCTCCACATGATTGCGACGCAGACGTCCGCCAGCAGTACGAGAGGCCTTCGGGCGAGGCGTCGGTCAGGAAGACCGACCGCGCTCCCCAGGCCGACCATCCGGTAGTGCTGAGCGGGACCAAGACCCGCGTCGATCATGCGTTCGCCGCCCGGGACGCCGGGGCGTGGCAGCGGTACTCGGCCGGGCCCGGCGCCAGGTGCGAGCGGTACCACGGCTGGGCATGGATCGGCCTGGACGGTGAGTGGCTGCTGGCCCGCCGCTCGATCTCCGCCCCGTCCGAGGTGGCCTGTTACCGCTGCTGGGCGCCCCGCCCGGTCGGGTTGCCCGAGCTGGTGCGGGTGGCCGGGGCCCGCTGGAGAATGCGGGTCATGGCCTGCCCGTAGCGGGTGGAGGCGACGCTGGTGGCTGGCTCGTCAGCCTCGCGATGGGCGCGTCCCGCTGGCGGGAGGTGACCGGCTCCCACCGGTGGACCCGCTACGGCGTGGGGAGGGCGCTCCCCTACACGGCCGCGGACTTCGGGTAGGAGTAGAAGCGCGACCACATCCTCGACCGCTTACACGCGCCTGCCTACGGGGTTCGGTAGGCCCGGAGAAAGGTGCGCACACCCTCGACGAGTAGCGGCTGGACGCGGGTGTCCTCTGCGGCATTCGCGGAACCGAGCCGGTCCAGCGCGACGCCGAAGGTCAGCGCGATGAACTGGTCGGCCGCAAGCCGAGGGTCGGGGACGTTGAGCAGTCCGGACTCGGCGAAGGCGGCGAACCGCTCGGCGAGCGCCTCGTCGGGGCTGTTGGCCATGGAGCTGTATCCCCTGCGCGGCAGGTGGCCGGACTCCGCCCGGACCAGTCGTTGCAGCGTCGCGTACTCGGCCGAGCCGAGCATGTCGGTGGCGATGCGCATCGAGAACGTCACCAGGGCGTCCTCGAGGTCGGCCGCCTCGGTGCGGTCGGTGAGGGTGTCGTCCAGGGTGCGCTGGATGGCGTTGATCAGCGACTGGCCGATGTCGTCGACGACCGCCTTGAGCAGCGTCTGCTTGTCGCCGAAGTAGTCGTAGACCGTCCGCTTGGACACCTTGGCCCGGGCGGCGACCGCGTCGACGCTGGAGCGGTCGAAGCCGTCGCCGAGGAACAGCTCACGGGCCGCCGCAAGGATGGCGGCCCGCTTCCGCATGGACCCCGTACGCAGGGTCTTCGTGGTCGGCATGGGAACATCGTAGCCTCACTACACTGTACGGTGTAGTGTAAAATTGCTGCTTATGAGGCCAGAGGAGGAGAGGCCGCCGGGCGCACTGCTCGCGAAGGCTTCACGTCGGTGGGTACGGCTGTTGCCGTGGGCCGTGGCATGCGTACTGTTCTTCGCCCTGCTGCCCACCACCATCCAGGTGCTCAGCGTCGACTACGGGCTGAACGGCGGCATCGCGAGCGGGCTGGCCGTCGCACAAACGGCACCGCTACTGCTCGCCGTCGTGCGACCGCTGCGGGCCTGGTACGTGGTCTTCGCCGCGAACGTGGCCGGGGCGCTCGCCCTGCTCTCCGTCGACTTCGAAGAGCGGCTGTTGTGGCCGTTCCCGCCCATGACGATCGTCGGGTACGTCGGTCTCTGCCTCGCCCTCGGCCTGCGCGAGTCGCGCCGGACGCTGCTGCTGGTGTGGCTGGCGACGGCGGGCGCGGGCGTCGGCCTGGAGTTCGCCGCGCCCGACGGCAGGAGCGGCAACGGCACACTGCTCACCATCCTCAGCGGCGTCGCGCTCGTGCTCGGCGGCGCGCTCCGCGAGCGGTACGTGGCACAGCGCAGGCTGGCCGAGCAGGAGACGATCAGCGAGGCCGAGCGCGGCCGGCGGACGCTGCTGGAGGAACGCGCCCGCATCGCGCGCGAGCTGCACGACGTGGTGGCGCACCACATGTCCGTCATCACGGTCCAGGCCGACACCGCGGCGTACCGCCTCAACGGACTGCCGCCGGCGGAGCGGGAGGAATTCACGTCCATCGCGGCGACCGCGCGCGAGTCGCTCGGCGAGATGCGACGGCTCCTGGGCGTACTGCGCAACGAGGAGACACATGGCGAGCTCGCACCCCAGCCGGGCCTGACCCGGATCGGACAGCTGGTGAACGCGACGGCGAGGGTCAGCGGACCGGTGGAGTTCACCCCCTGCGACGCCGACGTGCCCGAGGCGGTGGGCCTGTCCGCGTATCGCATCGTCCAGGAGGCCCTCGCGAATGTCGTGCGGCATGCGCCGGGTGCCCTGACACGGGTCGTGCTGTCGGAGGACGGGGAGCAGCTCACCGTCCTCGTCGTCAACGGCCCACCGCCCGAGCCGCCCGCAGCGCCGCTGGAGAAGGGGGATACCGGGCATGGCCTCGTCGGCATGCGCGAGCGGGTGCGGCTCGCCGGCGGTGCCCTCGACGCGGGGCCGCTGCCGGACGGCGGCTTCCGGGTCGCCGCCCATCTCCCGCTGGCCGAAAGGAATTTCACGTGACGACGCGCGTCGTCATCGTCGACGACCAGGCCATGGTGCGGGCCGGCTTCGCCGCGCTGCTCGCCGCCCAGAGCGACATCGACGTGGTCGGCCAGGCCCCCGACGGTACGCAGGGCGTGGAGCTGAGCCGGCGCACCCACCCCGACGTCGTGCTGATGGACGTCCGCATGCCCGAGATGGACGGCCTGGAGGCCGCGCGCCGGATTCTCTCGCCCCCGCCGGGGGTGACGCATCGTCCGCGCGTGCTGATGCTCACCACCTTCGACGTCGACGACTACGTCTACGAGGCGCTGCGGGCGGGCGCGAGCGGCTTCCTGCTCAAGGACGCGCCGCCGGACGACCTCGTCGCGGCGGTACGGACCGTGGCCGCGGGCGACGCGCTGCTCGCACCCTCCGTGACGCGCCGCCTCATCGCGGACTTCGCCAAGCAGGTTCCCGCCGCCGGGGGCAAGCCGGCGCTGCGGCTGAAGGCCCTGACCCAACGGGAGACCGAGGTCCTCACCCTGGTGGCCCGCGGCCGGTCCAACACGGAGATCGCGGCGACGCTGGTGCTGGCCGAGCAGACGGTGAAGACGCACGTCAGCCGCATCTTCACCAAGCTCGACCTGCGCGACCGTGCCCAGGCGGTGGTCTTCGCGTACGAATCGGGCCTGGTGGCGCCGGGCAAGTAGGCGGGGCAGGGCCTTCCCTGGCTCCATCCCCTACCGCCGTAGGGATCCCCGCTCCACACCCCTACAGCCGTAGGGAGCGGACATCGGCTCCCGGGTATGACGCGCGGCGCGCAGCCGCTGCCGCACACTCCACTGCATCGCCACATGAAGATCACGAAAGGCAGGAACATGAGGCTACGCAGTCGCAAGCGGCACGCGGCGGACGCGCGACCGGAGGCCCCGGCCACCGATCCCGGGCTCGCCGTCGAACTGCGCGACGTCCGGCGGCGGTACGGCCGCGGCAGCGGCGCCGTGCATGCCCTCGCGGGCATCGACCTTGCCCTTCCCCGCAGCACGTTCACCGCGGTGATGGGCCCGTCGGGGTCTGGCAAGTCCACCTTCCTGCAGTGCGCCGCCGGGCTCGACCGGCCCACCACCGGATCCGTACGCCTCGGCGGCACCGAGATCACCGGTATGAGCGAGAACGAGCTCACCGAGCTGCGCCGCGGCCGCCTCGGCTTCGTCTTCCAGGCCTTCAATCTGCTGCCGTCGCTGACCGTGGAGCAGAATGTGCTGCTGCCGATGCGGCTCTCCGGCCGCCGCCAGGACCACCACCGCGCCGCCGAGGTGCTCGCCCGGGTCGGCCTCGCCGACAAGGCTCGGCGCCGGCCCGCCGAGCTGTCCGGCGGCCAGCAGCAGCGCGTCGCAGTCGCCCGTGCCCTGGTCACGTCGCCGGACGTGATCTTCGCCGACGAGCCTACGGGCGCCCTCGACACCGGTACGGCGGCCGAGGTCCTCGGTCTGCTCCGGCACGCCGTCGACCGGTTGGGCGCCACCGTCGTCATGGTCACCCACGACCCGGCGGCAGCCGCCTGGGCGGACCGCGTGCTCTTCCTCGCCGACGGCGCGTTCGCCGATCAGCTGGAGCGCGGCTCGGCGCAGCAGATCGCGGCGCGGATGACGGCGCTCACGGCCCGTACCGCCTTCGCGGGCGCGATGGCGGGGGCGGCGGCATGATGCTGAAGCCCAATGGACTTGCCCGCGCCGCGGTCCGATTCAAGCCCGCGTCGTTCGCGGGGACGTTCGTCGCGCTGGTGATGTCCGCGCTGATCGTCTCGGCCTGTGGCATCCTGCTCGAGACCGGTATGCGCGCGTCGGTGCCGGCGGAGCGGTACGCGAAGGTGCCGGTCGTCGCCGCGGCCGACCAGTACAGGTACGTCGTGACGGGCAGCGGCGAGGACCGTGAGAAGGAGGCGGTGCCGCTGCCGGACACGGCACGCGTGGACGCCGCGCTCGCGGCGAAGGCCGCGCAGGTGCCGGGTGCGCAGGCGGCGGTGCCGGACTTCACGTTCCCGGTACGGGCCGTGGACGGTCCGCTCACCGCGCACGGATGGGGATCGCACGCCTTCACCGGCTCCGCGCTGATCCAGGGCACCGCGCCGACCGTCGGCGCGGTCGTGCTCGACGCCGGCGCGACCCGCGCCGCTACGATGTCCGTCGGCGACACCATCGCGCTCGAAACCGCCGCCGGACGGCAGGACTTCCGCGTCGCCGGCATCGCCGAGGCCGCGGCAGCCGACACCGCCCGCGGCACCGGCGCCGCAGGCGCCACCGCCTGGTTCGCCGACTCCCAGGCGCCCACGCTCGCGGGCCACCCCGGCAGGGCGGACGCCATCGCCGTGCTGGCCAAGGACGGCACGGACCCGGGCGCCCTCGCCGGTTCCGTCAAGAAAGCCCTGGCAGGCTCCGGCGCCCAGGTGCACACCGGCGACGACCGCGGCGCCATCGAGGACCCGGGCCTCGCCTACGCCAAGGACACCCTTTTCGGCATCGGCGGCCCGTTCGGCGGCATCGCCGCCATCGTCGCCGTCTTCACCGCGGCCGGCACCGTGGCGCTGTCGGTCGGGCAGCGGGCCCGCGAGTTCGCGCTGCTGCGCGCCATCGGCGCCACCCCGCGGCAGATCCGCCGAGCGGTCGCCTCCGAAGCGCTGCTCGTCGCGCCGCTCGCCGGGATCCTCGGCACCCTGCCCGGGATCGGGCTCGCCCACTGGTGGTTCGGGCAGTTGCAGGACCGCGGCGCGATCCCCGAGGCCGTACAGGTGCACGTCTCCGGCATCCCCCTGCTCATCGCCGTCGGCGCGGGGCTGCTGACCGCGCTCGGCGCCGGCTGGATCGCCGGGCGCAGGCCAGCGAAGATCAAGCCGGAACAGGCGCTGACCGAGGCGTCGGTCGAGCGGCTGCGACCCGGCGTCGTCTGTACCGTCCTGGGCCTGGCAGCTCTGGTCGGCGGCGCGACGCTCACCGGTGTCGCCGCCGGCTCGACCGGTGACAACGCCGCCGGTGCCGCCCTCGGGGTCGTCATGTGCTTCATGCTCGCCGTCGGGCTGCTCGGACCGCTGGTGGCGCGGCTGTGCGCGGGCCTGTTCGGCCTGCCGCTGCGCGGTGCGGGCCCCGCCGCTTCGCTCGCGGCCGCCAACTCCCGCGCCAACGCCCGCCGCCTGGCGTCCGCGATCACCCCGATCGTGCTCGCCGTGGCCTTCGCCTCGACGCTCGTCTTCATGAATACGAGCGAACGCCACGTCGCCGATGACCAGCTGCGTGGGGGCATCACCGCGGATCATGTGGTCACCGATCCTGCCGGGCTCCCGGTGGACGCGGCGGAGCAGGCCGCCCGGATGCCCGGCGTGGAGGCGGCCGTCGGCGTGCTGAACACGCAGGTGCTGGTGCCGACCGGTTCCGGCGAGTTCAAGGCACTGCAGGGGGCGGCGACGCAGGGCGTGGCCGGTTCCGGTGCTCAGCTGGCGAAGGTGCAGGACCTGGACGTGACGGAAGGCGACCTCGACCGGATAGGCGCCGGCCGTATCGCCATCGACAAGACGCTGGCGGGCACGGCGAACGTCGGCGTCGGCGACCGGATGCCGCTCTACCTCCCGGACGGCACCGAGGCCCGGCCCGAGGTCGTCGCGATCTACGGCCGCGGCCTCGGCCTGGGCACGGTGACGATGGACCGGGCTTCGCTGGCCGGGCACACCACCTCCGGCTTCGACAGCACGCTGCTCGTCCGCGGCGGCTCGCGGCAGCCGCTCGCCGCCCTGGGTGAGGTCACCGACGCCTCCGGGTTCGCCACCGAGCAGAGTCTGGACGCCAGGACCGGCGCCTGGATGAACAACACCATGGCCGCGCTGCTCGGTGGCTTCGCCGCCATCGCCGCCGTCAACACCCTGGTGATGACGGTCCTCGACCGCCGCCGCGAACTGGGCACGCTGCGCCTCGTCGGCTCCACCCGGCGGCAGGTCATGCAGATGCTCGGCTGGGAGAGCCTGCTGGTGTCGGGCGCAGGCGTGCTCCTCGGCTCCGCGATCGCCGCGGCCACGCTGATCCCGATGATGAGCGGCATGACCGGCGAGGCACCGTACGTGCCCCCGCTGGTGTACGGATCCTTCGCAGCCGCCGCAGGCGGACTGACGTTCCTCGCGGTCACACTCCCCGCGCGGGGGGTGCTACGCCGCCGGTCGTAGCGCATGTGGCGTCGTCGCTCGCCCTGGCGATGGGCGTGCAGGCGGCCACGGCCCGCCACCTGGCGGTGAAGGACGTCACCACCGTGGTCGTCGCCCTCCACACTGACCGCCCTCGCGGCGGACTCCCAGTTCGGAGCGGCCCGTGGTCAAGGGGCGCTGCGACGGGGCGCGGCCGTCACGCTCCTCATCGTCGGGGCCGGCACCGGCGCGGCGCTGTGCCGGCTGCACGAGGGCCTCGCGGTGGCGGCAGCGCTCCTCGTGCTGGTCGTGAGCGGCCTCGGCCACGTATCCGCCCGTTCCGCCGCGTATGCGGCGCCGATCGCGGCCGGCTTGACCACGCCTCCAACCAGCAATTCCGCGCCCGCGCCATCGACCGCCCCCTGGGCCGCAGCGCGCGCACTCCCGCGTAAGGCGGCGCTACGCGTACGGCCGGCCCCCTCCCTCCCCCGGCACCGACGGAAAGGACGCTCATGACCACATCCCTGGCACCTCCGGCCCGCCTCAGGAAGGCCGCTGTCGGGGCGCTCGGCACGCTGGCGATCGCCAGCGGTGCCCTGGAGTCGGTGGTGACACCCACGCTCCCGCTCCTGCAACGCGAGCTAGACATGACTCCGGCCGAAGGGGCGCTGCTCGGCATCGTGCTCCTCCTCACCGGCGCGCTCATCACCCCGGTGGCCGGCAAGTTCGGCGACCGCTACGGCGGCAAACGGGTCCTGGTCCGGCTGATGTCGGTGGTCTCGGTCGGCGGCCTGGTGTCCGCCCTCGCTCCTAACCTGCCGGTGCTGCTGCTCGGCCAGGTACTGCAGGGAGCGATGGTGGGCGCGCTGCCCCTGTCGTTCATCGTGGTGCGCAAACACCTCCCCGAAGAACAGGCAAAAGTGGCCATCGGGGTGGTCAGCGGGTTGTTCGTCGGGGGCACGATGGCGGGAACGCTGGTGGCCGGGCCCGTAGCGGACGGGCTGTCGCGGCACTGGATGTTCGCGCTGCCGACCATCGCGGTCATCGGCTCCATCCTGCTGGTGAACAGACTGATGCCGGATGATCCGCCGGGCCGGTCCGACCACGCGGCGATCGACTGGCCCGGCCTGCTCCTGCTGAGCGGGGTGTTGATCACGCTCATGCTCACGCTCGCGGTGGCGCCCGACATCGCCGCGCAGCCACTCGTGCTCGGCACCTTGGTCCTTCTGCTGACCGCCTTCGTGACGGGATGGGCAGCCGTCGAGCGCCGCGTATCCGCGCCGATGATCGATCTGCGCATGCTGGCACGCCCCACGGTGTGGAAGTCGTGCGTGCTGACGTTCGTGATCTGCATCGGCATGGCGCTGGCGGGCTATCTCGTCCCGCAACTGCTGGCGGTGCCCACCGACGCGTACGGATTCGGGGCCAGCGCCACCCAGATCGGCTTCTTCCTGCTGCCCGGCGCCGTGATGGCGTCGCTGGCCGGTCCACTGGGCGGGCTCGGGGCGCGGTACTTCGGCTCGCGTGCCGTGGTCACGTCCGGGGTCGTGATGATGGCCGTCTCGCTGATCGGTCTGGCGGCCGTGCACACCGAGGTATGGCACATCGTCGTCGGCAAGGTGCTGATCGCGCTCGCCACCGGCCTCTGCGTCACGGCAATGGTGACCAGCACCGCCACTTCCGTGGAGCAGAGCGACACCGGCATCGCCACCAGCCTCGTCCTGGTGACCCGCGTGGTCGGCTCCGCGGTCGGCGCGCAGTTCGGCGGCGCGCTCCTCACCGCCCGGACCCCTTCCGGGTCAGATTTCCCGGCCGAATCGGCCTTCGTCACCGGCTTCGTCATCGCCGGCGCCGTCACTGCGCTGTCGCTGTTCGTCACCCGCACCATGAACAAAGGAACCAAGCAATGCTCCGCACCGAACTGACAGATGCCCCAACCGCTCCAAGGCCCACGGCCCTGATCTCGGGCGCCAGCATCGGCGGACCCGCCCTCGCGTACTGGCTCAACCGCTACGGATACGCGGTCACGGTGGTGGAGAAGGCGGGGGCACCGCGGTCCGGTGGCTACCCCATCGACATACGCGGCACCGCACTCGAGGTCGTACGGAAGATGGGGATTCTGCCCCAGCTGCGGGATGCGCACATCGACCTGCGCCGGCTGACCTTCCTCGACGAGGACGGCAACGAAGTGACCTCGCTGCATCCGCACAACGTCACGGGCGGTGTCGCAGGACATGACCTGGAGGTGCGGCGCGGGGATCTGACGGACGCTCTTCATACGGCGGTGCGCGACGACGTGGAGTTCCTGTTCAACGACTCGATCGACACTTTCGACCAGTCTGGCCACGGCGTCGACGTCACCTTCCGCGGGGGCGGCAGGCGCACGTTCGACGTGGTGGTGGGTGCGGACGGGATGCGCTCCCACACTCGGGGGCTGGTGTTCGGCCCCATTGCGCAGTTCCAGCGTTACCTCGGCTACTGCTTCGCCGTATTCACGATGCCCAATATTCTCGCCCTCTCCCACGAGACCGTCATGTGGAACACCCCAGGCCGGGCCGCGGCGCTCTACGCCACAGGGGACGGCGACGACGTTCACGCCTTTCTGAACTTTGCACAGCCGGAGCCGCCGTTCGACGCGTTCGCGGACCCGGAAGCCCAGCAGGATCTCGTAGCCAAGGTCTTCGCCGACGCCGGCTGGGAGGTCCCCGGCATGCTGGCCGCGATGCGCGATGCGGATGACGTGTTCTTCGACGCGGTCGGCCAGATCCGCATGCCCAGCTGGTCCAGCGGGAGGGTCGCGCTGGTGGGCGACGCGGCGTACGCACCCTCGTTCCTGACTGGACAGGGCACGAGCCTCGCACTGGTCGGCGCGTACATGCTCGCCGGCTCCCTGGCCGACCGGGACCACGCCGCGGGCTTCGCCACCTACGAACGCGACACCCGGAAGTTCGTCACCGCCAACCAGGGGCTGGTCGGCGAGGGCGGCGCCGCCCTCTTCCCGACCACCGAGCAGGCCCTGGAGCAGCGGAACAGCAGGCTGCGCAGCCTCAGCGCCATGCCTCCGCCGGAGGGCCGACCGGCCCATACGGCCCTCACGCTGCCCGAGTTCGCGCCCACCATGTGAGCCCGGGCCGGCTGACTCCGCTCGGGTTCAAGAGCGCCGTTGCCCGAGCGGAGAGTCCCCCGGCCCATAGACGCCCCAGGCGCCGGTTCACCACCGGCCCAACGAGCATCGCCGGACACGCGGTCGAGGCCGGCCAGCGGGTGATCAGCATGATCCTCTCCGCCAACCGAGACCCCAGAGTGTTCTCCGAGCCGAACCGGTTCCGGCCGGACCGCGCTCCAGGCCGACACCTGTCCTTCGGCCACGGCGTGCACTTCTGCCTCGGCGCGCACCTGGCCCGGCATCAGGTCGCGATCGCGATAGACGGGCTGCTGCACCGGCTGCCCGGTCCGTGGTCGGTGAGCCGGATCGACACCGCCCGCACACCGGTCGGCATCGACGTACTCGACCTCGCGCTGGCCGGCCCGAGCAACTCCTGACACGGGCCCGCACCGGGGTTCAGGCGTAGACGGCGTCGTGGAAGGCGATCTCGGCTTCCAGCATCCCCGCGAACAGGCGAACGAGCGGGCCGTTCGGGACGGCGGCCGGCAGCGCGTCCAAATCCCGCGCGAGCGCGTCCACGCCCGCGCGGAAGTCCTCGCCCGCGTGCAGGGCCACCCAGTCCGCGATCGGGCCCGCTGGGACGCGTCCCTCCCGGTGCGCGCGGCTGCACCAGGTGAGGTAGAGGCTCTCGGCGGCGAACAGGAGGGTCATCACCGCCGGATATCCGCCCTCGCGGGCGCCGGCGAGGGCGAACTCCGACAGGATCGCCGCCCGCCGCGCGGCGTCCGGACGGGCCGGGACGGGCCACGCGGCCCGGGCGGTGTCGAAGTAGGCGGCCTGCTCGGTCGTCAGGGCATGGACGGCGCGGGCGTTGCGCTCCATCGCCGTCCAGCCGGGCGCGTCCCAGACCGCGAGGCCGTGCAGCCGCGCCGCGGTCGCGACGAAGGACGCCTCGATCTCCAGGTAGTCGGCGTACGCCTGGTCGCCGATCACGCCCGTGCGGACCTCCTCGGCGAACCGCATGGACACCGCGCGCTCCATGGGCTCCGCGCAGGCCTCCAGCAGGCGGCGGGAACGGCTCATCCCGCCAGCCATTCGACGAGCCCGCCGAACACCCGGGCGTAGCCGTCCCATTCCTCGCAGAACGGCTTGGGCGCCCAGTGCGGCGAGCAGTCGGAGGTGAAGACGGCCGAACGGCCCGACCCGTACGGGGCGACGGCGACCAGCGGGTCGGAGCCGAGAGTGGCCAGGACCTCGGCGCCGGACCGCGGCAGGACACGGTTGTAGCCGAGCAGGAGCGGCCATTCGCCGGTCGCGCCGCCGAGGGCGGGGTGGTCCGCGGCGGTCACCGCCGCGCGCGCGCCCGCGGGAAGCTCGACGCGGTCGTCCTCGGGAAGCAGCTCGACGGGCAGCACCTCGTGCAGGACGGTGTTGCGGAATGCCGCCTTGGCCTCGAAGCCGGTGAACGACAGGTAGCCGCCCACCATCAGCAGGCCGCCGCCGTTCCCGACCCAGTCGCGCAGCGCGCCGAGCCGGTCCGCGCCGGGCACCGCCTGCTCGAAGACCTCGGGCGCCAGTTGGAGGGAGTTCGCGCCGATGTCGGAGAGCACGACCACGTCATAGGCGGCGAGGGCGTCCGCGTCCCCGGGGAAGTCCGCCGGGACGAGGTGGGCGGGCAGGTGCGTGACCTGGTGGCCCCGGCTTTCCAGGGCACGCCGCAGCGGCTCGACGCCGACGACGTAGGAGCTGGTGGTGAACGAGTCCGCCCCCTTGATATGGGTGGACTGGGTGACCCAGCTCTCGCCTGCGATCAGGACACGGCTCACTGGTGAATCCTCTCTGTCGTGCGGGGTGGGATGTCGCGTGGAGCGGCGGCCTCAGGCCGCGGCGGCCTCGAACAGCCGGGCGGGATTGGCCCGCAGGAGACCCTGCGCCACGTCCGCGGGGACGCCGAGCCCGGCCAGCCGCCGGACGAACAACTCGGGGACGTACCGGAAGCCGTTGCCTCCGTACGCGGTGAGCATGCTCTTGAGAAAGACGTCGTGGCTGAGCAGGAGCCGCCCGGCATGCCCGCGCGCGACGAGCCCGGCGATCGCGCGCGCCGCCTCGTGCGGGGCGGGCGACTGGCCCTCGCCCGGGTAGCGGAACGGCATCCCGATCATGTCGAACTCCAGCCAGACGCCGCGTTCGGCGACGGCGTTCTGGTAGTCCGGGTCGTTGTGGGACGGGTCCATGTGGCAGAGCACGACGGCGCCCGGCGGCACGCCGTACTCGTCCAGGACGATGCCGAGCACCTCGTGTGCGCGGCGCTGCCAGCCCGGCAGGTGCACGTACAACGGGGCGCCGGTCTCGCGCTGCGCCCTGGCCGCGGCGCGCAGCGCGGTGTGCTCGTCCGGGGTGAAATCGGATGAGACCCCGATCTCCCCGATCACGCCGGGCCGCACGCCGGTGCCGTCGGCGCCGCCGGTGAACTCGGAGACGAGTTCCGCCGCCAGAGCGCGCTCGTCCGTCCGCGACAGGTGCGGCGGGTGGTGGCGCTCCAGGTACCAGCCGGAGCCCATCACGATCCGCAGGCCGCTCCGCTCGGCGAGCGAGCGCAGGGCGAGCGGGTCGCGGCCGATGCCTCCGGGGGTGACGTCGACGACGGTGCCCCCGCCGGCCTCGGCGAACGCGCGCAGGTCGGCGAGCATCGCCGGGTCCTCGTCCAGCCGGCAGTGGTCCAGGCAGGCGTACGGCTCCTCGCGCAGCAGCCAGGCCAGGCCGGGGGCGGTGCGGGCGTCGCGCAGGAAGGCCAGCGCCGGGTCGGCCGGGGCCGTCACCGCCGCGCTCAGGTCGTTGCGCAGGTGCTCGTGGGTGAGCGTGAGCCCGAGGCCGGCGCTGGAGACCGGGCCGGTCACGGTCATCACCGTGGCCGTTCCCGTGGGCGTTCCCGTGGCCGGTCCCGCCGTCATGGCCTGCGCACCATGTGGGTCGCGAGGTCGGCCAGGGTTCGGCCGCGCAGGTTGACCCAGATCGCCGCCAGCAGGACCATGCCCGTGACGATGGGGGTGAGGAACGGGCTCACGTCGAGCAGGGTCAGCCCGTTGGCGATCATGCCGGTGATCACCGCGCCGATGATGGTGCCGGTCATCGTGCCCCGGCCGCCGAACAGGTCGGTGCCGCCGAGCACCACCGCCGCGATCACGGTGAGCTCGAAGCCCTGCCCGGAGTTGGCCGAGCCCGAGCCGAGCCGCGCGGCGGTGAGCAGGCCCGCCACGCCGGCCGCCAGCCCGGCCAGCATCAGCGTGACCATCTTGATCCGGTCGGTGTTCACCCCGGCCCGGCGGACCGATTCCTCCTGCGAGCCGATGCCGTTGACGTAGCCGCCGAACCGGGTCCTGGACAGCAGCACCGCGCCGATCACGACGGCGCCCAGCGCGATCCAGGCCAGCGCCGAGAAGCCGAGGAACTTCGCCTCGCCGATCTTCGCGATGTACAGCCGCCGGTCGATCGGGACGGAGAAGCCCTGGGTCCACAGCTGCGCGAGGCCCCGGATCACCGACATCGTCGCCAGCGTGACGATGAACGGCGGGATCTTCTGGTAGGCCGCCAGCCAGCCGTTCACCGCACCCCAGAACAGCCCGGCGAGCAGCGCGGCGCCGATCACCAGGGAGGAGTCCCACCCCGCCTTGAGCATCTCGGCGGTGAGGACGGCGACGAAGGCGACCGTCGAGCCGACCGACAGGTCGATCTGCCCGGTGGTGATCACGAAGGTCATGGCCACCGCGACGATCAGGGTGATCGCGACCTGGGTGGCGAGGTTGGAGATGTTGTCGAAGCTCAGGAAGTTGTCCGCGCCGATCCCGAATCCGGCGAAGAGCAGGACGGTGACGGCGGCCATGGCCACCGTCGCCTTGTTGGCGCGTTCCCACCAGCCGGGCGCCTCGGCCAGCACGGTGGGCGCCGGCGCGGTCGGTGCACTCATGCTCAGGCCACCTCCTCTGCGGTTCCGGAACGGGTGATCATCGCAACGAGCCGCTCGATGTCCAGGGCGGACACCGACTCGTCCTCGACGCTGCGGCCCTCGTACATGACGGTGATGCGGTCGCAGACCTCGAACAGGTCCTGCAGCCGGTGGGTGATGAGGATGACTCCGACGCCGCGCGCGGCCACATCGCGGATCATGGACAGCACCTGGCGGACCTCGGCGACCGCGAGCGCCGCGGTCGGCTCGTCCAGGATCAGGACCTGCGGTTCGAAAGACACGGCGCGCGCGATCGCGACCGCCTGCCGCTGCCCGCCGGACAGGTGCCCGATCTCCTGGTAGGTCGACTTGACGCGGACGTGCAGTTCCGACAGCGTCTCGGCGGCCCTGCGGTGCATGGTCCGGCGATCCACGAAAGGGCCCCTGTGCGGCTCGCGGCCGAGGAACAGGTTGCTCGCGACGTCGAGGGTGTCGCACAGCGCCAGGTCCTGGTAGACGATGCCGATCCGCTCTCGCCGGGCTTCGGCGGGGCTCGCGAACCGGACGTCGCGGCCCTCGATGGTGATCTGGCCGGAGTCGTGCTGCAACGCCCCCGCCAGAACCTTCATCAGGGTCGACTTCCCGGCGCCGTTGTCGCCGACGAGGCCGAGGACCTCGCCGCGCGCCAGCGTCAGGTCGACTCCGCGCAGCGACTGCACCGCGCCGAACGACTTGGTGATGCCGCGCAGCGCGACCAGTGGTCGATCGCTCATCACTTCTCCAGGTAGTACAGGTAGTCCTTGACATTGGCCGGCGTGACGATCTGCGTCGGGACGGGCACGTCCTTGGGCGCGGTCCGCTTGCAGGCCAGGTCGATCGCGGCGTTCATCGCCTCGTAGCCGAACTGGAAGGTGTTCTGCTGGACGACGCCGGTGATCCAGCCGGCCTCCAGCCCGTCCACCGCCTGCCGGGACAGGTCCCAGCCGACGACCTTCAGGTCCTCGGTGCGCTGCTGCCCGACCACGGCCGCGGTCAGCCCGATCAGGGCGGGCTCGCCGGTGGCGTAGGCGTAGGGCAGGTCGGGGTTGCCGGTGAGCAGGTTCTCGGCGGAGGTCTGGGCGTTCTCCTGGATGTTGCGGCCGTCCACCACGCTCTTGATCTTCATGCCGCCGGCGGTGACCGCGTCGGTGAAGCCCTTCTGCCGCTCGTTCTGGACCGTGCTGTTGAGCGCGCCGACCACGCCGACCTCGCCCTTGCCGCCGGACGACCGGAGCAGCGCCTCCCCGAGCTGCTTGCCGCCCTCGGCGTTGGCCGTGCCGACCTGGGTGGCGACCGCGGGGTCGTCGACGGTGGCGTCCACCGCGACGACCGGGATCCCGGCCGCCTTCGCGCGCCGGATCGCGGGCCGGACGCCCTCGGTGTCCACCGCGTCCACGATGATCGCGTCGTAGTGGCCCGCCACCATGTCGTCGATCGCGTTGGCCTGGGTGGTGGAGTCGTCGTTGCCGTTGACGACCTGCACCTGCGCGCCGGCCTTGCGGGCGACCGCCTGCGCGCCGGTGTTGATCTGGTTGAAGAACAGCGCCTGCAGGTTGATCGGCACGATCCCGATCTTGGGCGTGCGGCCCTGCACCTTGCAGGTCTGCGCGATCCGCGAGGGCGGCGGCGGGCCCTGCTCGGTCGCCTTCTTCTCGGCCGCGATCTCGCGCCGGGCCTGCGCGTCGCAGCCGACCGCCGTGAGAAGCAGGACGGCCGCGGCCGCGGCCGTCACCTTACGTCGCATCATGTCTCCTCCCCCCGGGAGCGGGCCAGCGTGAAATCGGACGTTCCGCCATCGGTGCCGGGATCTGTGCGGGTCGCCGCGATGTGGGCGAGGACGGCCTCGCGGCGGGGCTGGCCGTCGCGGGCGCCGGGTCGCGTACACGACAGGCCCGCCGCGACGGCGGCGATCCGGGCCGCCGCCGGCGGGTCCGTCCCCCGGTCCAGCTCCGCGCAGTAGGCGCCGGCGAAGCAGTCGCCCGCGCCGGTGGCGTCCACGGCGGTCACCTCGATCGCCGGGCCGCCGTGCCGGCCGCCGTCCGGGGTGAACAGCGTCCAGCCGCGCGCACCGTCCGTGACCACCAGGTTTACCCGATGCTCCGCCGCCGCCGCGGCGAACGCGCCGTCGTCCCCGCCCAGGAAGGCCGCGGCCTGGGCCCGGCCGACGATCGCGTGGCCGGCGGCACCGAGGGCGGCGCGCGCGGCCCGCGGGCCGTCGCAGCCGTCCAGGTCGACCACGAGCGCGGGACCTCCCGGGCCGCCCAGCACGGCCTCCGCCTCGGGGAACCGGTAGCCGTCGAGGTAGAGCCAGTCCGCGCCCGCGGCATGGGCCCGGCGGGCCACCTCCTCGACGTGGTCGGTGGTGACCCGGTCGTCCTGGCTGATCACCGAGCGCTCGCCGTCCGGAGTCAGCAGGACGACGGCGGTGGTGAGGACGCCCGCTCGGGACGTCCAGTCCGTCCGGACGCCGTCGGCGGCGAGCGCGTCCAGGAACTCCGCGCTCCGGGGGTCGGGCCCGAGCACGCCGGCGAACCGGGCGTCGGCGCCCATCCGGGCCGCGGCCGCCGCCGCGTTGGCCGCCATCCCGCCGTCGCCGCGCCGCACGCCGGTCGCTTGGACGCGGGCCCCCGGCCCCGGCAGTTCCGGGACGGCGACCGTGAGGTCGGCGTTGGCGTAGCCGCAGAAGACGATCACGGCAGGACCACGCCGACCCTGGCCGCGGCGGCCGTCAGTTCGCGTACCTTCGCGGCGTCGACGCGGCCCCACCACCGGCCGTTGTCCTTGACCGAGGACGCGACGATCACTCCGTCGCAGGCGGAGATCAGCTCCCCGACGTTGCCCGCGGTGATCCCGGACCCGATCACCACCGGCAGGGTGGTGTGCGCGGCGATGCCCTCGACCTCGTCCAGGGCGGCGGCGTCGCCGGTCCGCGAGCCGGTGGCGATCAGCACGTCGGCGCCGAAGAACTCGGCGTCCTCGGTCTGCTCGGCCAGGGTGCGGTCGGCGACGATGGCGTGCGCGCCGTGCTTGACGTGGACGTCGGCGAAGACCTTCACCGGGCCGGCGCCGATCCGGCTGCGGTAGCGGACCGCGTGGGCCGCCTGGCCCTCGATGATGCCCTCGTTGGCGACGTAGGCGTTGGCCCACTGGTTGACCCTCACGAACCCCCCGCCGCCCGACCACGCCGAGGCGATGGAGCACTCGGCCGCGTTCGACAGCACGCTGACGCCCAGCCGTCCGCCGGTGGCGTGCCGGACCCGGTCGGTCACGACGGCCATGGCCGCCGCGGTCTCGTATCCGTGCTCGCCCGGCTTGAGGAACGGGATGTCCCAGTGGTTCTCCACGATGAGGCCGTGGCAGCCGCCGTCCAGGTAGGCCCGCGCCTCCTGCACGGCGAACTCGCAGATCTCATCCAGCGGGACGCCCTCGTAGTGCGGGCTGCCGGGCAGCGGCGGAAGGTGCACGACGCCGATAACGACCTTCGGGGTCCCGAACAGCTCCGCCAGGGCGTTCGGCCGGGGCGGGTACACCCCCGTGCCTTGTTTTGTCCCGGCCGGTTCCACCATGTCGCCTCCATGTAATCGATTACAGTGAACTTGCGATGAACCGTAAGTACGAAGTCTGGTCGACGTCAAGCATCTACACTGCTAGCAGGACTTTTTACCAATGAAGTTCTGTTGTCGGCGCTTCTCAGAGAGGTAAACGATTGCAGCGGGTTACGATCGCTCAGGTCGCCGAGCGCGCTGGGGTCTCCACCGCGACCGTCTCGCGCGTGCTGTCGGGCCGCGGGCCGGTGTCGGCCGCGGTCCAGCGCAGGGTGCGCCGCGCCGCCGAGGAGCTCGGCTACCAGGTCAACCCCATCGCCCGCGCGCTGCGCAACAGCCGCACCGACACCGTCGGCATGGTGGTGCCGAGCATCTCCAACCCGTTCTTCACCTCGCTGGTGGAGAACGTCGAGCACGCCCTCGGACGCGAGGGCAAAGAGCTGTTCCTGTGCGACGCCCGCTCCGACCCGGAGATCGAGGCGCGGCGGCTGGCCACGCTCGTGGCGCGCAACGTCGACGGCATCATCGTCAGCCCCTGCCACGGGACCGAGAGCGGCGCGGCCGTGCAGGCCACGGCGAACCGGCTGCCCCTCGTCCAGCTCGACCGGTTCGTCGGCGGCACGAGCACCGACTGGGTCGGGGTGGACGACGTCGCCGCGATGCGCCAGGTCATGGACCACCTGCGGGAGGGCGGAGCGCGCTCGGCGGCCTTCGTCGGCTCGCTGCTCACCAACTCCTCGACCGAGCAGCGCTTCGCCGGGTTCCAGCACCGCTCGCGGGAACTGCAGATCACCGTGGACGCCGACCATGTGCTCCTCGGCGACTACAGCGTGGCCTGGGGCGAGACCGCCGCCGCGCGCCTGCTCGACGGGGGCGATCCGCCCGACGCGATCGTCTGCGCCGACGACCTGATCGCGCTTGGCGTCACCCGCGCCTGCCGGGCGCACGGCGTCGACGTGCCCGGGACGGTCCAGGTCACCGGCTACGACAACATCGAGTTCGCGCGGCTCGCCGAGCCCCCGCTGACGACCGTGGACCAGCCGCGCGAGCGGATCGCGGCGGAGGCGGTGCGGCTGCTGGCCGCCGCCGCGGCCGAGCCGGGCGGGCGGGGCGAACGCCCACCGTCCGCGCACATCGCGTTCGTGCCGTCCCTGGTCGTTCGCGGGAGCACCCGGGCCGGCGCCCCCGCGCCCTGATCGGGGGCGGAACGGGAAGCGGTTCGAGCGAAAGGACGGAGATGGGCACGGTGGTGGAAGCGCTGGAGCTGGCGCGGCGGCTGGTGCGTCTGGACACCCGGGGCGGCGGCGAACGCCCGGCGGCCGACCTCGTCGCCGGGGTGCTGCACGACGCGGGGTTCGACGTCGTGCAGCAGGAACCGGAGCCCGGCCGGGCCAATGTGGTCGCCCGGACGGGACCGCCCGGGTCCTGGGTGCCCGTGACGTTCACCGGGCACCTGGACACCGTGCCCGCCGATCCGTCCGGCTGGTCGTTCGACCCGCTGAGCGGCGACGTGCGCGGCGGACGGTTGCTGGGGCGCGGCGGCAGCGACATGAAGGCCGGGGTCGCCTGCCAGGTCGAGGCGGCGGTGCGGGCCGCGCGGGAGGGCACGGACCCCGTCCAGCTCGTGTTCACCTTCGGCGAGGAGACCGGCTGCGACGGCGCCGCCCGGCTCGACGCGGACGCGCTGGCCCCGACCGGGCTGCTGGTCGTGGCCGAACCGACCGGCAACCGGACGGTGCTCGGGCACAAGGGCACGCTCTGGCTGCGGGCGACCGCCCGCGGCGTCTCCGCGCACGGCTCCCGCCCCGAACTGGGCCGCAACGCCCTGGTGGCGCTCGCCGCCGCGGCGACGCGGGTGGCCGCCCACCGCGACTGGCCCGTCAGCCCGACGCACGGACCGGTGACGGTGAACATCGGCACGTTCCACGCCGGAGTCCAGCCGAACCTGGTCCCGGACTCGGCCGAGATGCGCATCGACGTCCGCACGGTCCCGGGGTTCGGCTCCGCCGAGGCCGCCGCCAGGATCGCCGGACTCTGCGGCGCGGAGATCGAGATCGAGCGGCTCGTGGACCTGCCCGGCGTCGCGACCGACCCGTCCGAGCCGGGCATGACGGACGTCCTGGAGACATTGGAGCCGGGCTCGTCCGCGCGGAGTCCCCAGTACGCCACCTACTTCACCGACGCCTCGGTGCTGGCGGCCAGGCTCGGCGGACCCGACGTGGTGGTCTTCGGGCCGGGCGATCCGGAACAGGCCCACGTCACCGACGAGACCTGCTCCGTGGCCAACATCGAGGCGGCCGCGCGCGCGTTCCGCGCCCTTCTGCTTCGGAAGCGGTGATCAGAGGCCGCCGGCGCGGTCGAAATCGTCCACCGGAATATGCGTCGAACCGGTCTGGCTCAGTTTCTGGATGGTGTCGGCCTCCTGCCGGTCGGGGCGGGCCGCGTCGGTGAACTGGAAGACCGCGCGCCGGCGCACCACCTCGGTGCGCAGGTCGGCTGGGTTCACGAGCCCAACGCGCTTCGCCTCCGGGCCCCAGGCGAAGCGCACACATTCGACGTACGTGTGGTCGCCGGCCATTTGCCTGCGCAGGAGCGCGTACGCCGCCTCGGTCGTGGGGATCACCGGAGCCTCGACGATGGTGATGTCGAGCTGCGCCACAACCGGCTTCACCGGGCTCGAGTCGACGTGCAGGACGAGCCGCAGCCGCTCGCCCGGGTTGAGCGGGCCGTTCAGCTTCTGGATCGCCGCCAGCGAGAGCTCGTACAGCTTTCCAGGGTCGAGCCTTTGTGGCCCGCCTGGGGTGTTCGGGTTCACCAGGTCGCGTGGGGTCTGGTCCAGGTCGATCTTCTGGAGCGTCAGCGTGGCCTTCGGGCTTCCCGGGGGCGGTTCGTCCCAGTCGAAGCGCAGGGCCAGCGTGCCGTCCGGATCGCACTCCCGCCGCTCGGCGGAGAGAGTGACGGTGCGCTGCGGGCTGCCCCCGGCAGGTCCCGTCCTGGCATGATCGGCTGCGGTTGATGGCCGGCACCCCGCTGCACTGCCTCGCGGACCACCATCTGGCCCGGTGCGCGCCAACGGCGACCAAGATCAGGATCGCCGCAGCCGCGACCGCGGCCCGCTGGCCGGCGAGCGGGGCCCCACGGTCACGCGACCACGCTCCGGACCGCCGCCCTACCAGCGCCGAGGTTGAACAGACCCTCGGCGCCGCGGCCGCCGCCGAACCGCGCTCCGCAGCCACCCGCGCTCGGACCGCAAGATGTCCGGATAGGGCGATAGCTTTCCGGCATGATCGAATTCCCCCCGTTCGAACTGCTCGACGGTCTGCTCGGCCGCCGCACCGACGACCCGGGCCTGATCGAGCTGCACCGGAACTACCCGCTGAAGCCCCTTCCCGCGTTCACCGACCGGGAAGACATCTCCCCGACCGGCTCGGACGCGCACGGGTTCGAGCTCACCTACCAGGCGACTGCGCGAGTGCCCGGTTGCTATCCCTCGATCCGGGTGCGGGGACGCGGCCCGCTGCTCGGCTACCTCACCAAGGTGTGGATCAGGGAGGACTATCCCTTGCCGATGGGGGACGGCCTCAGCACGGCGCTGCCCGAGCCCGAGGCGCGCACACGAGCACTGCACAGCAGCGTCCAGGAGTACGGAAACATCGTTCACATCCTGCGCCGCGACGAGCGAAGCACCCTCGAGGCGCGCTATCACGACGACGGTCGCTTCATCTGGTTTCTCCTGACGCTCAACGAGCGGGACGAGGACGATCCTGAACTCCTGAAGTCGGTGGATGCGGTCCTGGCCGCCGCGCCGGCGCGGGAGTACCCGTCCTGGCCGGAACCCGGTGCCGACGAACCCTTCCCCGCTGTCCTGCGCGCACTGCACGACCACCAGGCCGCGCATGGATTCGGTGAGATCGACTTCGAGATGTGCGACCATTTCACCTTCGGTGGCCCGCACGCGTGGACCGGCAACCCTGCCGCCGAACGAGAGTTCCGGGTGTTCGGCCACGACGGCAGCGGCGGCCTGGCGGCCTTCTGGCTGGTCCACCAGGGACGTCCTCTCGAGGAGCAGCCCGTCGTCTTCCTCGAGAGCGAGGGCGCCATGGGACCGGTCGCACCGAACCTGTGCGACCTGCTCTACCTGCTCGCGGGCGGCATCGGCCCCTACGAGGCCGTCACCTTCGGGGCGTCCTACTGGGATGCCGACCCGCAACCCGAGATCGCCCGCATCGCCGAAGACCACTTCGGACCGCGCCAACCGCGCACACCCCAAGAGATCGTCGACGACGCCGACAGCGAGTACTCCGACCTCATGGACCGCGTCGACGCGCTCAGCATGCACTGACGGCGCTGTCACCACCCCGCCCGGTGACGCCGGCCTCTCACGCGAAATCAGCGATCATGTTCCGGATGTCTCTCGCACGCCCTGGCCCTGCAGCATCACGATCAAGCCAACGCTGCGGGAACGTCGCCCCTCCGACAGGTCCCGATGGTGCGCGCGCCGGCATCGGTGAGCCCTATCCGGCCCCCGCACTCGAACGCTCTGGCCAAAAACGCCCTCCGGCGGCCCAGGCAGTCGATGCCGACACCCGCACCTACAACGCGCTGCTGGCGCGGCCTGTGACGCCCGGCCGAATACGGCTTCGACCTGCTCACCAGCGCTGGCGCATCCCGGAGTCTCAAGGCGGCCAGTGCTGCTTCCGCCGTCCGACCAGGCCGACCAAGGCGACGCACTCAGGATGATCGACCGCCCGCGTGAGCGCTTCGGGAATCTGCGAAGCGAACGAATTGGCTCCCCCGCTGGCTCCCGAGACAACGAAGCGGTCATCGGGACAGGCGAGAACGCGTCATAGACAACGCTCTGACCTGCGGAAACACTGGGTTCGAACCAGTGGCCTCTTCGGTGCGAACACGATCGATCAAGGCCAAGACAAGCCGCGTCCCGGCATCGCCGCAGGTCAGACAGCATCCTTCACGACACCACCGCGCACCTCGGGGAGGATCGAGTCCGTTGCGATCTCCCACGACCAACACCTGCTGCCAGGGACGGCGTGTGAGGAGAGCCGCAGCCCTACAGCGGCACCGTGGTCTATCGGGGCGCTTTGAGGGTCATGGATGGTGTGCGGTCCGTTCGATGGCGATGCGGGTGAGTTCCACGCGTGAGGCGATGCTGAGCTTGCCGAACGCTTGGCGGAGATGGTGGGCGACGGTGTGGGGGCTGATGTCCATGCGAGCGGCGACCTGCTTGTTGTTCAGCCCTTGAGCGACAAGGTCGGTGACGGTCTGCTC
>NZ_JBFAGB010000075.1:0-23169 GCF_040639875.1 Actinomadura sp. NPDC023710
CCGCCGACCACCCGACAGCAAGACGGGCGGCCCGGCGCACAAGCCACCAAGCACGCCGCCGGACCGCCCTGCCCCAACCGCTCACGTGCCCCAACGAGGCTCCGCGATATGGAGGTGCACCCATCATGGCGCACAACCCGGCAGACTTCCCGCCCGTCCAGCAATGGCCCATCCTCACCGGCCCCGACTGCCCCACCTGCGGACGCGACAGCGACGTCACGTGGATCGGCCCCACCACCACCGCGAACGGCGCCGAGGTGAGCGTGTGGCACTGCCGCGCCTGCCCCGCCGACTGGTCCATCCCCACCACCCGGTGGCCGGTGCTGGACGGCCCCGACTGCCCGCACTGCCACGCCGTCGTCACCTGTTGGGCCGCACTCGCCCCCGACCACGAGGGAGACCTGTGGACCTGCCACCACGGGCACGAGTTCGTCCTGACCCCTGACGGCGTCGTCATCACGCCCGGCAACGAGGACCTGTCGAACTGGGCACCGGTCTGGCCGATCTCCAAGCGGGACCAGCAGGACGGGGACGCCGGATGAGCACCCGATACCGCCCGCTGGCGGGCGTTCGGATCCTGGACGCGTTTTGCTGTATCGGTGGCGCGGCCCGCGGCTACCGTGACCTCGGAGCGCACGTCACCGGCGTCGACATCACTCCGCAACCCGACTACTGCGGACACGAGTTCATCCAGGCGGACGCGGTGGCGTTCATCGCCAAGCACGGGCACCTCTTCGACTTCGTCCATACTTCGCCGCCGTGCCAGGGGGAGGGAGCGCCGACCAAGGGCAGCAACGCCGCCCGCAACGCCGCCGCCGGCCGCACCCACCCCCGCCTCATCGCCCCGACCCGCGCCGCGCTGGAGACCACCGGCCGCCCGTACGTGATCGAGAACGTCGCCGGTTCCACCGTCCGCAAAGACCTGCGGCTGTGCGGCGAGATGTTCGGACTCGACGTGATCATGCACCGCTACTTCGAGTGCGGCGGCGGCCTCACCCTCGACCAACCCCCGCACCCCCGCCACCGCGGACGCGTCCGCGGGTGGCGACACGGCGTCTACTACGACGGCCCGTATGTCGCCGCCTACGGCAACGGCGGCGGCAAGGCCACCGTCCCCGAGATGCAGCGCGCCAAGGCCATCGACTGGAGCACCGATCACCTCGGCCTACGTGAGGCGCTCCCGCCTGCCTATACCCGCCACCTCGGCGCCGCCCTGGCCGGTTGCCTGACCGCCGAACGGAGGGCCGCCGCGTGACCACACCCCAGATCGTCACTCGCGGGGGGAGGCGCTACGTCGTCCATGAGGGGCGGCTGCTGTTGAACTGGCGTGACCGGCCCGTCCGGTTCCACGCCGAGGGCTGCATGCTGTGCTGTACCTACCGCGTCCAGCACCGCGCCGGCGGCGCACCCCGCCACCCCGGCGACGCCTGTCCGCGCTGCGGTACCGGCTGGCGAGGCACCCGGCCCGACCCCTGCGCGCACTGCGGCTACACCGCCCACCTCACCGACGACGACGGCCGCCCGGTCCACAAGACCTGCGCAGAAACCGCCGCCCTCGCCGCCGAGGGCGACCGGTACGGACGGGAGGCCGCGTGACCACCCTCCAGGCACCCACCACCGGCGCCGCCGCGCTGGCTTGCGCGCGGCGCGGCTGGCACGTGTTCCCGCTGCGTCCCGGTGACAAGCGGCCCGCGCTGCGCAACGACTGGGAAGGCCGCGCCACCACCGACCCCGCCCGGATCCGGCGGTGCTGGAACCACGCCCCCTACAACGTCGGCATAGCGTGCGGCCCGTCCGGGCTCGTCGTGGTGGACCTCGACATGCCCAAGCGCCGAGAGACCCCGCCGCCCGAATGGAACATGCCGGGCGTCAACGAGGGCGCCGACGTGCTCGCCGTCCTCTCCGAGCGACACGGCGAGCCGTTCCCGCTGGACACCTTCACCGTGATCACCCGCCGCGGCGGGACACACCTGTACTTCACCCCGCCGCCCGGCGCCGAGTTGCGCAACACCTCCGGGCGGCACACCACCGGCGTGGGCTGGCTGATCGACACCCGCGCATGCGGCGGGTACGTCGTCGCGCCCGGCAGCTTTGTGGATCTGCCCGACGGCGCCGGCCCGTACCGCATCGTCAACGACGTGCCGCCTGCCCCGCTCCCGGCGTGGCTGGCCCGACTGCTCACCGCCCCGCGCCCCGCTCCCTCCTTGGGTGCCAACTCGGTTGCCGGAACGGTGGCGGACCTGCCCGCCTACGTACAAGCGGCACTCAAGGGGGAGGCGGCCCGGGTCGCCGACGCGGTGACCGGTGGACGCAACCACGCGCTCAATAAAGCCGCGTACAACCTCGGCCGCCTCACCGGCGCCGGCGTCCTCGACCACGAGACCGCCGCGACGGTGCTGTTTGAGGCCGCCGCCGTCCACTTCGGCCCCACCCGCGCCGACGTCACCCCGGCCGAAGCACGCGCCACCATCCGCTCCGCGCTTGCCGCGGGCGCCCGCAACCCGCGCACCATCACCAGGGGGAATCTCGCGTGACCACACCCACCAACCAGTCCGACGACCGGACGCCGCTGGACGGCGCCGCTCTGCTGGACGCGCTACGCAATGCGCTCATCCGCTATGTCGTCCTGCCGACCCCGCAGGCCGCCGACGCCGTCACGCTGTGGATCGCCGCCACCCACGCTCAACCGGCATGGCCGCACGCGCCCCGGCTCGTCATCCGTGGGCCCGAGAAGCGGTGCGGGAAGTCCCGGCTGCTGGACGTGACCGAAGCGACCTGCCATTCGCCGTTCATCACCGTCAACTCCTCCCCGGCCGCGGTCTACCGGTCCATCACCGACGACCCGCCCACCCTGCTCGTGGACGAGGCCGACACCATCTTTGGCCCCAAGGCCGACGGCAACGAGGATCTCCGTGGGCTGTTCAACGCCGGACACCAGCGCAACCGGCCCGCGATGCGCTACGACGCCAACACCGGCCGAGTGGAAGCCATCCCCACTTTCGCCATGGCCGCCCTCGCCGGAATCGGTGCTATGCCCGACACCATCGAGGACCGCGCGGTCGTCATCCGGATGCGGCGCCGCGGCCCCGGCGAAACCGTCTCGCCTTTCCGGCACCGCCGCGACCGGCCCGCGCTCCGCCAACTCGCCGCCGACCTCGCCGCATGGCTTCGCGCCGACCTCGCCATCCTGGAATCGGCCGAACCGCCCATGCCCGTGGAGGACCGCGCCGCCGACACCTGGGAGCCGCTGGTGGCCGTCGCCGACTACGCCGGCGCCCACTGGCCCGACCGCGCCCGCGCCGCCGTCCTGGCCCTCACCGCCGACGCCGACGACAACGGCCAGATGTCCACCCGGCTCCGCCTGCTCACCGACTGCCGCATCGCGTTCGGCACTGATCCCGCCCTGCCGACCGCCGTCCTCCTCGACCGCCTCAAGGCCGACGCGGAAGCGCCATGGCAGGACTACGGGCCTAACGGGCTGACCGCGATGAAGCTCGGAACCATCCTGCGCGAATACGAGATCAGGTCCGGCAACATCCGGTTCCTCGACGGCAGCCAGGCCAAGGGCTACCAGCGCGCCGACTTCACCGACGCATGGGCCCGGTACTGCCCCGATTCCGGCCCGCCCGAGGGCGAGAACGCCCCCATCGAGCGGGGGAGCCGTCCCAGCCGTCCCAGCCTCGTCATCGCAGGTCAACGCGGGACGGCTTGAAACCGTGGGACGGCTTAGCCGTCCCAGCCCAACAAGCCGTCCCAGCCTGACCAGCAGAGATGACCCTGGGACGGCTGGGACGGCTACCCCTCCCCCGACCGCCACCGGCACGGCGTCCAAGCCACCCCGCACGCCGCCGCGCCGCCCGATATGCCCGACCGCCAGAAGCCGAGGGATGGACTGCGAGAGATGGACACCAGGAAGCCCAGTCCGGCCGAACTCTTCGGCCTCAAGCCCCTGTACAAGATCTCCGAACTGCCCGGCATCCTCCCGTTCAGCCGGAGCCGGATCTACGAACTGGTTCGCGCGGGCCGCATCCGGACCGTGACAGAACACAGCGTTCGCCTCGTGCCCGCCAGCGCAATCGCCGAGTACATCGAACTACTGGAAAGGGAGGCTGAGGCCGCGTGAGTGACCAGAAGCGCCGTCCACGCGGTGATGGGGGGCTTCATTGGGACGACAAGCGGCAACGCTGGATCGCCTCCGTGACGGTCGGATACACCCCGGCTGGTAAGCGCATCGTTCGCAGGGCAAGCGACCGATCCAAGACCAGAGCGCTAGCCAAGCTCAAAGAGAAGGTTCGCGACCACGAAGACGGCTTGTCCGTCGAACCCGGCAAGTACACCGTTGCGGAAGCTGTTCGGTACTGGCTCGCCTACGGGCTGAACGGTCGCGATGCGGGGACGGTCGGGAACTACCGGATCCTCGCCGAGAAGCACATCATCCCGGGGTTGGGCGCGAGAAAGCTCCGCGAGTTGTCCGCCGAAGACGTGGACAAGTGGCTAGCGGAGAAGGCATCCGAACTCAGCACGCGGACTCTCCGATTGATCCACTCGATCCTCAATCGGTCCGTACGAAACGCCCACGCACGCGACAAGGTCAAGCGGAACGTAGTGGCGCTATGCGACGTCCCGACCGGTCGCCAGGGACGGCCCTCGAAAGCGCTCACGCTCGCACAGGCCGAAGTCGTGCTGAACGCTGCGGAGGGTGCGGCCCTAGACGCCTACGTCGTGCTCTCGTTGCTTGTGGGGGCTCGCACGGAGGAACTGCGAGCGCTCACGTGGGCCCATGTGGACCTTGACGGCAAGCCGGATGCGGAACCGCCCGTGCCCCCGACCGTGATGGTCTGGCGTTCGGTGCGAGTTGGTGGGGACACAAAGACCCGCAAATCTCGCCGGACGCTGGCCCTGCCGGCGCGATGCGTGGAGGCACTGCGTGCCCACCGTCAAAGGCAGGATGCAACGAGGAAGGCGGCCGGTAATGCGTGGCAGGAGCACGGCCTAGTGTTCGCGTCGCGCGTTGGGACGCCGCTGGACTCGCACAACGTCAGGCGCGCATTCCGGCGCATCCTCGCCAAGGCTGAACTACCGGCCGCGGACTGGACGCCCCGCGAGATGCGGCACAGCTTCGTGTCTCTGCTGTCTGACAGCGGGGTCGCCATCGAGGACATCGCACGCCTGTGCGGCCACAGCGGGACGGCCGTCACGGAGACGGTCTACAGGCTCCAGATCAGACCCGTGATCGAGGGTGGCGCTACGGCCATGGATCGCATCTTCCCGGCGGTCCCTGGGGACCACGAACCATCGCAGCTTAGCGAGCCGTAGTCACTCAGTTAGGTACTCAATGCCGAAAGAGGCCGGTTCCGATGAGATCGGATCCGGCCTCTGAGCTGTGTCGGGACGGCGGGATTTGAACCCACGACCCCTTGACCCCCAGTCAAGTGCGCTGCCAAACTGCGCTACGTCCCGGTGCCCGTTTGAGCGAGCGTGATTACTCTAGCGCAGTCTGCGGGGTCGTGCGTACCGAGATACGGGGGCGCGGATCTCTGGTAGGCAGGCCTGATGGTGCGTTTGCGGGCGGTGCTGGCCGGGGTCGTGGGCCTGGGGCTGGTGTGCGGGTGCGGGGACGGCGGAGGGACTCGGTCGGTGAGCGGGAGTCCTGAGCCGACGGGGTCCGTGCCGCGGGCTTCGGCGGCGCCGTCCAAGGCGCCGGTCGTGCGGGTGCCGGCGGGGGTGCGGGCCTCGTACGAGGTGTTCGACCGGGGCTCGGGGCGGGTGGTGGCCGCGCGGGCGACGCGGCGGACGTTCCGGTCGGCCTCGGTGGTGAAGATCCTCATCGCGCTGGACTACATGGATCGGCATGAGGTGTCGGATGCCGATCGCCGGCTGCTGGTGCCGATGCTGCGGTCGAGCGACGACGGGGCGGCCACGGAGTTCTGGCGCCGGGGCGGGCGGGCGCGGATCATCGAGCGGATGGTGCGGAAGGTCGGGTTGGAGGACACCGCGCCGCCGCCCGCGGAGAAGCCCGGGTTCTGGGGGTACACGGCGCTCAGTGCGCGGGACGTCGTGCGGATGTACCGGTATCTGCTGGACGAGGCGCCGGAGGGGCAGCGGGAGTTCGTGCTCGCGCAGTTGCGGAGGTCGACGCCCTGCGGGACGGACGGGTTCGACCAGACGTTCGGGATTCCGCGGGCGGTGAAGCGGCCGTGGGCCGTCAAGCAGGGGTGGTCCGGGTTCGGGGAGACGCCGGCGGAGCCGTGCAGCGTGCGGCCGGCGGCGTGGCGGCCCGACCTGGGGCTCGGACGGCCCGTGCTGCACACGACGGGCGTGGTGGGGGACAAGATCGTGGTGGTGCTGACGCTGCATCCGGCGGGGACGTCGTTCCGGACGGCGGCGGCGCGGATCACCTCGCTGACGCGGCAGGTGGCACGGGTGTGATGTGGGTCACAGGGCGTGGCACCGGTCCGTTTTGAGATGGTCACCGGAAGCGGTCGAGTTCGGGCGCGCAGGGAAAACCCGGGCAAAGATCTAGACTCTTTGCCCGTGGATGGGCGAATAGCCCCTCACTGACGTATGTAGCTTTTTTCTCCCAAGGGCAGGTGACGCCGAACGGGGGACAAGGGTTGGCGGAAGCGGAGGGCACCCAGCCCGGGGTGCACGTTGCGGACCTGGAAGACCTGCGGGGAGCCGCGCACGACCGTGCGGTCATGGCGGAGGCGCGGGTCGTGCTGGCCCGGCGTCTCGGCGTCCCGCCGGGCGAGGCCCTGCAGCACCTGATCTGGCTCGCGCGCGACCTGGACATCGAGATGGCCGAGGCGGCGTCGCTGCTGGTCAAGGACGGGGGCGGCGGGCCGGTGGGGGCCGTGCTGGCGGGGCGCCGGGCGCCGCGCACCGAGGAGGTCCCCGCGGAGCGCCAGGCCGTCCTGTCGGAGGCCGAGGACGTGCTGCGCCGGGTGACGGCCGAGGACACCGCGGGGGACGTGGAGATCCTCGCGCGGGTGCCCGACGATCCGGCGGCGACTGCGGTGCTGGAGGGCGCGCTCGACTCCGCGGCCCATCTTGTCCCCGTGCGGGGGCCGGACGGCAACGTGGTCGACTTCCTCTTCGCGGAGCTCAACGGCGTCGCCAAGGACATGTTCGGGCGGGGCCGGGAGGAGCTGACCGGACTGCGGTTGCTGCGGACGGACCCGGGGGCGGTGCTCAGCGGGCTGTTCGACGACTATGTCGGGGTCCTGGAGACCGGGACGCGGTTGGAACGTCCCTCGATCCAGTACTCGACCGCTCAGCGCGGCCTGTCGCGCTCGTCGCGGATGAGCGTGCGGTGCGTGCGGGTGCCGACGGGCGTCTGCGTGACCTGGCGGTACCACCTGACCGAGGACCGCATCGCGCGGCGGCTGGAGAGGGTCGAGCGGCTCGCCCTGATCGGATTCGGGGAGTGGGACCTGGCGACCGGGGAGGCGGACTGGACGCCGCAGATGCTGGCCAACTACGGCCTCTCACCCGACGAGGTGCCGCCGATGCCGCACGACCTGCCGAAGGTCGTGGCCGACGACGACCTTCCGCTGGTCGAGGAGGCGGTCCAGACGATGTTCTCCCGCCGCGAACCGGTGGAGGCGGAGCACCGCGTGACCGGCAATGACGGGACGCCCCGCCATCTGTGGGTGTTCGCCGAGCCCGTGCTCGGCGAGTCCGGGCTGCCCGTCTCGATCAACATCGTCTCGCAGGACATCACCCGGCGGCGCGGGGTGGAGCACGCGCTGGCCGAGACCCGGCGGCAGATGCTGCGCCAGCAGGCGCGGACGGCGCAGGAGCGGCGCGTGGCGGTGACGCTGCGGCGGGCCATCCTGCCGGACGAGGACGAGGCCGAGCAGCTCCCGGGCCTGCGCACCTCGATCCGCAGTATGGCGGCGGAGAGCACGGCCCGCATCGGCGGCGACTGGTTCGCGACCCGTGCCCTGCAGGACGGGCGGGCGATGTTCGCCATCGGGGACGCCGCCGGGCACGGGCTGCCGGCGGCGGCGGCGATGGCGCGGACCCGGAACGGCCTGCTGGGCCTCGCCTGCACGGGGGAGCGGGCCGGACGGCTGGTCGGCTGGCTGAACGAGCTGATCGGCGCCATGGACCCGCCCGCGACGGGCACCGCCATCGTCGCCCACTACGACCCGTCCCGGCACCTCCTGGAGTGGACGTGCGCGGGCCATCCGCCGCCGATCCTGGTGCGGGACGGGCGGGCGACCCCGCTGGAGGTGGTCCGCGACCCGATGCTCGGCGCCATGGCCGGCTGGGAGTACACGACGATCACCACCGGGCTGAATCCGGGCGACATGCTCTTCCTCTACACCGACGGCCTGGTGGAGCGCAGGGACGCGGATCTGGACGAGCGGATCGCCCGCCTGACCCACATCCTGCAGGACTCCTCCACGCGTCCCGACCGGGTGCTGGACGAGGTTCTCGCGCGGATGGAGCACGACCGGGCGGCGGACGACACCACCCTCTTCGCCATCCACGTGGAGTGATCGTCCGAGCCTCACGGTGACGAACGGCACGCCTGACCAGCGGAGATCGCCGAATGTGACGTGCGCCTCACCTGGACGGGCGGGCGGGTGGTGCAGACCGGGGGCGGGGAGTGCCGGCCGCCCTCCATTCGATCTTCTTTACCTTTTCCCGAAGGCCCGGTAAGTACGGCGGGCAAGGGGCTGAGGGGCGTCTCGACAAAGATCGGGAAGAGGCGGCGCAGTCCCGGTGTTGGGAGTCTCTTGGAAGGGCCTTGAGCAGGCAAGACTTTGCTTTATGTCTGGTTTGCTTTTCTTGAGAAGGTTGGTACCTTCGATCCCGAATCACGCAACGCGTCCCATGCGTTGCCACCGGCCGCACCATGCGCGGCCGAGGATCGCGGAGCGGAATCCGCACGCGATGCGCGCCCAGTGACGCGCGCCCCCTCATCAAGATCTGTCAGTGAGAAATCCGTAAACCTGCACCGCTCGCGCGGTGCGAGGCCGAGTCCGTCCGGTCAGTGCGACCGGAACGGAGCCGGGGACCCACGTTTCTGGGGTGAATCGGCGCGCCCGAGAGTCGCGCCGTAGGGCTGCTTCCATGCCCGAATCCGTCAGCTAACCCGGTAGGCGCCATGGAAGACAAGGAGATTCCCTGTATGTCCGGTCTTTTCGATCGACTTTCGCTCAACCGCCTCAGCCCCGAGGACAAGGCCGTCGGCGTCGCCGTAGGCGCGGTCCTGGCGGGCGCGGTCGGGCTCTCTGTGGTCAACCCCCTCGCCGGCGGCCGCGCGGTCGCCGACACCTCCACCCAGACGGCGGTGGTCGCCGAGCAGGGCACCACCGCGCACAAGTCCTCCAAGGCCAAGACGGTGAAGGCCGAGAACGCCGCGGCCGAGGCCCGGCGCGAGGGCTTCAAGGTCCCCCCGCACGCCGTCAAGCCCGCTGAAGTGATCAAGCTCGCGCAGAAGCAGGTCGGCATCCACGAGGGCAAGGGCGGTGAGACCAAGTACCACAAGTGGTACGTCTCGACTCCGCAGGCGAAGGCCACCGCCAAGCGCGACGGCGGCTTCTCGGTCAAGGAGTACAACGGCGCCCAGTGGTGCAACATGTTCGTCTCCTGGCTCGGCGCCCAGACCGGCGTCAAGAACATGGGCTGGGACGCCTACACCGTCCAGCACGCCAGCTGGTTCAAGCAGACCGATCGCTGGGGCCACACCGCCAAGCCCGGCGCCGTGGTGTTCTACGACTGGCAGGACGGCTCGAAGGCCGACATCGGCGACATCGACCACGTCGGCATCGTTGTCAAGGACAACGGCAACGGCACCATCTCCACCATCGAGGGCAACACCGACAACGCGGTGCAGAAGAAGGTGCGCGACAAGTCGCAGGTCGTCGGCTACGGCTACCCCGACTACGCCCGCTGACGCGACGCCTTAGAGAAGGCGCACGTGTGACGAAGGCGCCCGGCCTCCCGCCGGGCGCCTTCTGGCGTTCCGGGTGTTGTGCCCAATGCCTCCGCTGACGGTGGGTAATGCTAAGCGTTGACAGCCTTTGATCCCCCTTGGAGCTCAGTGCGGAGTTCCTGGATAGGTATCCAGCACGCCGGAGTCTGCGGAGGGGGATGCCCATGGCGGTGCGCCCGGATGTCAGCGTGGTGGTGATCGCCTACAACGACGCCCGGAGGCTTCCGCGGGCGGTGGCCTCGGCGCTGGCGCAGTCCCTGGGCGGCGTCGAGACGTTGATCGTCGACGACGCGAGCACCGACGGCACGGGCGAGGCCGCCGACCGGCTCGCCGCGGCCCATCCGGGGCGGGTCCGGGCCGTTCACCTGCCGGTCAACTCCGGCGGCTGCGGCCGCCCCCGCAACACCGGGATCGATGCGTCCACCGGCCGGTACGTGATGTTCCTCGACAGCGACGATCTGCTGGACCGGCACGCCTGCCTCAACCTCCTCGCCGCCGCCGAGGACACCGGCGCCGACATGGTCTCGGGGCTCTGCGACCGGATCTTCCTCGACCTGCCCGAGGGCGCCAAGGGGCGGATCCGCCCCTGGTATCCGTGGCTCTACCGGCACAGCGTCGTCTACGACTCGCTGAGCGAGAACCCCGATCTCCTCTACGACACCCTCTCGACCAACAAGGCGTACCGGCGCGGCTTCCTGGAGGAGCACGGGCTGCGGTTCGTCGAGCGGCTGCACTACGAGGACCTGCTGTTCACCGCCGAGGCCTATCTGGAGGCGGGACGGACCGCCCTGATCCCGCACCGCGTCTACAACTGGCTGGTCAGGGAGCGGACGCCGGCGCCGTCGATCTCCAACCGGCGCGCCGAGCCGGCCAACTTCGCCGACCGGCTGGAGATCCACCGCCGCATCGACATGCTCTTCGCGCTGCGCGGCGCCTACGACCTGCAGCGGGCCAAGGACGTCAAGTTCGTCAACCACGACCTGGTGCTCTACCTGCGCGAGCTGCGCGACCGCGACCCCGACCACCAGGCGCGCTTCCTCGACCTGGCCGCCGCCTACCTGGCCGAGCTGGACCCGCGGGTCTTCGAGCAGGCCAACCCGCTGCCCGCGATCGCGGCGCACCTGATCCGCGAGGGCGACCACGCGGGGGCGCTCGCCGCCGCCGAGTACGACCCCGTGAAACGTCCCGAGCTGCGCGCCCGCCTCGTGGAGCGGGACGGGCGCGTCTACTGGGGGGCCGGGCGCCCGCGCGGCACGCTCGGCCGCCGCGTCCTGGACGTCACGGCCTTCGGCTTCCACGTGCGGCCCCTCCGGGAGCTGCGCCCGGCGAACACCGTCACACGGCTGGAGACGCGCGGCGGCCGCGTGCTCATGGCCGGCTACGTGGTGAACCCGCTGGAGCGGATCCCGCGGGGAGCCGAGCTGTCCGGGACGCTGGAGTTCCGCGACCGGCGCCGCCGCTCGAGGACCGGACGGGCCCGCGCGTCCGTCCGGCACGAGGGCGACCGGCTCACCTGGCGGGCCGAGTTCGACCCCGTCCAGAAGATCCGCCCTTTCGGGTTCGTCGACCCCGTCTGGGACGTCCGGCTGCGCATCCGGGTGGACGGCGAGGAGGTGGTGACCCGGCTCGGTGAGGGCCGCGGTTCACCGTCGCTCGGCGGCGTCGCGCTGCCCGTCCGGCCGCGGCTGACACGGTTCGCGGGGGACCGGCTCCGCTCGTACGTCACCGAGGGAGGGCACCTGGCGTTCGCCCTGGAGACGGGGAGCCCGTGGGCGCGGCTCACCCGCGCCGTCGCGCGGCGCGCCGCCCTGTCCCGGCCGGCGCGGCTGGCCCGGCAGCGGGCCCGGGAGGTGAGCAGGTCGGTGCGCCGGACGCTGACCGGCCGGAACACCAAGATCGTCGTGTTCAACCGGGTACTGAGCCGGCTGCCCGTCCGGACCGGCCTGGCGGTCTTCGAGAGCCAGCTCGGCCGCCACTACTCCGACAACCCGAAGTACATCTACCGGGAACTGCGCAGGTCCGGCCGTCCGGTGACGGCGGTGTGGTCGTACGCGTCGTCCCCCAAGGGGTTCCCGGACGACGCCCGGCTCGTCAAGCGCGGATCATGGGCGTACTACCTGGCGCTCGCGCGGGCCCAGTTCTGGATCGACAACCAGGGCTTCCCGGACCGGCTGCGCAAGCGTCCCGAGACCACCTACATCCAGACCTGGCACGGGTCGGCGTTCAAGCTGATGGGGCTGGACCAGCCGCGGTTGAAGTCGGGCCCGGCCGGCGACCAGGCGCGGCTGCGGCGGATGGTGGAACGATTCGACTGCTTCCTGGTGCGCTCCGGGCACGACACCGAGACGCTCTGCAGCGGCCTCGGCGTCAGCTCCGAGCTGCTGCCGGTGGGGTATCCCCGCAACGACGCCCTGGTCAACGGGGTGGACGGGGATCCGGAGCTGGCCGCCGAGGTCGCGGCCCTGCGCCACTCGCTCGGCCTGGACGACGGGCGCCGCGCCGTCCTGTACGCGCCCACGTACGCCACCGGGCCGAAGGGACGTCCCGTCCGGCTCCTGGACGCGCCAGTGGATCCGGCGGTCTTCGCGCAGGAGCTGGGGGAGGAGTACGTCCTGCTCGTCCGGCCCCACTACCTGTGCCGGGCGAACGTGCCGCCGGGCGCCCGCGCGGTCATGCGGGACGTCGGCGCGGTGCCCGACGTGACGCCGCTCCTGCTGCTGGCGGACGCGCTCGTCACCGACCACTCCTCGATCATGTTCGACTTCGCCCTGCTCGACCGGCCGATCGTGCTGCACCTCCCGGACGGCAGGGACCTCGCCACCGGCTACTTCGACCTGGAGCGGCACGCTCCCGGGCCGATCACGCGTACGGAGGACGAGCTCGTCGCCGCGCTCGCCGGCCTGGACGCGGCCGAGGCCGAGCACGCCGGGCGGCGGCGCGCGTTCGCCATGCGCTTCGGCGAGCACGACCGCGGCACCGCCGCGCGGACGGTGGCGGACCGCTACTTCCCGGCCGCGCCGAGCAGGAGGGGGAGACGCCATGGCCGCGCCGCGTGACGTCTTCATCGTGTGCAACAACGCCGACGACATGGGCGGCCTCCAGCGGTGGGCGCACCACATGGCGCGGCTGCTGGCCGGGCGCGGCGACCGCGTCACCCTCGTCGGCATCACGCGGGGGGCGGAGCCGTACCACCACGGCCGCGACGGGTCCTACGCCGTCGAGGTGCTGCACGGCGAGTGGCGGGCGCCCGTCCTCGCCTGGCGTCCGCGGAAGGCGTTGCGGCGGCTCGATCCGGCGGCGCGGGCCCGCGACCTGTGGCGGACGGCCGCCCAGCGGCGCGGCGCGGCACGCCTGTCGGAGCTGTTCGCCGCCGCGAGGCCGGGGGCGGTCGTCATCGTGGCGCAGGTGTGGGCGATGGAGTGGGTGCGGCTCGCCGACACCTCCGGGCTGCGCGTCGTGGGCATGAGCCACGAGTCCTACCAGGCGACCCGCGGGTCGTCGCGGTACCGGCGGGTCAAGGAGCACTACGCCCTGGCCGACCGGATGCTGGTGCTCACCGCCGAGGACGCCGACGCCTGGGCCAGGGACGGCATGACCAACGTCGCCCACATCCCGAACGCGCTGCACATCACGCCCGGCGTGCATCCCACGCTCGACCTGCCCGTCGTCGCCTGCGTCGGCCGCCTGGCCTACGAGAAGGGCGTGGACCTGCTGCTGGAGGCGTGGGAGCGCGTCGCCGGACGGCATCCGGGGTGGCGGCTGCACGTCTACGGCAACGGCCCGGACGAGCCGGAGCTGCGGGCGCGGGCGGACGCCGCCGGGCTGTCCGGCTCCGTCGAGTTCCGGGGCGTGGTGTCCGACGTCGAGGAGGCGCTCGTCGAGGCGTCGGTGTTCGCGCTGCCCTCGCGGGCCGAAGGCTTCCCGATGTCGGTGCTGGAGGCCATGGCCTACGGGCTGCCCACGGTGGCGTTCGACTGCGCGCCGGGCGTCCGGGCCCTGATCGAGGACGGGCGGGACGGCCTGCTGGCCGCACCGGGCGACGTCACCGCCTTCGCCGCCGCGCTCGGCCGGCTCATCGAGGATCCGGAGCTGCGCCGCTCGCTCGGAACAGGCGCCCGCGCGTCGGTGCTGCGGTTCAGCCCCGACGCCGTCCTCGCCCGCTGGGACCGGCTGTTCAACCTGCTCCACCGCCGGCTCGCGGCCGACGCGCCGGCTCCCGCGCCGGCCCGTGCCGGGGCCCCCGTCCCGGGCCGGGGCGCGGCGCGGGAGGCCGAACCCGCCCTGGGGGGTGATTCTTTCTAACAACTGTTTGGTAGAGTTCGCGGCGTGAAGCAGAACGAGTCCCCCGCGGACCGGGCCTTCCGTGCCGAGGTCCGCGACTGGCTCCAGAGCAACCTGTCGGGCGAGTTCGCGCACGCCCGCGGGCTCGGCGGCCCCGGCCGCGAGCACGAGGCGTTCGAGGAGCGGCTGGCCTGGGAGCGGCACATGGCCGCCGCCGGCTGGACGTGCGTCGGCTGGCCCCGCGAGTACGGCGGCCGCGGCGCCACCGTCGAGCAGCAGGTGATCTTCCACGAGGAGTACGCGCTCGCCGACGGGCCCGCCCGGGTCAACCACATCGGCGAGAACCTGCTCGGGCCCACGATCATCGCGTTCGGCACCGACGAGCAGCGCTCTCGCTTCCTGCCCCCGATCGTGGCGGCCCGGGAGCTGTGGTGCCAGGGGTACTCCGAGCCGAACGCGGGCTCCGATCTGGCCAATGTGCAGACCCGCGCCGAACTCGCCGGGGACCACTGGCTGGTCGACGGGCAGAAGGTGTGGACGTCGCTGGCCCTCGAAGCCGACTGGTGCTTCGCCGTGTGCCGCACCGAGCCGGGGTCGTCCCGCCACAAGGGCCTGTCGTACCTGCTGGTCCCGATGCGGCAGGACGGCGTGGACATCCGGCCCATCGTCCAGCTCACCGGCACCTCCGAGTTCAACGAGGTGTTCTTCGACGGAGCCCGCACCGACGCGGGCAACATCGTCGGGGCGCCCGGCGAGGGCTGGAGGATCGCGATGGCGACGCTCGGGTTCGAGCGCGGCGTCGCGACGCTCGGCCAGCAGGTGGGGTTCCGCCGCGAGTTCGAGGGCGTCGCCGATCTCGCCCGGCGCACCGGCGCCATCGACGACCCGCTGCTGCGCGACCGGCTGACCCGGTCCTACATGGGCCTGGAGATCATGCGGCTGAACGCGGTGCGCACCATGGCGGGCGTCGCGGCGGGCGCGCCCGGCCCCGAGTCGTCCATCTCCAAGCTCGTCTGGGGCACCTGGCACCGCGAACTCGGCGAACTGGCCATGGACGTCCTCGGCGCCGCCGGCCTCATCGCCGACGGCGCGCCGGGAACCGGCCCGGACGGCGGGTCCGCGCAGGCGCAGCCCTACGACCTGAACGACTGGCAGCGGCTCTTCCTGTTCTCCCGCTCCGACACCATCTACGCCGGGTCGAACGAGATCCAGCGCAACATCATCGCCGAGCGGGTGCTCGGCCTGCCCCGTGAACCGGCCGCCGACAGGAAGGCACGCGGATGACCCCGCCCCCCTACGTCCCCGGGCACGGCCTGCTCGCCGACCGCGCCGTCGTGATCACCGCGGCGGCCGGAGCCGGGATCGGCGGCGCCACCGCCCGCCGCTGCCTGGAGGAGGGCGCCCGCGTCCTGGTCTCCGACGCGCACGAGCGGCGGCTCGCCGCGACCGCGGCGGAGCTGGAGAAGGAGTTCGGCGCCGACCGGGTCGCCTCGCTGCCCTGCGACGTCACCTCCGAGGAGCAGGTCCAGGCCCTCTACGGCCGGGCCGTGGAGCGGTTCGGGCGCATCGACGTCGCGGTCAACAACGCCGGCCTCGGCGGGACGGCGGACCTCGTCGACATGACCGACGAGCAGTGGGGCCGCGTCCTCGACATCACCCTCACCGGCACGATGCGCTGCACCCGCGCCGCCCTGCGCCTCATGCGGGACCAGGGCTCCGGCGTCGTCGTCAACAACGCCTCGGTGATCGGCTGGCGGGCCCAGAAGGGCCAGTCGCACTACGCCGCGGCCAAGGCCGGGGTCATGGCGCTCACCCGCTGCTCCGCGCTGGAGGCCGCCGACTTCGGCGTCCGGGTCAACGCCGTGTCCCCGTCCCTGGCCATGCACCCGCACCTGGTCAAGGTGACGTCCGAGGAGCTGCTGGAGCAGTTGACGCGCCGTGAGGCGTTCGGCCGCTACGCCGAGCCGTGGGAGGTGGCCAACGTTATCGTCTTCCTGGCCAGCGACTACTCGTCGTACATGACGGGCGAGGTCGTCTCCGTCTCCTCCCAGCACGCATAGGAACACCGGTACATGAGGAACAGCGCATGAGTCCACGACGGCGCGACGCCGAGGGCACCGCCGCCGCCCGCGCGGGACGGCGGGCCGAGCTGCTCGCCACGGCCGCCGAGGTGTTCGCCTCCCAGGGCTACTCCGCCACCACCGTCCGGCAGGTGGCCGACGCCGCCGGGATCCTCGGCGGCAGCCTCTACTACCACTTCGACTCCAAGGAGTCGATGGCCGACGAGATCCTCTCGACGTTCCTGGACGACATGTGGGCCGCCTACGACCGCGTCCTGGACGCCGGGCTCAGCGCGCGCGACACCCTGGAGGCCGTCGTCGTCGAGTCGTTCCGCTCGATCGACAAGCACCGTCCCGCCGTCGTCCTCTACCAGAACGAGTCCAAGCACCTCGCGACCAGCGAGCGGTTCCGCTACCTCCTGGACTCCCAGCGACGGTTCGAGGAGATGTGGCTGTCCCTGCTGGACCGCGGCGTCAAGGAGGGCGCCTTCCGCGCCGACCTCGACCGGACCCTCATCTACCGCTTCATCCGCGACACCGTCTGGGTCGCGGCCAACTGGTACCAGCACGGCGGGCGGCTGTCCGCCGACGACATCGCCAAGCAGTACCTCGCCATGTTCCTCGAAGGGATCCGGGCGAGCTAGGCCCCCGTACGAAGGAGACACCCCCATGGCCGAGGCCTACATCGTCGACGCGGTCCGCGCCCCGGTCGGGCGCCGCAACGGCGGGCTCGCCGGTGTGCACCCCGCCGACCTCGGCGCGCACGTGCTGACCGCCCTCATGGACCGGACGAAGATCGACCCGGCCGCCGTCGAGGACGTCGTCTTCGGCTGCGTCGACACCCTCGGCCCGCAGGCCGGCGACATCGCCCGCACCTGCTGGCTGGCCGCCGGGCTCCCCGAGGAGGTCCCCGGCGTCACGGTCGACCGTCAGTGCGGCTCCTCCCAGCAGGCCGTGCACTTCGCGGCGCAGGCCGTCCTGTCCGGGACGTCGGACCTGGTCGTCGCGGGCGGCGTGCAGAACATGTCGCAGATCCCGATCGCCTCGGCGATGACCGCCGCGGCGCCGCTCGGCTTCACCGAGGGCCCCTTCGCGGGCTCGACGGGCTGGACGCGCCGCTACGGCGACGCCGAGGTGTCGCAGTTCAACGGCGCCGAGATGATCGCCCGCGACTGGGACATCTCCCGCGAGGAGATGGAGGCGTTCGCCTACGAGTCGCACCAGCGCGCCATCCGCGCGATCGACGAGGGCCGCTTCGAGCGCGAGACCGTCCCCTGGGAGGGCGTCACCGCCGACGAGGGCCCGCGCCGCGACACCACCCTGGAGAAGATGGCGGGCCTGAGGACCCTCGTGGAGGGCGGCCGCCTCACCGCGGCCGTCTCGTCGCAGATCTCCGACGGCGCCGCCGCGCTGCTCATCGCCTCCGAGCAGGCCGTCAAGGACCACGGCCTCACCCCCCGCGCTCGCGTCCACCACCTCTCCGCGCGCGGCGAGGACCCCATCCGGATGCTGTCGGCGCCCATTCCCGCCACCGCGCACGCGCTGAAGAAGACCGGGATGACGATCGGCGACATCGACGCCGTCGAGATCAACGAGGCGTTCGCGTCCGTCGTCCTCGCCTGGCTCAAGGAGACCGGCGCCGACCCGGCGACGACCAACCCCAACGGCGGCGCCATCGCCCTCGGCCACCCCCTCGGCGCCACCGGAGCCCGCCTGATGACCACCCTCCTGCACGAGCTCGACCGCACCGGCGGCCGCTACGGCCTCCAGACCATGTGCGAGGGCGGCGGCCAGGCCAACGTCACCATCATCGAGCGGCTGCACTAGCCCAGGGGGCGACCCCCTGGAACCCCGGCACGAGCCGGGCGCCCCGTGGTCGTGGCTGATGTTCGGATTCAGTGAGGCTGGGAGTTGGTTGTGGAGGTCTTCGAAACGGCGCGGCTCGGGCCGGTGACGCTGCGGAACCGTGTGATCAAGGCGGCCACGTCCGAGGGGATGACGCCCGACGCGCTGGTGACCGACGACCTGATCGAGTACCACCGGCGCCCGGCCGCCGGGGGAGTGGGCATGACCACCGTCGCCTACTGCGCGGTCGCGCCCGAGGGGCGGACCGAGCAGCGGCAGATCTGGATGCGGCCGGAGGCCGTCCCCGGGCTGCGGCGCCTCACCGACGCCGTGCACGCGGAGGGCGCCGCCGCGTCCGCGCAGCTCGGGCACGCCGGCCCGGTCGCCGACGCCAGTTCCAACAGGGTGCCCGCCGTCTCGGCCGGCCGGTTCTTCAACCCGCTCGGCATGGCCTTCACCAAGGTGGCCACGGCGGAGGACATCGAGCGCATCACCCGCGCCCACGCCGAGGCGGCCCGGCTCGCGGTCGAGTCCGGCTTCGACGCCGTCGAGATCCACCTCGGGCACAACTACCTGGCCAGCTCGTTCCTCAGCCCTCGCCTCAACCGCCGCGAGGACGGCTACGGGGGACCGATCGAGAACCGGGCCAAGGTCGCGCTCGGCATCGCCCGCGCCGTCCGGGACGAGGTCGGCGACCGCATCGCGATCACCGCCAAGCTCAACATGCGCGACGGCGTGCGCGGCGGACTGGAGATCGACGACAGCCTCCACGTCGCCCGCGGGCTCCAGGAGGAGGGCACCGTCGACGCGCTGGAGCTGACCGCCGGCAGCTCGCTGCTCAACCCGATGTACCTGTTCCGCGGGGAGATGCCCATCCCCGAGTTCGCGGCCAGCTACAAGCTGCCCATGCGGATCGGTCTGCGGATGTTCGGCAAGCGGTTCCTGCGCGCCTACCCCTACCAGGACACCTATCTGCTGGAGCACGCCCGCAGGTTCCGCGCCGAACTCGACCTCCCCCTGATCCTTCTGGGCGGCATCACCGACCGCGCGACCATGGACACGGCGATGGCGGAGGGTTTCGAGTTCGTCGCCATGGCCCGCGCCCTCCTCCGCGAACCCGACCTCGTGAACCGCATCGCCGCCGACCCGTCGACGCCGTCCCTGTGCATCCACTGCAACCGGTGCGTCCCGACGGTCTACCGGGGCACCCACTGCCCGCTCGTCCCGCAACCGGATTGACCTGGAGCGCGCTCCAGCTCGTAGCGTTCGGGGCATGACCACTCCACAGCACACGATCGGATCGGGTTTCGGCTTCGAGAGCACGGCCCGGGACGTCCTTGAGGGCATCGACCTCTCGGGAAGGCTCGCCGTCGTCACCGGCGGCTACTCGGGGCTCGGGCTGGAGACGACGCGGGCTCTCGCGGGCGCCGGGGCACAGGTGGTGGTCCCCGCGCGGCGGCCGGAGGCGGCGAAGGAGGCCGTCGGCGGCATCGACGGCGTGGAGGTCGGCGAACTGGACCTGGCGGACCTGGAGAGCGTGCGCGGGTTCGCGGAGCGGTTCCTCGCGTCCGGGCGCGGCATCGACGTCCTCATCAACAACGCGGCGGTCATGGCCTGCCCGGAGACGCGCGTCGGGCCCGGCTGGGAGGCGCAGTTCGCCACCAACCACCTCGGCCATTTCGCGCTGGTGAACCGTCTGTGGCCGGCCGTCACGCCGGGAGCCCGGGTCGTCGCGGTGTCGTCGCGAGGGCACCACTTCTCCCCGATCCGGTGGGACGACGTGCAGTTCGAGCACGGCTATGACAAATGGGAGGCGTACGGGCAGGCGAAGACGGCCAACGTGCTGTTCGCCGTTCACCTGGACGCGCTCGCCAAGGACGCGGTGCGGGCCTTCTCGCTCCACCCGGGGAGCATCCTGACGCCCCTCCAGCGCCACATCCCCCTGGAGGAGAAGGTGGCGAACGGCTGGATCGACGAGGACGGGAACGAGATCGGCCAGGGGTTCAAGACGCCGGAACAGGGCGCGGCGACGGCGGTGTGGGCGGCCACGTCCCCGCGGCTGGCCGGCATGGGCGGGGTGTACTGCGAGGACTGCGACGTCGCCGAACAGGTCCCGGACGGCGGGCCCGAGCGCCGCGGCCGGATCGACGCGCCCTCCAGCGGGGTGCGCTCCTACGCGACCGACCCGGCGCAGGCCCGGCGGCTGTGGGAGCTGTCGGCGGAGCTGACCGGGGTGAACGCGTTCGCGTAGCGCCTGCGACGATGGGGCCGTGATCGACATCGCGGGGTGGGCCCCGGAACCGCAGGAGACGACCGAGGCCGTCGGCGCCGGGCCGTCGGCGGCGCTGGCCGGGATGCTCGACGTCGAGCCGCCGGGGGACGATCTGCCGCCCCTCTGGCATTGGCTGCACTTCCTGGACCGGCCCGCGCAGCGTGAGCTGGGGCCGGACGGGCATCCGCGGGAGGGACCGTTCCTTCCGCCGATTCCCGAGCGGCGCCGCATGTTCGCCGGCGGGCGGTTCCGGATCCACGAGCCCCTGCGTGTCGGGGACGCCGTCACGCGTCGGACGGAACTCGCCTCCACCGCGGTGAAACAGGGGCGCAGCGGGGAGATGCTGTTCGTGACGGTCCGGCACACCTTCGTGCGGGACCGCGCCGAGATCGCGGTCGAGGAGCAGGACCTCGTGTACCGCAGCGGCGGCACGGCGCCCCGCCCGGAGCGGATGGCGTTCGAGGCACCGGAAGTGGACGCGCCGTGGACGCTGAAGACGGCCGCGGATCCGGTCATGCTGTTCCGGTTCAGCGCCCTCACCTACAACGCCCACCGCATCCACTACGACGAGGAGTACGCGACCGGGGCGGAGGGGCACGCCGGGCTCGTCGTCCATGGGCCGCTGCTCGCGATCCTCTGCCTCGAACTGCCGCGCCGGGCGGGCCTGAAGGTGCGCGGACTCTCGTTCCGCGCCCGCAGACCCGTCTACGCGCGGCAGCCGTTCGTGGCGGCCGGGTCCCCGGACGGCACCCTCTCGATCCACGCCCCGGGCGACGTCACGGCGATGACCGCCACCTTCGCGTAGCCGCCGGCGATCTCGCCTAGGCGGCGGTGACGGGCGCCTCCTGCACGGCCGGGCCGCCGCGGCGCTCCGCCGCGACCTGCAGGACGTACCGCTTGACCTCGCCGCTGACCCGCTCGGCGTCCCAGCCGAGCCAGGGCGCGACGAGTTCGGCGACGCGCGACGCCGCGGCCACGCCGCCGTCCCATTCCTCGATCGAGACGCGCAGCCGCCGCGACAGCACGTCCTCCAGGTGAAGCGCGCCCTCGTGCGTCACCGCGTAGACGGCCTCGGCGCACAGGTAGTCCTCGGCGCCGGGGATGGCGGCGCCGAGCGCCGGGTCGTCCGCGACCATGGCCAGCACCTCCCGGGCGCATGATCCGTACCGGTGCAGCAGGTGCTCGATCCGCGCGACGTGCAGGCCCGACTCGGAGGCGAGCCGGCGCCGCTCGTTCCACAGCACCTCGTACCCGGTGGCGCCGAGGATCGGCAGCCGGCCGGTGACCGACGCGGGGACGGAGGCGTCGAGGCCCTCGGCGACCACGTCGACCGCGTCCCGCGCCATGACGCGGTAGGTGGTGAACTTCCCGCCGGTCACGACGACGAGGCCCGGCACCGGCTCGGCGACGGCGTGCTCGCGCGACAGCCGCGTGGTGTCGTCCACCTCGCCGGACAGCAGCGGCCGCAGCCCCGCGTAGACGCCCTCGATGTCGTCGTGCGTGAGCGGTGTCCGCAGGACGGCGTTCGCCTGGTCGAGGAGGTAGCCGATGTCGGTGTGGTGGGCGACGGGCTCGTCGGGGCCGTCGGCGTGCGGGGTGTCGGTGGTGCCGACGAGCCAGTGCCGCCCCCACGGGATGATGAACAGGACGCTCCTGGAGGTCCGTGTGATCAGCCCGGTGCCCATCGGGATCCGGTCGCGCGGCACGACCAGGTGGACGCCCTTGGACGCCCGTACGCCGAACGCGGCCCGCGACCCGGTCATCGCCTGCGCGCCGTCCGTCCACACCCCGGTCGCGCACACCACGCGGCGGGCCCGCACGGCGATCTCCCGGTCGCCCTCCAGGTCCAGGACGTGGACGCCGGTCACCCGCTCGCCCTCGCGCAGGAACCCCGTCGCCTCGGCGCGGGTGGCGACCTTCGCGCCGTACTGCGCGGCGGTGCGGGCGACCATCATCGTGTAGCGGGCGTCGTCGACCTGCGCGTCGTAGTACTGGACGGCGCCGACCAGCGCGTCCGACCGCAGGGCCGGGGCCTCCCGCAGCGCGGCCCGCCGCGTGAGCTGGCGATGCCGGGGCAGCGACCGCGCACCGCCCATCGTGTCGTACAGGGTCACGCCCGCGCTGACGTACGCCCGCTCCCAGACACGGTTGCGCAGCGGGTAGAGGAACCGGACGGGACGCACCAGGTGCGGAGCGAGCCGCTCCAGCAGCAGGCCGCGCTCCCGCAGCGCCTCCCTGACCAGCCCGAAGTCGCGCTGTTCGAGGTAGCGCAGACCGCCGTGGATCAGCTTGCTGGACCGGCTGGACGTGCCGGCCGCCCAGTCCCGCGCCTCCACGAGGGCGACGGACAGGCCCCGCGAGATCGCGTCGAGCGCCGCGCCGGCGCCGACGATGCCGCCGCCGACGACCACGACGTCGAACTCGGTCTCCGCCAGGTCGCGCAAGGTGTCCTCGCGGTGCTGGGGGCCGAGGGCTACAGATGTCACTGCACGCTCCCGAAGAGAGGTCGGATCCAGTGTCGTGCGGCCGGGTTGCGGCGAGCCGTCGCCCGGAGGACCTCCAGGACAACAACCCGCCGCTTCCCGGCGATGAGAAGGCGCGCCCGGTCCCTGCGGAGGGACCGGGCTCCCTACCTAGTCACTCAGGTCGACCCAGTCGAGCGTCCGGTCGACGGCCTTTTTCCAGCCTGCGTAGCCTTGTTGGCGTTGGTCGTTGTTCCAGGTGGGTTGCCAGCGTTTGTCTTCGTTCCAGTTCTGGCGGAG
>NZ_JBFAGB010000076.1:0-22899 GCF_040639875.1 Actinomadura sp. NPDC023710
ACATGCGGGCCCTCCTTGTGGAGAGCGATGCGGAGGACGTTGACCAGGCCGTCCGGTCGCGGATGGCGCGGCAGGACGCCACCGGAACCGGGCCGGGTTCGCACCAAGGGACGCGCGGGCGCGCGTCACACCCGGCGGGCGCCGATCGACTTCATCAGCGTCGGCCACACCGCGCCCGCCTCACGCACCCACGCCGGCCAGTTGTGCCGGCCGTCGCCGTAGATGTGGGCGGTGTGGGGGATGTTCAGCTGCGCCAGCCGCTTCTGGAAGTCCTTGTTGTTCGCGCCGACCGCGATCTCGCTGAGCAGGCCGATGTCCCACGGCGCCACGTCGGGGTCGCCGGGGCCGGGGCGCCCGGTCGTGCCGGCGGAGAAGTACAGGCCGGTGCCGCGCAGCTTGGGCGCCAGCGAGTACGGGTCGTGCGCCGCCCAGTTGGCGTCGTCGGACCACGGGACGCCCCAGATCGCGAACGGGTCCTGGCCGTTGCCCGCGTTGGTGAACATCAGCAGCGCCGGCATCCCGATCGAGCGCATCGACAGGATCCCGCTCAGCGACGCCGCGTACTTGAACATCCCCGGGTGCCGGGCCGCGTAGGACATCGCGCCGGCACCGCCGGAGGAGTTGCCGATCACCGCGCGCAGCGCGCCCGCGTGGTAGTTGCGCTCCATCAGCTGGCGCACCTCGGCGGTGTGGAAGGTCTCCCACCGGGGAGTCCCGCCCTTGCCGTAGTTGTACCAGTCGGTGTAGGAGCCGTTGTCGCCCTCCGGCATGACGACGATGACGTTGTACTTGGCCGCCCACGCCTCGATGTCGGTGTTGCGCGTCCAGGAGGTGTAGTCGTCCTGGCCGCCGTGGTAGGCGTACAGCACCGGCCACGTCGCCGTCGCGTTCCGCGTCCAGTTCTTCGGCAGCAGGATGCGGGTCTTGACCGCCCTGCCCAGGGCGGGGGAGTCGATGGCGATGTCGACCTCGTGGGAGGCGATCTTCTTCTCCGCGGTGATGCGCGCCCCGTCGTCCGCCCTGACCGGTCCCGCGAACGCCTGCGCGGGACCGGTGCCGACCGCGCCGAGGCCGGCCGCCAGGACGGCGGTGATCGCCCCCGAGGCCAGCGAGCGCCGCCAGGTCACCCGGTGCGGTCGGCGTCGGACGGTCGGTGTCGTGTGCAAGGCTCACCTCGCGGATCAGGCCCGACCCCCGCGGCCGTGCGACTTCCGCAGAGTGTCCTCGCCTCCACCGAAATGATCTACGTGGGCCGGTTACAAGATTTCTCGGTGCGGCTGTGGAGAAGTGAGTGATTCAGCCGCCGGCGGCGGCGGTCCCGGCCAGCAGCGCGGCCAGATCGCGCGGCCGGGAGAACATCGGCCAGTGCCCGGTCGGCAGTTCGTGGTAGGTCCAGCCGGGCCCGGTCATCATCGAGAACACCGGGTGCCCGCCTTCGCCCATCTCCCTGACCGCGGCCAGCGGGATCGTGGTGGCGATCAGCGTGCGGGGCGTGGTCGGCAGCGGGTCGGGGCGGGTGAGCGCCTGCGTCGCGGTGCCGAACGGCTGGGGCGTGCCGCGCTCGCGCATCGCCGCCAGGTGCTCGCCGGTCAGGCCGGCGAGGTTGACCGGGTCCTCCTGCGGATCGAACGCCGGAACCGGGATCTTCCAGCCGTCGCCGTGCTCGGCGACGGCCTTCTCCAGGTCCGCGCGCGAGACGGGGTCGTGGAAGTCGATGCCGGCCAGGCCGGACGGCATGGGGCCGGTGTCGACGTAGACGACCCGGGCGATGCGCTCGGGGATCCGGTCGGCGGCGCCGGTGACCGCCATGTTCGCGCCGCTGTGCGCGACGAGGACGACCCCGGTCAGGTCGCCGTCCTCGATGAGCCGCAGCAGGTCGTCGACCTGCGCGCCGACGTCGGCTCCGGGCGCGGCCCCCGAGGCCCGCTCGGCCTGCCCGGCCGGCGTCACCGCGCGCACCTCGTGGCCCGCGGCCCGCAGGTCCGCCGCCACCTCGTCCCACGCCCAGGCGCCCAGCCAGTACCCGGGCACCAGTACGAACGTCGTCTTGCCAGTGGTCGTCATCGGTCGTCCTCTCGGTGGATGCAGTACCCACGCTAGGGTCGATACCGGACAGAAACCGCCCGGATTGAGCGAGTGACCCGTGCCACACCCCGCGCCGTCCCATCCGACGACCCGCGTCCTGGCCATGCTGGAACTGCTGCAGGCCAACCCCCGCATGGGCGGGGCGGAACTGGCGCGGCGGCTCGGCGTGGACGAGCGGACCGTCCGCCGCTACGCCGCCCGCCTGGACGATCTCGGCGTCCCCGTCGTCGCCGAACGCGGCCGCTACGGCGGCTACCGGCTCATGCCCGGCTACAAGCTGCCGCCGCTCATGCTCACCGACGACGAGGCCACCGCCGTGGTGCTGGGGCTGCTGGCCGGACGGCGGGTGGGGCTGCCCGGGCAGGCCACCGAGAGCGCCCTGGCCAAGGTGCAGCGCGTCCTGCCCGCGGCGCTGCGCGACCGCGTCCAGGCGCTGCGGGACACGCTCGGGTTCACCCTCGCCGCCCGGGACTCGGCCGCGCCCGACACCGGCGCCGTCCTGACCCTCGCCGCGGCGGCGAGGGAGCAGCGCCGCGTCCGGATCCGCTACCGGTCCTGGCAGGGCGCCGAGACCGAGCGCGACCTGGACCCCTACGGGCTGGTCTTCCACTCCGGACGCTGGTACGTCACGGGCCACGACCACCGCAGCGGGGAGATCCGCACGTTCCGCGTCGACCGCGTCGCCGCCGCCGAGCCCGGCACCGCCCGCTTCGAGATCCCCGATGACGTCGACCCCGTCCAGCACGTCACGCGGTCACTGGCGCGCGTGCCCTACGCCCACGAGGTCGAAGTGCTGCTGGAGACGACCCTCGCCGAGGCGCGGCGCCGCATCCCCGCCACGACCGCGACGTTGACCGAGGCCGCCGGGGGAGTGGTGATGACCACGCGCGCCGAACGCCTGGACGGAATGGCGCGGATGCTGGCGGGCGTGGGCTTCCCGTTCGTCATCCGCCGGCCCGAGGAACTGCGCGGCCACGTCCGCGACCTGGCACAGGCCCTGCGGGAGCAGGCCGCGCGGTGACCGCGGCCAGGGCCCGTCAGGAACCGGCGCGGGCGTCCCACTCGTGGCGCAGCATCGCGTAGACGACCTCGTCGCTCCACTCGCCCTTGACGATCTCGTTCTGCACCAGGTGCGCCTCGCGGCGCAGCCCGAGGCGCTCCAGGACGCGGGCGGACGCGGCGTTGCGGCCGTCCAGCCGCCCGCATACGCGGTGCAGGTCAAGCCCCTCGAAGCCCAGCCGCAGCACCACCTCGGCGGCCTCGGTGGCGAACCCCTTGCCGTGGTAGGCGGGGTTGAAGATGTAGCCGATCTCGCCCTGGCGGTGCTCCCGGCTGCGCCACTGCAGGTTGACCTCGCCGATCAACTCGCCGGTCTCGCGCCACTCCACTGCCAGGACCAGCCAGTCGCCCTCCTTCTCCACGGTGGAGGCGCTCATCTTCTGCTTCAGGAACGACCGCGACTCCTCCAGGGAGCGGGGCTCCCAGTACAGGAAGCGGGCTACCTCGGGCAGGGACTGGTAGGCGTACAGGCCCTCCAGGTCGGTCTCGCGAAACGGCCGCAGGATCAGCCGCTCGGTCTCGATCGGGTAGGCGGGACGGAGCATGCGATGATCCTATTCAGGGGATTCGGTCTTGTGCGACCCGTAATTCCCCGGAAACATGCTCCGCCCGCCGGCCTGCGCTAAAGCCGGTGCGCCCCGTGCTCGTTCTCGGCGCCGTTCTCGGCGCCGTCCTCGACGCCGGTCTCGCGGCGCTCCTCCTCGTCGAAGGCGCGGGTGTCGCGGAACTCCACGTACGGCTCCTCCTTGGGGGGCTGCCCGGCGGCGATCGCGCGGCTGCGTTCGAGTTCGGCGTCCAGTTCGGCGCCCAGCAGGATCGCCAGGTTCGTGATCCACAGCCACACCAGGAAGATGATGATCCCCGCGAGGCTGCCGTAGGTCTTGTTGTAGGAGGCGAAGTTCGCCACGTACAGCGCGAACAGTCCGGACGCCGCCAGCCACAGCACGATCGCGAGCGCGCTCCCCGGCGTGACCCAGCGGAATCCGCGCTTGGCGTTGGGGGAGGCCCAGTACAGCAGCGAGAACAGGAAGCCGACCACCACCACCAGGACCGGCCACTTGGCGATGCCCCAGACGGTGACCGCCTCGGAGCCGAACCCGAGCGTGTCGCCGACCTTGCGCGCCAGCGGCCCGGACACCACCACCGCGATCACCGACGCCGACAGCAGCACCAGCGTCAGCAGCGTGACCCCGATGCGCAGCGGCACGGTCTTCCAGAATGGGCGGCCCTCGGGCACGTCGTAGATGGCGTTGGAGGCGCGCATGAACGCCCCGACATAGCCCGACGCCGACCAGACGGCGGCCGCGAGGCTCAGCACGGCGACGACGCCCGCGCCCCCGGTGCCGCCCTCAAGCTGCCTGATCGAGCTGACGAGCAGGTTCCGGACCGCGCCCGGCGCCAGGCTCCCGACGTTCTTGACCAGGTTGTCGGTGGCCGACTGCCCGGCCAGACCGACCAGCGACACCACCACCAGGATCGCCGGGAAGATCGACAGGATGGAGTAGTAGGTGAGAGCGGCGGCCCAGTCCGAGAGGTCGTCCTTCTGGAACTCGCCGAGGGTGCGTTTGAGCGTCTGCCCCCACGACCGCGCGGACAGGTCGGTGGGGGCTCCGGGTCGCTTGCGCATGTGTGTCTTCCTCCCGGCCACTCAGCGCCGACCGGTGCGGCGCACCGTGACGGCGCGCTTCTGCCCGAGGCGCATCCGCACCTGTACCGGGGCCTTGCGGCCGCGTCCCATCCGCAGGTGCGGCATGGTCCGGGACGTGCGGCGGCGGCGCAACCACACCGCGCCGAGCGCGAGCGCCCCGGCCGAGGCGATGACCACACCGCCCTGGCGCGCCCGCGCCTTGCCCTGCTCCGAACCCGCGATCTCCCGCGCCGACGCCGCGGCGCCGCGGGCCCTGCCGCGCGCCTGCTCGACCTTCTGCCGCGCCATGGCCTTCACGTCGGCCTTGGCCGCGAGCTGCTCCACCGTCTCACCGAGCTCGTGCCGGGCCCGGTCGACCTCCTGACGCAGTTCCTCGGTGCCCGCCTCGGCGCCGTGCTTGCCCTGCATCGTCATCGGTGCGTCGCCCTCTCCTTGAGTTCGGCCACGGCCAGCTTCGCCTCGTCCATGGCCTGCTCGGGCTTGGGTGGTGTGGCCCGCCTGGTCTGCGCCCGGCCCATCAGCGCCAGCACGCCCGCCACCACCAGCAGGAACACGCCGATGATCAGCGCGGCCGCCCACACCGGCAGTGCCAGCGCGATCGCGGCCACCGCCGCCGCCAGCAGCACCCCCACCCCGTAGAGCGCGACCAGCGCGGCGCCGCCGAACAGGCCGGCTCCGGTGCCGGCGTGGCGGCCCTTGTCCTTGAGCTCGGCGACGGCCAGGCGCATCTCGGCCCGCATCAGGTCCGACACCTGCTGTGCGGCCTGCCGGACCAGCTCGCCCGTTCCCGCCTCGTGGTGCTCGGCGCGGAACTCCGGTGCGCGTCCGAAGTCCTGCCGGTGCGCGCCCGTCGTTCCGGCCTGGCCGTCGCCGTCATGTTGCTGCCGCACGATGCTCATGCCTCCAGGCCCCCCTCCACTTTGTGAAACCTGGAAAAGGGCGTTCCCCGTGCGCATGGGCTAAACGTGGCGGCGCCCCGACACGCGGTGACCAGGCAGGGTTCATCCGTGACGACCCCCGCCGCTCGGCTCAGGCCGTGCTGAGCCAGTCGACCCGGTGCGCCTCGGTCGGGTCCGGGGTCTCCCACCGGCGCACGAGCCGTTCGATCACCGCGTCCGGGACGGGCGAGCTGCGCGCCCGGTTGCGGTCCCGCAGCACCCGCGGCGGCGCCTCCAGTGCGACGACCTCGACCCGCCCCCGGTAACCGGCGACGAGGCCGGTGCACAGGTCGCGCTGCTGCCGGGACACGTTGGTGGCGTTCCACACGAACGACCTCCCGGCGCGCAGGTGTTCGCGGGCCAGCTCGTGCGCGGCGGCAGCCACGGCGCGCTGGTCGCCGGCCGGGTCGACGCCCATCTCGGCGCGGAGCCGGTCGAGGCTGACGACGGGCACGTCCGGGCGGTGCGCGGCGATCCAGTGGTCCTTGCCGACGCCCGGCAGCCCGGACAGGACGGTCACGGTGCAGCGCGTGTCGTCGTAGGCGGCGTAGCCGGGGTCGCGGTCGGGCTTGCGGAAGTACCAGAACCGCGCATGGTCGGAGGGGAAGGCGCGCGGTGCGTCCAGGCAGTCCTGCTCGGCGCAGTACTCCCCGTACAGGGCGACGTTGTCCAGCAGCTCCTCGGTGTCGGGGCAGATCCGGCCGAGGATGTCGGCGGAGGCCAGCAGCACCAGGTCGTCGTTGCGGGCCAGCAGGCTGACGCGGAACGCGATCTGCCGCAGGTCGGGGCGCTCCAGGGCCCAGAACGGCACCTGGTGGTGGCGGATCAGCGCCGCCACGTGCTCGCGCCAGGCGACCGGTGCGCCCAGTTCCCACAGGATGCGCCGCACCATCAGGTCGCCGCGGCGGGAGTGGCCCCGCGCGGTGATGCGCCCGTCGTCGTCCAGGGCCGTGCAGTGCGGCTTGGCGATGTCGTGCATCAGCACGGCGGTGAACAGGCGGACCCGCTCCCGCGGCGGGCGGGCGCGCCACCGCGGCAGCGCCGCAAGCGCTTCGCACGCCATCCGCGTGTGGGTCTCGACGTCCCCTTCGCCGTGGTAGACGGCGTCCTGCGGGACGCCCGCCATGTCGCGCACCCAGGCGAAGTCGTCCCGGATCCGCTCCCACGGGACGGTCCAGTGCGGCGGCGCCGGGCACAGCTCCTCAAACACCCGCATACAGCACCTCCGGGTCGGCCAGGCCGTTGGCGACGATGGGCCGCTCCTGCCAGTGGGTGCCCGAGTCGAGGATCGCGGTCAGGAAGCTCGGCCGGACCCACTTGTAGCGGTCCACCGTCTTCCCGTCCTCCTCCACCTTGATGTAGAGGCCCTCCATCTCCTCGGAGGCGTCGGTCTCCTCGGCGACGCGGCCTGGGTCGGCGCCCCCCGCCTCGGCCGCGGCGCGCAGCGCGTCCCGCCACCGCGGGGTGCGGCACGTGGAGGGGCCGGCCAGCTTCGTCAGCGCCGCCACGTCCGGCAGCGGGCCCTCGTGCAGGACGGGCACCGACACCACCGGCGTCCCGGCGAGCAGCTCGCGGCGCCGCTCGGTCGACAGGAACGTCCCGTCGGTCTGGTCGAGGACGTCGAACTCGCAGAAGTAGTGGGGGAGCGCGTCGTAGAAGACCGTGTGCTTGGCGTACAGCCATTCCCCGTACAGGACGTACCGGTCCTGCAAGCGCTCGTGCAGGACGTGCTGGACCGACGCCGCCCACGCCTTCAGCGGCCCGAACTGGCGCTCGCGCGGCCCGCCGGCCAGGTAGTGGCCGCGGCTCTGCAGCCGCAGCCCGCCGCCGGAGGAGAAGCTGATGCCGGCGTTGGCGCCGTCGAGCTTCTCCTCCACCACCAGGAACCGCCCGGCGATCGCCTCGAACGGCACGGCGGCGAGATCGTGGTCGCCCGGTTGGAGCCGGGAGCCCGCGATGTGCCGGGTCCGGGGGTACTTGTGCAGCATCCGACCGTTCTAGGGCCGGGCCGCCGGTCCTGCCAACCGGTTTTCGGTCCGTCAGCGGGCCGGGACGACGCGGGTGAGGGCCAGCGCGGTCAGCCACAGCGCCACGCTCGCCCAGGCCAGGACGTGCAGGCCGGAGGCGAACGCCGGGTGCTGCGCCGGACCCGCGACCGCCCCGTAGACGGCGACGCCGAGCGCCGTCCCGACCTGCCGGGCGGTGTTGTTGAACCCGCCGGCCAGCCCGGCGTGCGCCGGAGGGACGGCGCGCATCGCGGCGGCGACCACCGCGGTGACGATCAGGCCGTCCCCGATCCCGATGCCCAGCAGCGCCGGGAGCAGCGCCGCGTAGCCGCCGCCGGGACCGGCGCCGAGCAGCGACAGGGACCCGGCCGCCGCGACGGCGGTGCCCGCGGCGAGCGGTACCCGCGTCCCGAACCGGGCGGTGAGGCGGCCGCTCACCGGGGCCAGGACCGCCAGCGGCACGGCCATCGGCAGCAGCATCGCCCCGGAGACCAGCGCGGAGCGGTGCCCGGCCTGCTGCAGTTGCAGCGTCGCCACGAACAGGACCCCGTTGGTGACCAGGTTCATGATGAGCGCGATGCCGCCGGCGCCGAGGAACGCGGGGGCCCGCAGCATCCCGCCCGGGACCATCGGCGCGGCCGCGCGCCGCTCGGCCAGGGCGAACGCCGTCCCGGCGGCCAGGGTGAGCGCGGCGGTCGCGGCGGCGCCGTCCCGGTGGCCGTGGCCCGCGGCGATGACCGTCCAGACCAGGCCGCCGAGGGTGAGCGGCGCGAGCACCGTCCCCGCCCGGTCCAGCGCGACGCCCGGCCGGGCGCGGCGGGGCTCGCGGACCAGCGCGCGGACGCCGCCGATCGCCGCCGCGGCGATCGGCGCGTTCAGCAGGAAGATCCACCGCCAGCCGATCGTGTCGACCAGCAGCCCGCCCAGCAGCGGCCCGGCCGGCAGCGCCGTGGAGGAGATCCCGGCCCACACCCCGAGGGCCCGCGCCTGCTCGGCGCGTCCGGGGTAGTAGGCGGTGATCAGGGCGAGGCTGCCGGGCAGCAGCAACGCGGCGCCCGCCCCCTGCGCGACGCGCGCCGCGATGAGCGGGCCGGCGCCGGGCGCGGCCCCGCAGGCCAGCGACGCCAGCCCGAACAGCGCGAACCCGGTGAGCGTCATCCGGCGGTGCCCGATCCGGTCGCCGAGGGCGCCGCCGCCCAGCAGCAGCCCCGCGATCGCGACCGCGTAGCCGTCCACGACGCCCTGCAGGCCGGGCAGGCCGGTGCCGAGCGCCCGGCCGATGCCGGGGAGCGCGACGTTGACGATCGTCACGTCCAGCAGCACCAGGAACATCCCGGCGCACAGGATCGCGAGCATCGCCCCGCGCCGGGGCGCGGGGCCGGCCTGCCGGGCGGGGACCTCGGCGGCGTGCGTTGGGGAACCCATGCCGCCCACGGTGGCCCGCGGACGTTTCGGTGCGGCTCGAACCGTCCCGTCCCCGAGGGCCGGCGGGTCAGGCGACGGCGACGCGGGCGAGCGCGCCGATCTCCAGCGCCACCCACAGTGCGCCGTCCGGGCCGACCGCGATGCCGTGCGGCTCGCATCCGGGCGTCGGCAGCGGGTGCTCGTCGATGCGGCCGTCGGGGCTGACGCGGCCGATGTGCGCGGTGGCCCACTCGGTGAACCACAGGTCCCCGCCGGGCCCGGCGACGATGGCGTGCGGGCGGGCGCTCCGGTCGGGCAGCGGGAACTCGGTGACCTTGCCGTCCGTGGTGATCCGCCCGATGTGCCCGGTGCCGATGCCGGTGAACCAGAGCGCGCCGTCCGGCCCGGCGGCGATGCCGACCGGCGCGGAGCCCTCGGTGGGCAGCGGGTGGACGGCGACCTGCCCGTCCGGCGCGATCCGCCCGATGGCGTTGCCCTGGTTGAGGGTGAACCACAGGGCCTCGTCCGGACCCGCCGCGATCATCGAGGGCATCGCGCCCTCTCCGGGCACCGGGAAAGCGCTGACCTGGCCGTCCACGGTGATCCGGCCGATGCCGCCGGCGTGCATGCGGGTGAACCACAGAGCGCCGTCCGGCCCGGCCGCGATCCCGCACGGACCCCACCCCTCGGGCAGGGCGAACGACGTGACCTCGCCCGCGGGGGTGATCCGGCCGATCGCGTCGCCGTGGAACGCGGTGAACCACAGCGCGCCGTCCGGACCCGCGGTGATGATCATCGGTCCGGCGGGGACGGGCCCGTGCACCGTGAGGCCCCCGTCGGGCGCCATCCGCGCGATCCGGCCCTCGTGGACGAGCGTGCACCACAGCGCCCCGTCCGGCCCGGCGGCGACGCTGTACGGCCCCGCGTCCGGACCGGACATCCGGAACTCCTTGATCGTGGCGTGCGAACCCTCTGACATGAATGTCGTCCCCCCTCGTCCCTCCACTGCTGTTTCCGTCCGAGGACGAAGTTAACGCAACCGGAGTTGCGTTACGATCGGGGGCGTGGAGACCAGCCGGGACCGCCGGGCCGCGCGGTGACCGCCTCCGGGCCCGGGACCGCCCGCCCAGGCGGCCGCACCGCGCGGGTGCGCGACGCCGTTCGCGAGGCGACCCTCGCCGTGCTGTCCGAGCACGGCTACCCGGGGCTCGCCGTCGAAGCGGTGGCGGCTCGCTCCGGGGTGCACAAGACCACCGTCTACCGGCGGTGGGGGAACGCCGACGGCCTCATCGCCGACGCCCTCGGCATCGCGGCCGCCGAACCGTGGCCGATCCCCGACACCGGCACCCTCGCCGGCGACCTGCGCGCCCTCGCCCGGCTCGTCGTGGCCAACTTCGCCGATCCCGTCGAGGGCCCGGTCGCCCGCGCGTTCGTGCTGGCCGCGGCGCAGAGCGGCGACGCCGCCCGCTCCCTGCACGCCTTCTTCGCCCGGCGCCACGAGCAGGCCGCCGTCGTCGTCGCGCGGGCCGTCGAGCGCGGCGAGGTCCCCGCCGGCACGGACGCGGCCGAGGTCGTCCGCCTCGCCGTCGCCCCCCTGTACTACCGGCTGTTCATCACCGGGGAGCCGATCGACGAGCAGGCCGCCGACCGGGCCGCCGCGGCCGCGGGCGCCGCCGCCCGCGCCGGCGCCCTCACGGCCGCGCCGGTCCCATGACCACCGCCGGCGTGGAACGGGGCGGCCGCCTTCCAGCCCGAGGGCTCAGCGGGCGTTGAGGGCGGTGCGCAGGGCGGCGGCGTAGGCGCGGGGGTGGGTGGTGTTGCCGTTGTGGCCGCCGGGAAACTCGTGCATGTCCGCGCCGAGGAGGTCGGCCAGCGCGAAGGCGCACTTGTTGTCGAAGACCGTGCGCGGGGTGGTGCGCCCGACCGCCGGAACGATCCGGGTCCGGGTCTCGGTGAGCGCGGCGACGTCGAGGGTGTCCTCGATGACCGCGGTGAAGTCGTGCTCGACGAAGAAGTCGAAGTTGCGCGCCCGCTGGGGTGTCATGGGGTGGCGCGTGAGGCCGGGTTCGGCGTCGGGGCCGGCGGGGTCGATGCCCAGCACGCCGGCGATCGCGGTGAACGTGGCGGCCAGCCCCTCGCGGCGGTGGACCTGCTGGATGTGCGCCAGTTCCCGTTCGTGGTGGGCGCGCTGGTCGGCGGGAAGCAGCCGCGGGGTGACGGGCTCGTGGGCCACGAGCACGCTGATCTGGCCAGGATGGTCGACGGCCAGGTGGAGCCCGATGGAGGCGCCCAGACTGCACCCCAGCATGAGCACCGGTTCGTCCGACAGTTCGGCCAGCAGCCGGTGGACGTCGTCGGCGTGTGCGGCCAGGCTCACTCCTTCGGCGGGGTCGTCCAGCACGCTGCGGGACAGTCCGCGGCGGTCGTAGGTCACCACGGTGTAGTCGGAGACGAGCCGGTCGACCAGGTCCGTACTGCGCCCGGCGTCCCCCTCGCCGCTCTGGGAGACGAGCAGCATCGGGCCGGTTCCGCGCACTTCGTAGTAGAGCGTGGCTCCGTCGGTCCGCAGCATGCCCGTGGTCGGGATCGGGGTCGTGGCGGTGTCCATCGCAGGTCCTCTCGGTCGGGGGGCGGTGCCCCTGCGAGATCGACCATAAAACATCAAACTAGATACATCAAGCCTGATGCATCAAGAATGATGTAGCTTGGCGGCATGGACGGAGTCGAACTTTTCCTGCTGGGGCGGACCCTGATGAAAATCGGCGAGGAGGCACTGCCCACCGAGGGCATCGGCCGGCACTCCACCAGCGTCCGGACCGTCCTGATCGTCGTGAGCGACGTGCGCGCGCACCCCGGCAGCGCCGTCGGAGAGGTCGCCACCCGCACCGGCCTCCCGCAAAGCGCGGTGTCGGCGGCGGTCGCCCGGCTCCGCGAAGCCGGCGCCGTCGTCACCGAGCCCGATCCCGACGACCGCCGCCGAGTCCGCATCCTCCCCGCGGCCCAGCCCTCCGCCAGGGTGGAGGAGGTCAGGTCGAGCACCGTCGACGCCGCCCTCGCGGCGGCCCTGGACACCGACGATCCGCGACGGGTCGCCGAGATCGTCGGCCTCCTCGAGGAACTCGCGCGGCACCTGACCCCGCAGGCGATCACCCGCATGCGCGGCTAGTCGCCCGCCGGGCCTTCGGGCCGCACGGCCGTCCCCGCCAGGCGGGCGGCGCGGGCGTGGAGGTAGCGCTGCTCGGGGAGGCTGTGGGTGCGCTCGGCCGCCGCCAGGTAGGACGCTCGCGCGGCGGCGGTGTCGCCGGACATCTCCAGCAGGTGGGCGCGGACGGCGTGCAGGCGGTGGTGCCCGGCGATCCGCGTGTCGTCCCGCAACTCCTCCAGCAGGGCGAGCCCGGCGCCCGGCCCGCGGGCCATCGCCACGGCCACGGCGTGGTTGAGCGCCGCCATCGGATTGGGCGACAGCTCCATCAGCACCCCGTAGAGGGCGGCGATCTGCGGCCAGTCGGTCTCCCGCGCCGTCGCGGCCTCATCATGGAGGGCGGCGATCGCGGCCTGCACCTGGTAGGGGCCGGCGGGCCCGCGCGGCAGCGCCGCAGTCAGCAGTTCCACTCCCTCGGCGATGTCCCCCGCGTTCCACAGGCTCCGGTCCTGCTCGGCGAGCGGGACGAGGTCCCCGCCCGGCCCCGTGCGGGCGGGCCGGCGCGCGTCGGTGAGCAGCATGAGCGCGAGCAGCCCGGCCGCCTCGGCGTCGCCGGGCAGCAGCCGGTGCACGATCCTGGCCAGCCGGATCGCCTCGGCCGCCACCTCTCCCCGGAACAGAGACGCCCCGGCCGTGCTCGCGTACCCCTCCGTGAAGATCAGATAGAGGACGCGCAGCACGGCGGCGACCCGGGCGGGACGCTCGTCGGCGGCGGGCATCCGGAAGGGGACGTGGCTGTCGCGGACGCGCCGCTTGGCGCGGCTGATGCGCTGCCCCATGGTCGACTCGGGCACGAAGAACGCGCGGGCGATCTCGGCCGTGGTCAGCCCGCCGACCGAGCGGAGGGTCAGCGCGATCTGCAGGTCCGGCGCCAGCACCGGGTGGCAGCACATGAACAGCAGGATCAGGGTGTCGTCTCCGCCCGGCGGCGGGCGGTCGGCGGCGGGCGCGAGCCAGGCGTCCGGCGGCGTCCACGCGGCCAGCGCGTCCTCGCGGCGCCGGCGGGCCTGCTCGGCGCGCAGCAGATCGGTCAGCCGGCGCGACGCCACCGTGATCAGCCAGGCGCGCGGGTCGGCGGGGACCCCCTGCTCCGGCCACTGCGACGCGGCGGCGATCAGCGCCTCCTGGACGGCGTCCTCGGCGGTGTCGAAGTGCCCGTACCGGCGGACCAGCGCGCCGAGGACCTGCGGCGCCAGCGGGCGCAGCAGGTCCCAGGTCCCCATCTGAGGCGCGGTCACGGCTCCAGGTCGGCGCGCCCGTCGACGATCGGCCGCAGGTCCGCGTACGCCCGTTCCCGCGCCCCCTCCGGGCCGGGGCACTGCGCCAGCCGCGCGGCGATCTGCGAGGCGCGGTCGAAGCTGTCGCACTCGATGACGGTGTATCCGGCGAGCACCTCGGCGGTCTCGGGGTAGGGGCCGTCGGTCACGGCCGGCGCCCCGTCCTTCATGTGGAAGCGGCGGGTGTGGACCGGCGCGGCCAGGCCCTGGGCGTCCACGAACTCCCCGGACTCGACCAGGTCCTGGTTGAACTTCTCCATGAACGCGTACATCTCGGCCAGTTCCTCGGCGGACCAGACGGCCTCGTCCTCGGGCACGTTGCCCGCCATCTCGTCGTAGGCCCGCTGCGACGCGTACAGCATGAGCATGTACTTCACGGTGGTCTCCCCTCCGGCCCGGCGCCCCGGTGGCGCCTCGCACAGGAGACGTCGGAGCCGCTCAGCCGTCTTCGACACACCTTCCCAGTTTTTCTCGGGGGAAGGCCATCGCGATCTGGGCCATCTGCCAGTTCGCGGGCGGGGCGTTCGGCCCGGTGCTGGCCGGGCTCCTGCTCCAGCGCTTCTGGTGGGGGTCGGTGTTCCTGGTCGCCGTCCCTTCGCCGTGCTCGCCGTCCTCGTGGCGGCGTCGGCCCGCCGCGGCGCGGCCCCGGAGCCCGCTCCGACCGCGGACGCGGAGGCCGAAGCCCGGCCCGCCGTGGTGTGAGGGGACGGTGTCAGGAGGACGCCGTCCACTCCTGCTCCTTCCAGGCCGGGTCGAGCGGAGTGTGGGCGATGTGGTTGGTGTAGTTGGACAGTGTCTTCATGCCGACGCCGAGGACGACGTCCAGGACGTGCCGGCGGGTGTGGCCGGCGGCCAGGAACGCCTCGACGTCCGCGTCGTCCACCCAGCCGCGCTGCGTCACTATGGCACCGGTGAGGCGGCGGACGGCCTCCAGCGCGGGATCGTCCAAAGGCCGCCCCGCGCGCAGCGCCTCCACGACCTCGGCGGGGACGCGGGCCCGCAGCGCCACCGTGGAGTGCGCGGCCACGCAGTACTCGCAGCCGTTCAGCACGCTGGCGGTGATCAGCACGGCGTGCTTGGCGTGCCCCGGCAGCGACGACCTGTTGAACTGCTCCGACAGGGCGTTGTAGCCGGCGAGCAGCTCCGGCGACTCGGCCATCACGCCGTTGAGCGTGGTGACGAACCCCATCCGCTTCTTGGCGGCCTCCAGTTGCGGGCGGGCGTCGGCGGGGGCGTCGGTCTCGTCGTAGACGGTGAACTCGGCCATCGTCATCTCCTTTAGAGGGGCGTCAGGGAAGCGGAGAAAGGGAGCGCAGGGCGGCGTCCACCGTGTCCGCCAGCTCGCCGGGATCGGCGCCGGCGCGGGAGCGCAGGTTCACCCCGTAGGCCAGCAGCGCCAGCATCTGCGCGGCGGTGCGGACGTCCACGTCGCCGCGCAACTGCCCGTGCCCGCGGGCGGCGAGAAGGGCGGTGCGCATCGCAGTGCACAGCGCCTCGTGGTGGGCGGCGAGCACCTCCCGCTCGCCGGCGTCGCTCCCGTCCTGTGCGGCGTGGGCGTTGGACACCATGCAGCCCCAGCGGGCGTACTCGCCGGAGCACCGCGCGGCGACGAGCCCGTCGAAGAACGCGGCGATGCCGGGCAGGCCCCGCCCGTCTGCGGCGAGCCGGTCGAACACCGGGCGCGACTGCCGGTCGGCGTAGCGGCGCAGTGCCGCCACGTACAGGTCCCGCTTGCCGCCGAACGTCGCGTACAGGCTGGACCGGTTGATCCCGGTCTCGGCCACCACCTCGGCGATCCCCGTCGCGGCGGCGCCGCGCCGCCAGAACAGCCGCACCGCCCGGTCCAGGACGGCGTCGGGATCGAAGTGCTTGACGTCCGGCATCGCCCCGCCTCCCTATCTTGGAATGGTCGTTCCAAGATTGTCATGCGGGCACGACGGAGCGCAAGAGGACGGAACCGTGGGGGAGCGGGGCGAGGAAGGTCAGGCGAGGCCGGCGTCGTGCGCCAGCAGCGCGATCTGGGTGCGGTTGTCCAGGTCGAGCTTGGTCAGGACGCTGGACACGTGCGCCTTGACCGTGGCCACGCTCATGAACAGCTCGGCGGCGATGTCGGCGTTGGAACGCCCGTGAGCGATCGCCAGGACCACCTCGTGCTCGCGGGGGCTCAGCCGGGCGAGCGCCGCGCGGGCGCGCTGGTAGGCGCCGGCCTCCACCGCCGCGCGGTCCATGAGTCGGCGGGTGATGCGCGGCGACAGGATCGGGTCGCCGGCGGCGACCTGCCGCACGGCCTGGACGATCTGGTCCGGCGGCGTGTCCTTCAGCAGGAAGCCGCTGGCTCCCGCGCGCAGCGCGTGCAGGATGTTCTCGTCGGAGTCGAAGGTCGTCAGCACGATGACCTCCGGCGGGTTCGGCCGGTCCCGCAGCCTGCGGGTCGCGGTGATGCCGTCCACGCGCGGCATCCGCAGGTCCATCAGCACGACGTCGGGGGCGTGCGCGTCGGCGGCCGCGGGCACCTCGTCGCCGTCGGCGGCCTCGCCCGCCACGGTGATGCCGCCCGTCCCGTCCAGCATCATCGACAGCCCGGCGCGGACGAGGGCGTCGTCGTCCACGATCAGTACGCGCAGGGGGCGGGTCACGCGGGCCATGGTAGCCAGGCGCGCAGCCGGAACTCGCCCTCCGCGGCCTGGTGGTCGAGCCGCCCGCCGGCCAACCGCACCCGCTCGGTCAGCCCCACCAGCCCGGTGCCGCTGCCGGGCGCGAGCGGCCCCGCGCCGTCCTCGGCCAGCGGGTTGCGGATGTCGACCACGAGCCGGCCCCCCGGCCGCCCCTCCAGCACCACCCGGACGGGACGTCCCACGGCGTGCTTGCGGGCGTTGGTCAGCCCCTCCTGCACGACCCGGTACGCCGTGCGCCCGGCGGCCGCCGGGAGTGCGGACGCGCCGACCGTCTCGTCGCGCAGCTCCACCTGCCCGCCCGCGTCGCGGGACTCCTCCACCAGCCGGGGCACGTCGTCCAGGACGGGCTGGGGCCGGTCCTCCTCGTCGGTGTCCTCGGCGCGCAGCAGCAGGATCACCTCGCGCAGCTCGTCGAGCGCCTGGTGCACCCCGGCGCGGATCACCCCGGCCGCATGCGACAGCTTCTCCGGCGGGGCGTCCGGCCGGTACTCCAGCGCGCCCGCGTAGGTCGCCAGCAGCGACAGCCGGTGGGCGAGCACATCGTGCATCTCACGGGCGATCCGGGTCCGCTCCGCCATGCGCGCCTCGGCGACCCGGCGGCCCTGCTCGGCCTCGGCCCGGCGGGCCCGCTCGCGCAGCGACATCAGCAGCTCCCGGCGCGCCCGCGCCAGCGCGCCCCAGCCGACCATCGCGCCGTAGCCGAGGGCGATGAGCAGCAGCCACCAGCCGAAGGAGATCCCCCGGTTCGGCTGCCACAGCCCCTGCACGACGTGCGCCGCGATTCCCGCCGCGCCGACCAGCGCCGCCACCCGGAACGGGCGCCGCTGCGCGACCTGCAACACGCCCATGCTGGCCGCCGGTGTGGCGGTGGGGGACAGGGCCGCCAGAACGGTCAGCGCCAGGGCGACGCCCACCGGCCGCCAGAGCAGCAGCGGCGACAGCAGCCAGCTCACCAGGGCGACCGCGATGTCCAGGGCCAGAACGGCGCCGGCCACGTCCGCGCTGAAGCGGCCCCACAGCGTCAGCGCGCCCAGCGCCCCCGCCGCCGCGGCGACGCCGGCCGCGCACCACAGCATGCGCCGGCCATCGGGCCTTGCCTGGTCGAACGTCTCGCTCACGGGGCCGAGGCTATCCACCGGGCCGCGGCACCGACACCCGACCAAAGTCGGTGCCCGCCCGTACCGCGGGCGGACCGGCTCTCGCCGCGCGCCCGATGTGCCGGCCGCGCTCGGGCGGCCACGCTGCCGGACATGAACGAGCCGCGACGAAGGGAGAGGCACATGTCCGGAGGTACCGGTGGACGGCGGGTGCTGACCGTGGCGGGAGCGGTCGCCGCCCCCCTCGCGCTGTGGGTGGTCACCGGCCCGGTGACCGGGCTCGCCCCGTCCGCCGAGATGGGCGGGGAGGTCCAGCGGGTCGGGGCGGGCCCGGTGATCGCGGGCAGCCTGATCGCAGGGCTGGCCGCCTGGGGACTGCTCGCGCTGCTGGAACGCGTGACCGGGCGGCCGGGGCGCGTGTGGACCGTCATCGCCCTGGTGGCGCTCGTGCTGTCGATGACCGGACCGCTCGGCGACGCCGCCGACGGCGCGTCCATGGCCGTCCTGGCGGCGATGCACCTGGTCGTGGCCGCGATCCTGATCCCCGGTCTCGGCCGTTCGGCCCGACCGTCGCGAGCGGCGGCCCCCGCGCGGCGAGTTCCTGATCGGGATCCGAACCACTGATCAGGGAGATCCGATCCGTGAGACAGGAGCACCTCTGACCGCGGACATACCCAGGCGTCTCGTGATCGTTGTGGTCATCAGGGGCGGTACACCTCGGCCTTCTCCGGGGTGGAGGGGGTCGGCAGAGGTGCCGCGGGCGCACGGCGGCGTCCGGTGGTCAGGTGGTAGAGCAGCGCCAGGGTCGTGACACCGGCGGCCGGCAGGCCCAGCCCGGCGGGCACGATGGCGAACCACTCCTGGGCCAGTCCGCCCAGGCCGCCGCCGAGGGCCATCCCGACGTAGACGGCCGAGGAGTTGAGGCCGAGCAGAACCGGTGCCGCGGCCGGGCTGAGGGCGATGAGCCGGTGCTGCTGGGGCACGACGATGACGCCCAGGGCCACGCCCCAGATCGCGGCCCATGCCAGGGTGGACGCGAGCGTGGCGGCCGCCACCGAAGTGAGGCCAAGGGCGATCGCGGCAATGGCGAGGGGACCGGTCAACACGTGCGCGGGGTCATACCGGTCGACCAGCCGTCCCGCGATGATGTTTCCGGCCAGGACGCCGATTCCCCAGGCCAGCAGGATGACGGTGAGCAGCGACTCGGAGCCGCCGGTCGCCTCCTGCAGGGCCGGGCCGATGTAGGTGTAGAGGGTGTAGGCGCCGAGGAAGACCAGCGTCGTGACGGCCAGTAGCGCGAGGACCCGGCCCTGCCTGAGCGGGCGCAGCCGGTCGCCCAGTGAGGCGGCGGGGAGCGTCACCTTGGGCAGGCCGCCCGCGACTCCGATGACCGCGACGAGGCCGATCCCGGCGACGGCCCACAGGGTGATGTGCCAGTCGGTACGGCCGATGAGGGTACCGAGAGGAAGGCCCAACGCCGTCGCCAGCGTGAGACCGCCCAACACGAAGGCCAGTGCCCTGCCCCGGCGTTCCGGGGATGCGATGGCCCCCGCGGTGCTGGAGGCGGCGGAGTTGATCATCCCGGCGCCGGCCGCGGTGACGATACGAGCGGCCATCACCACCTCGTAGCTGGTGCCCAGGGCGGTGACGGCGTTGCCGACCACGAAGACGCTCAGCGCGATCAGCAGCGCGGACCGCCTGTCCAGCCCACTGGTGAGCGCGCCCATGACGGGTGCCGACAGGGCCATCACCAGCGCGAACACCGTCACCAGTTGCCCGGCGGCGGGAGTGGAGACCTGCAGATCCGTGGCGATGGCTGGGAGCAGCCCCGCGATGACGTAGCTGTCGGTGCCGACGGCGAAGGTCGCCAGGGCCAGAGGAAGCAGTCGTTTCAACACCGGGCGGTGCCGCCTTTCCAGAGGATTCTCGGAAGTACCGAGCGGCACCCTAGGCAATATATGGATGCTTGTCCATGTATCCATGGGTTGGTAGTGTGCGGGTGTGCGGGACACAGGGGGCGGCGATGCGTGAGGTGTCACAGCCGGCGACCGAGGCCATCCGGCTGGTGGAGGTGCTGCGCGCTCTGGCCGATCCGGTGCGGCTGGATCTCGTCCTGCGGCTCGACCGGATGGGCGAGGACTTCTGCAACGCGATCGGCGCCGAGATCGACGTGCATCAGACGACGCTCTCGCACCACTACCGGGTCCTGCGTGAGGCCGGCGTGACGTGGACGACGGTGCAGGGCCGATCCCGGCTGGTACGGCTGCGCCGAGAGGACCTCGACGCCCTGTTCCCCGGCCTGCTCGACTCGGTACTGAGCGCACGGCGCCGAACGAGCGACACCGCGATCACCGGCACGGTCGAGGCGCCGTAGGCGCGCGGGCCCCCGGCCCGCTCGCAACATGCGATCAGCCGCAAACGGGCGCGCTCTTCGGCGTCCGCTCCGCGGACGCCGCGCACAGTAGAAGCGGCACCGGCCCCGGGCGCCGCCGTCTTCGCCCCGCCTTCACCCAGATGCGCCTGCGCCGAAGGCCGGAACCCGCGCAGATCCCAGCCGATCCCCGGCCCGTCCTGCACGGTGCGCACGTCCAGCAGCGCGGAATTCACATACGGCCATGTATGCGGATACGGTGATGTATCTTATCCGCATGGCACGAGAGACGCGCGCCGAACGGCGGCAGCGCACGCGTGAGGAGCTGGTGGCGTCGGCGATGCGGCTGTTCGCCGAGCGCGGGGTCGCCTCGACCTCGGTCGAGGCGATCGCGGAGACGGCCGGATACAGCCGCGGCGCCTACCACAGCAACTTCGAGACCAAGGAGGAGGTCCTCGACGCCGTCGTCGCTCGCGTGGTCGGGAGCCTGGAGCCAGAACTGGTCGCCGTGCTGCGCGATCAGGGCAGTGTCCTGGAGCGGCTCGCGGCCTATGTCCGCGGGTTCCTTCTGTACTGCGCGCGGCGACCGGTGGAGACGCGCGCCCTGGTCGCGGTCGTCGCCCACCGCACCACAGCGGCGGCCGACGCCTATGACGAGCTCGTGGCTGCGTCGCTTGCCGACGTCATCGCTCTGCTGGAGGAGGGACAGCGCAACGGCGAGATGCGCGGCTTCGACCTCGTCATGATGGCCGCGATGCTCCGCCGCACACTCGATGCCGAAGGACTGCGGGTCGCGCACGGCGCTCCCGTGGAGGCCGTCAGTGACGAACTGGTCGCCACGTTCAGCCGAGCGACACGCTCGGCCCCCTGACCGAGAGGCTGAAGTCATGCCCGTGCGGACCTTCCGCCAGATGGTGCTTCGTGAACGCCCCGCCGGCGGCATCACCCCTGGCACTTTCGCTGAGCAGCGCAGCCCCATACCGGCACTCGACGATGGTGACGCTCTGGTCCAGGTCGTCTGGCTCGGCATCGACGCCACTCAGCGCACGTGGCTCAACCCCGGCACCACCTATACGGCACCGGTCGGGATTGGCGAGGTGATGCGCGGCAGCGGTGTCGGGCGTGTGGTGACCTCCCGAAATCCGGCGCTGCCGGAGGGGCAGTGGGTCTATGGCGACCTGGGTTGGCGAGAGTACGTCGTGGCGCGCGAGGGCGGCGTGTTCGGGGTCAACCCGGTACCGGAGGGGATTGACCCGCGTCACGTGCTCACCGTCTTCGGCGTGAGCGGGCTGACGGCCTTCGTCGGGATGTCCGAGGTGCTCGGCGTCACCGCGGGGGACACGGTGCTGGTCACCGGCGCGGCGGGCAGTGTCGGTTCCCTCGCCGGGCAGATCGCGCGGTTTCTGGGCGCTCGAGTGATCGGCACCGCGGGCTCGGCCGAGAAGGTCGCTTGGGTGAAGGACGTCGCGAAGTTCGACGCCTGTGTGGACTACCGCGCCGACAGCGTTCCGGATGCGTTGCGCGAATTCGCGCCCGACGGGCTCACCGCCGTTTTCGACAACGTGGGCGGTGTGCTGCTGGAGAACGCGCTCGACCGGCTCGCCGTCCATGCGCGCATCGCGCTGTGCGGGTCGATCTCGTCCGGCTACACGGCCGCGGGATACGGCGCGGGCCCCGCCAACTACATGCAACTCGCGTTTCGACGGGCCCGCATGGAGGGTTTCGTGTTCCTCGACCATCAGCCGCTTTTCCCCGAAGCACTGTCTCGTCTCGCCGGCTGGGTGTCGGCCGGCGACCTGCGCTGGGCCGAGGACGTCGTCGACGGTCTCTCCAACGCCCCCGCCGCGCTGCAGCGCCTCTTCGACGGCGCCAACCTCGGCAAACAGCTGGTGAGGGTGAACGCGGCCGAAACGAAGGTGCATTGAATGACCGAGGTCAAGCAGGTACTCCAGCAGCAGATGTCCACCGCTTGGGCACTGCTCGACTACCACGTGCAGCAGTGGCGCGACGACGACCTGTTCTGGGAACCGGCACCGTCACACTGGACGATGCACCAGGTCGAGGGCGGTTGGGCTCCCGACTTCGCCGAGGTCGAGCCCACTCCTGTCCCGGCCCCCACGATCGCATGGCTGACCTGGCACATCGGCTGGTGGTGGACCACAGCACTCGCTCACCTGGAACGAACCGACATCCCGGCCCGCGAAGACATCGGCTGGCCGGGCACCTGCGCCTCGATCACCGAATGGCTGGGGGACATCCACCAGGCGTGGCGAACGGGGCTGGCCGCCACCGACCGCCTCGACGACGAATCGGCGTTCCCCTGGCCCGCAGGATCGGGGCACACCGTCGCCGACATGTGCGCATGGGTGAACATCGAGCTGACAAAGAACGCCGCCGAGATCGGTCAGCTACTGATCCTTCGACACGCACGACACCGACCGGCGCACCGTTCACCTCGCTGAGAAACGGCTTCAGTCAGCCGGCGCAGTGCCCACGACCTCTCCACGCCTCGACGAACTGGTGAAAAGCGCAGGCTGTCGCGTCAGCCCGGCATCACCCTCCGAGGACCAGAGCGTCAGCGCCACCATGAGGGGGACAGCGCCGCCCTGCGACGCCCGGCATCTCTCAGATGCCGCCCGAGGAGCTGGAGATGAACGGCCTTGACGGGGGCGGTGTGAGCGTGGCATCCTGATTGCGGGATCGAGGTTGACTATTTATGTAGGTGTGGACATCTGTCTGCATTCTGCTCTATGCTGCCCTTCCGCGCTCGCCTCGACGTCCCCTCCCTCCGTATCGGCCGTGATGTCGTCCGGCGTGTGCGCCGTCAGCCCGCCGCGAGCCCTCGGAAGGACACCTGTTGGCAGCCTCGCGCACCGATTCCGCCGTACCCGCCGGTCCCCGCCGCGTCTCTTTCTCACGCATCCACGAGCCTCTCGAGGTTCCCGATCTGCTCGCCCTGCAGACCAACTCCTTCGACTGGCTGGTCGGAAACGAGCGCTGGAAGGCCCGGGTCGAGGCGGCCCGCCAGGCCGGACGCAGGGACGTCCCGACGCAGTCGGGGCTGGAGGAGATCTTCGAAGAGATCAGTCCGATCGAGGACTTCTCCGGGACGATGTCCCTGTCGTTCCGGGATCACC
>NZ_JBFAGB010000077.1:0-22523 GCF_040639875.1 Actinomadura sp. NPDC023710
GTCAGCCGGGACAGATCCCGGCTGTTGAGCACGTCCCGGCGCTCGACTTCCAGCTTCATTTTCGTCCAGCTGGTGAAACCGTGTTCACGGGCGAGGGCGAGCTGGGCGGAGGCCAGGATGGTCTGGTGCGAGACGGTGTGGATCCGCGCCGTGGCTTCGCAGTCGCCTTGCCGGGCGTCCCGCAGGAGCTCCTTGGCCTGGTGGCGGAGTTGGTCCAGGTCAGGACGGGCCGGCAGATCGCGCATGACGTCTCCCTCGTCACCCCGTGGTCCGCATGCGGGGCCGAAGAGATCGTCATCGTCGCGGCCTTGCGTGGAGAGATGGAGGTGGACTCTGTCCTGCCCGCGGACCCGGTGGCGCCCTCCCGCGCCTGAGGCCCACACTATACGAAGGAGCGCTCGCTGGTCCGCCCCGGCGGCGCTCTTTGGCTACGCCGACCGCTGAGGTTGGGTCGCGAGATGATGTTTGGGTGTCGTGTTGATGGGTGGACGCCCACTTGCCACCGGGTCGTGGTGGTGCGCGCCCAGTCGGGGTGTTCTCTGTCCATATGGGCACCGAGCTGGGTTGTCTCGCTCGATGATGTCCAAATTCATAAGCGGTTCACCGCTGGGCCGCGCCGGGCGTGAGCGCAACTTGCAGGCCTCGGCCGACCGGTTCCACTCGACCTTCCACGAAGAGCAAATGTGCAAGCTTCGATGGTCGAGAATGCCTTCGGGAAGCAGACGCTGGCACTGCTGCGCCAACAGATGCCGCCTGCCACGCCGCCGACGAACTCGAGCGCTGGTTCGCCTACCTCACCACCCAGCTCACCCAACGCGGCGTACACAAAAGCGTCCAAGCTCTCGAAGCCGAAGTCCGCGCCTGGGCCCAACGGTGGAACACCAAACCCAAGCCATTCGTGTGGACCAAGACCGCCGAAGAGATCCTCGACTCCCTCGCCCGATATCTACAACGGATATCAGGCGCAGAACACTAGCCGGCACAAGGGAATGCTGCGCCGTGCGTGAGGCGGGCGATGAAGCTGTCGACTACGTTGCAACGCTTGTAAAAGGGCAAGGTCGAAGACCGGTGCATGCCCGCTTCGTGAGCTACTGCGAACGCGTTCAGCCTGCTGGTCGGCGTGTTCAGGATGCCGCAGATCGCAGCCGCACACTAACTGGCGGATCGCGGCTGAACTGCCGCCTTGTCGGCGATCACCCGATCCGGCCAGCGCCCAGGACGGTCCAGACCGGGGATGCGCCACCCAGGGGCCCCAACACATGGCCGAAGGCAGTGCAATCGTTGACGTTCCTCGCGGTGAGCACAATCGGCAACGGCAGGCCGGGCCGATCCACCGTCAGGTGGATCTTGGTGATTACCCCGCGTCGCGACCGTCCCCCAGCATCTGCTCGGCAGCGGATGGTGCCCGGCTCATCCTGCCCGGGTTCCCTTTCCTAGCCCCGGTGACAGGCTGCCCAGCGGTGGTCAAGGCCCGCTTACGACGTAAGCCGCACCGGAGCCGGTCGGTAGTTTATGGGGTCCGCTCTGCGTCCATCGAGGGTTTGCGGGGACTGCGGGATCAGTCGGTCAGTGCTGCGGTAAGGGCGGTGGTGTTGGTCCGGTAGACCGACTTCAGGTCCATCTTCTGATCAGGGAAGTTGACGACCGTGACGCGTGCGGCCTTGATGGACGACAGTGCGTCGGTGCGGGGCATCGCGGAGTTCTCCAGTATTAGGCCGGGCTTCCAGCTGGCGAGGTCGGCGACCTGGGGGGCGGTCGGGGGTTGCGGTCCGTAGAATCTGACGGGGTCGGCGCCGAGCAGATCGGCGGCCCAGCCGACGAAGGTCTGGGCGACCACGGGGGGCTTGCCCGCCTTGGCGTAGGCGGCCGTGGCGTTTCGCTTCTCGGTGGCGTAAGCGGCGTCGTACGAGGTCAGCCACTTGCTCGCCTGGCCGGCGGTGCCGAACTCTTGGCCGAGCCGGGTCACCTCCTTTCTGACGATGTTCGGGGAGTTGTCGAGCTGAAGCTCGACCATCTCGGCCTTGGAGCCGACGGCGGACTTGAGCTTGGGGGCGAAGCCTTCGAATGGGGCGTACAGCACGAAGTCGGCGCCGGCGACCTTGGCGATGTCGGACGGCTTGGGGTCGTAGTCCGGCGGGTGGTTGATGCCCGGGGGCACGATGACGTCGACGTCGCGGGCGCCAGCCGCGCGGGCGAACGCGGCCTCCCAGGTGGAGGCGGCGACCACCCTGGGCCCGCCTTCGGAGCCGGCGCCGTCGCCGGTTCCATCCGATGAGTCGCATGCCGCGAGGGCTGAGGCCGCCGCGACGGCGACGGCAAGGCGTGCCGCGCCGCGTCGGTTCCGATAGAGCCCTTTGAGGAAGTTCATGGGTCAGGTCCTTGCTTTCGGTACGAGGTGGATCAGCAGGGTCAGTGCGCCGCCGAACAGGACAAGGACCGGTCCCGGCGGCAGATCGAAGAGCAGGGCGAGTGCGAACCCGCCCAGGTTGAAGACGAGCCCGCACCCGATCGCCCAGCCGGCCATCGAGGCCAGTGAGCGGCCGAGCTGACGGGCTGCCAGTGCGGGCAGAAGGGTCAGGGCGTCCACGAGCAGTGCGCCGGTCAAACGGATCGCCCCGGCGATGGCGACCGCGATCACCATCAGCAGCGCGACGGTGAGCGGCCCGGTCCGGACGCCGGAGCAGACCGCGAGCTCACGGTCGTGCAGCAGCAGCGCCAGGTCGCGGCGGCGCACCCAGAACACCACCGGAACCACGACGGCCAGGGATGCCAGCATGGCGACATCGCCCGGACACGTCGCCAGGATTGAGCCCCAAAGCAACTCGAAAGCGCCGTTGGCATTCACCCCCGATATCGACAGCGTCAGCAGTGCCGCGGCGATCGCGAGCGTCATCAGCAGTCCCATCGCGCCCGACAGCCCTGCCGGGGACCGTGCCAGCGGCGCCAGCGCCCCGCCGGTGAGCGCGCACAGCGCGAGCGCGCACACCAGCGGGTCCAGTCCCACGAGCATCCCGATCGCGCTGCCCAGTAGCGCAACGTGCATCATCGCAAACCGCACCGGCAGGATGTCCAGCCCGATGATGAACACGCCGACGACCGGCAGCGCCACGCTGCCGAGCAGCAGCGCCGCGATCGCCAGCCGGACCGAGGTCAGCCCCAGCAGGGCGAGTAGCTCCGCTGGCGAGTTCACCGCAGCTCCCGCAGCCAGCCCGCAGCCATCTCGGCGACCCGGTCGCAAGCCCGGACCACCGCGCGGTCATGGGTGGCCACCACCACGGTGACGTGAGCCGCTGCCAGCAGTGCAGCCACCTGCTCCTGCCCGGCGAAGTCCAGGGCGGCTGTCGGCTCATCGGCCAGGAGCACACCGGCCCCGGCGTTCACCTGTCCCAGAGCACGAGCCAGATAGGCGCGCTGCAACTGCCCGCCCGACAGGCTTGACAACGGCCGTTCCAGCAGCCCGCCCAGTCCGAGGTCCACAGCCGCGCGGCGGGCGGCGGAACCGTCCCCGCCGCTGGCCAGCAGTTCACCGACCAGCAGGGGAAAACGTCCCGCCGCGCGTTGCTGCGGGATCCACGCGACCTGCCTGCGCCGCACGGCCCACTCGGCCGCCTGGCGCGCCACTCGGCCGCCGACCTCGATGTCACCGCTCACTTCGCGGTGCAGGCCGAGGACGGCGCGCAGCAGCGTGCTCTTACCGGACCCGTTGGTCCCGGTGAGAGCCACATGCTCGCCTGGATCGACGCGCAGATCGACGTCGTCGACCGCACGTGACCGACCGTACCGGCAGCAGACCGAGTGGAGCCGCAGGGCCAGAGGGCCCGGCGACTCGCCGCTCATGCGAGCTGTGCGGCGGAGACGGCCGGTCTTCTGCGGCCGGGCAGGCGAATGAGTACCAGCGATGTATTCATCGGCGACTCCTCGATTGAGGGGAAGAAGGACGCCCAGGCGGAGCGGTGGCGAGCACCGCTCATGACCCGGCGGCATGCCTCGCCCCAGGAGCGCGAGATCAGGAGAACAGGAAGGAAACGCTGATCACGCGGCCGCCCTGGGGACGATCTTCGTCCCGGGCGGCCCGCGCCGCGCCACCGCGTGCCGCAGCACGGCCTGGAGCAGCGTGTGCCCATCTGTGGAGGACACTGCCACCAACTGCGGCGCACTACCTGCGGGGCCCGCCGTGAGGAAGACCAACAAGAGCAGGGCCGGGCGCAGGCCCAAGCCGACCAGCAGCCTGGCTAGGGCGCACAGCCGCGCTTCTCCGGATTGCAGCCAAGCGGAGGTCACCAGGACACTCACCGCGTGCACCAGCAGCATCCCCAGACCCGGGAGCCCGCCATGGTCCATATCCATCGCAGAGGAGGGCCCAAGCGCGCCCGGCGGGGGCGACACAGACACAGGAGGTTGCGTCGCAGCCGTCAGCATTACATGTAGTGCAACCTGCGACACCGCGGTGGCGGGCAGGATAGAGGCCAGCGAGCGTTCCCGTCCTGCCAGAACCAGGGCGGGACCAAAGACGAGCAGGAAACCGGTCAGAGCGGCGGAACCGTCGACCGCACCACCGCCCGCCAGGTGCCCGAGCGAGGCAAGACCGGCGCACGCGGAGGCGAAGCTCGCCGCGCGCACCCAGCGGACCATCGACCAAGGACCCATATCGCTCGGAGACTCCCATACTGCAGTCGGACCCTGGTAGCTCGAGCGACAGCGGGCCCGTTCGTATCAGGACACCTCATTGATGACAGGCAGACCGTTAGGCACCACAACGTACTACGGTTTGTAGTACATCATCGGTGGGACGCGATGTTGGCAGCGTTAGCTCCCTCGTGCCCGCGCGCGGCCCCGTAGCTCGTGTGCTGTTCAACGTTCCTGGAAGCAGACGGACGAGGGGAGGCGCATGACGCACCCAGTGCTAACTGTGCCCCCTCGAGATGGAGACAGCCCGGTCCGAAGACATATCGGTCGCAGCCCTCACCCCCCAGGACGTGTCCGGTAGATCTTGGTGTTTGACTGAGGTCGATCTTTGGCTGTGGGTTGATGGTGTGTCGTGGTGCGACGGCATGAGTTGACCGATGCGGCGTGGCGGCGGGTCGAGCCGCTTTTGCCCGCGCGGCCTGTCCGGGGCGGCCGGTGGGCCGATCACCGCACGGTGTTGAACGGGGTCTTGTGGAAGCTGGCCACCGGTGCCCCGTGGCGGGACCTGCCGGAGCGGTACGGCAACTGGAAGACCGTCTATGAGCGCCACCGGCGGTGGGCCGCCGACGGTACCTTCGACCGCATCCTCACCCACGTGCAGGTTCACGACGACTCGGTCGGCCGGATCGACTGGACCGTCAGCTTCGATTCCACCACGGTGCGCGCCCATCAGCACGCCGCCGGTGCCCGCAACAAAGTGCCCCTATGTGCTTCGTCAAGCTGGGAAGGGCGTTGGGGGTTGATACAGGGTGCCGTCGCGGAGCATGGCGAAAAGCACGTCGATGCGTCGGCGTGCCAGGCAGGTGAGCGCGGCGACGTGATGCTTGCCCTCGCTGCGTTTCTTGTCGTAGTAGGCCCGGGAGATCGGGTCGCGTAGCGAGGCGAACGCGGCCAGGTAGAAGGCCCGTTTGGTCGCCGGTTGCCGCGCTGGGGCGGCCTTTCGCCGCGGATGGAGGAGCCGGAGGTCCGGGTGGCGGGGGCCAGGCCGGCGTAGGCGGCCAGGTGGGCGGCGGTGCGGAAGCGGCTGCCGTCGCCGACGTCGATGAGGATGCGGGCGGCGGTCCTGACCCCCACGCCGGGCAGGGAGGTCAGGACCTGAGAAAGAGGGTGGGCCTCCAGCAGTTCCTCGATCCGGGCCGCCAGCACGGCGCGCTGGTCATGGACGGCGCTGAGCGAGCGCGACAGGCTCGGGATGATCAGCGCGGCGGCGTCGGTGCCGGGCACCGTCACCGTCTGCTCGTCCAGCGCGGCCAGGACGTCGCCGGCCAGCCGCTCGGCCATGCGCGGCGCCTTGGGGCGCAGCACGCGAACAAGTCGGCCGCGCCCGGCCCGGCGCAGCTGCGCCGGGGAGCCGAAGCGTTCCAGCAGAGCACGGACGGCGGGATGGTCCAGCCGTGGCCCCAGTACCCGCTCCAGGGCGGGATGGATCTGGGTGAGCAGCCCGCGCAGCCGGTTGGTCACGCGTGTCGATTCCTGGGCCAGGTCGTCGTCGAACCCGGCCAGCATCTGCAGCTCGGCGACGGCCTGGTCATGGAGTGTGAGCTGGCGCAAGGTGTGCGGCATGGTGCGGGCCGCGTCGGCGATGACGAACGCATCACGCGCGTCGGTCTTGGCCTCGCCGGGATACAGGTTAGCGATCCGCCGCATCGCCAGTCCGGGCAGGTAGGCGACCTGGCATCCCACATCACGAGCCACCGCCAGCGGCAACGCGCCGATGGATGCGGGCTGGTCGACCACCACCAGCACCGAGCCCCAACGGGCCTGGAGACGGTCGAACAGCTCACGCAGCTTGGGCTCGCTGTTGGGAAGCCGCTGGTCGAGCACCTTCTTGCCCGCCGGTGTCAGGCCCGTGGCGTGATGCTCGCCCTTGCCGACGTCCAGGCCGCAGAACACACCGATGTCGCGGGGGTCGGTCACGTGCTGCCTTCCGTTCGAAGTGACGCGTTCTCCCCGGCCTCACCTGCGGCATCAGCGTGCCGGCATCCACGTTACAAAGAGCCTGCCAGCCCGTAGTGGGCTGCGCGTTCATACCCTCATCAGCGGTCTGCCGATGCCTCCGGACCTGGTGGCACCACTTTTTCGATCATGGATCCACTAGGGGAACAGAGCCGTGCCAGATCCAGAGGCCGGGCACCCCGTCTCCGGGTCACGAAGAAGGTAACGGGGAACCGGGCGGGACGAACCCGGCATCGGGGGGAGTCAGGCGCTCGGGCGATCACGGGGCGGGTTGACCACTAAAGGTCCACCTGGCCGTCGACGAGCGCGGAATGCCGCTGTCGGTCGTGGTCACCGTCGGCAACATCAACGACTGCACCGCCTTCCCCCACGTCCTTGCCAGGATCTGGGTGCCGCGACCTGCGCGGGCGTCCGCGGTGCCGGCCGGATCGGGTGATCGCCGACAAGGCCTAAAGTTCGCGGCGATCCGCCGGATCCTGCGGGAGCGGGGCATCGCCGTCACATTCCCCAACGCGAAGGCGGGGCGTGCCCGCCGCGGCCCACGAGGCGGGCGCCCACCAGTGTTCGACCCGGCCCTCCACCGGCGCCACAACGTAGTCGAACGCTGCATCGGCCGCCTCAAGCAATAGCGTGGCATCGCCACCCGGTTCGACAAGCTCGCTCACAACTACCGCGCAGGAATCGTCCTGGTCACAGCCCTGCTCTGGATCAAGGCATGATCCACCGGACACGCCCTAGCGGCACCGGACAGCCCCCGCCCCCTCGCCACGCCGCTGGGCCGCTACTCGCAACAAGGGGTTGCGGGCGACCGCCAGAGCCGCCAAAAGGGCCGCACCTTCGACACGGCCATCCGGTGAGTCTACGGAAGCTCGCCCGCCTGGATCAACGTGTGGATGCCCGCCCAGGCGACGTCTCGCCGTAAGTAACTAAAAATTACGTTGGGTGCGATTAGAAAACCCCCGTTTCGGCGTCTTATACAGCAGAGCACCGACACGGAGGATGATTGTGGACGACCGCACGCACAGCCAGACCATCGCTCGGGCGAAGGCAGGCGACCAGGAGGCGTTCGCCGGGTTGGTCGAGAGCTACCGGCGAGAGCTGCATGTGCACTGTTACCGGATGCTGGGGTCCTTTGACGAGGCTGAGGACTTGGTCCAGGAGACCTTCCTCCGCGCTTGGCAAGGCCGGGAGGGTTTCCGGGGCGGTCCCGGGTTTAGGGCGTGGCTCTACAGGATCGCGACCAATGCATGCCTGGACTTCCTTTCACTGCGCCCACGCCCGCTCCTGACAGCGGCGGGCAGGGAACGGGGAAGCGTCCCTCCGCCGGCGGCGGTGCCGTGGCTGCAGCCGTATCCTGACGAGTTGCTGAAGGAGATCCCGTCTGGCCTGGATGAGCCGGAGGCGGTGTTCATTGCCAAGGAAACCATCGAGTTGGCGTTCCTGGCGGCCATCCAGTACTTGACGCCCCGCCAACGCGCGGTGCTGATCTTGCGGGACGTACTGGGCTGGTCGGCGAGAGAGACCGCGGAGTTGCTGGGGGTGAGCGTCCCCTCGGTCACCAGCGGGCTCCAGCGCGCTCGCCTCACCATGCGTACACATCTGCCGCAGCACCGGCTGGAATGGACGTCGGCAACCGGGGCCGGGGACGTGGAGCGAGCCGTGGTGCAGCGTTATGTGGACGCACTGCAGCGCGCCGACGAAGACGCCGTCGCACTGGTGCTGTGTGAGGATGCCAAGGTCGGCCACCAGGGCGGATCCGGAGGACATACCGGGGCGGAACCCGTCTGGTTCGAGGGCCGCGAGGCGATCATCGAGGCGTGGGCGCCGATTCTGCACGGGCCTGACGCGCAAGATCTGCGCTTCATCCCCACCAGAGCGAACATGCAGCCTGCCGTCGCCACCTACGTCAGCAATCCCGGTGCATCGGATTTCCGAGCTTTTGCCCTGGCCGTACTACGCGTTGAGGGCGAGCTCGTCGCGGACGTCACGATCTTCGATTCCAAAGCCTTCGCCGCATTCGAGTTGCCGGAGGCTCTGTGACCCGAACCCAACGAACCATTCACACACCACAATGGGAGGACCCCATGCTGCTCGAAGGAAAGAACGCCATTGTCTACGGAGGCGGAGGAGCGATCGGTGGAGCCGTCGCCCGCACATTCGCTAGGGAGGGCGCGATTGTTCATCTGGCAGGGCGCACCCGAACCAAGCTTGACAGGGTGGCCGCGGACGTGGCCGCAATGGGGATGAGCGCTCACACCGCGCAGGTTGACGCGCTCGACGAACAGGCAGTCGACCAGCATGCCGCTGCTGTTGCCGGCTGTGCAGGACGTATCGACATCTGCGTCAACATGGTGGGGATCGACGTCGGAGAGCAGGGAGTACCCCTGATGGCTATGTCGACGCAGGAGTTCCTCGACCCGATCACCGCCTACCTACGTACCAACTTCGTGACCGCGAGGGCCGTGGCGCGGCACATGCTCGATGCGCGGGCTGGGGTGATCCTGTCGGTGTCGCCGCCAATGGCCCGCATGCCGGTCGCGCTCTCGGGCCCGTTCGGGATGGCCGGGGCGGCGACCGAGGCTTTGTGCCGGCAGTTGGCCATGGAACTCGGTCCGTCCGGTGTCCGTGTAGTCGGTCTGCGATTGAATGGCATCCCAGAGTCTGCAGTGGAACTCGGTTCCCACACGCGTGGGATGTGGGAACGCGCCGCCGAGCGACTCGGCATGCCGTTCGAGCGCCTGCTGGACGAGGTGGGAGGGGGCGGCCCGCTACCGGGATCCCTGACGGTGCAACAGGTCGCCAACGCCGCCGCCTTCCTGGCCTCTGAGCAGGCCGAGGGTATGACGGCCACCGTCGCGAACCTGACCGCAGGTGCTTCCATCGACTAGGACAGCCGCACGCTAGCTCGCGCGCTCAGTGGCAACCCCGCGCGAGACCGTGTAGGTAACCCTTCCATTGCAGTACATGACCTGCTTGAGGTGCTGTCGGGGGGCAGTACGGTGGGCCTGCCCCCCGACAGCGGTCCCCGCGCTGCCCGCAGTGCCCCGGGTTCATGCGCCCTCGGCCGTTGCCAGCAGCGCTAGGTTCAACCACGATGACCTCGGCGACGAGCAGTAGTGATCGCTAACCATGCAGCGTTCGTGTTGCGCTACGAAAGATCAAGAAACGAACGGCCCGTTGCGCAACGGCGGTACTCCTTCGGCGGTGTGGTGGTCCTCAGAGTGGGGTATGGCAATCCCAGTGTCGCGTTGCTACAGGTCAGGCCGCTGGGGGCGCCGGTGCCGGAAAGCGCGATACGTCAACTCAGGAGCAGATCAACTATTTGCGATTCGCGCCATGGGCCCAGAGATAGTGCCTTGATCCCGGTTTGTCGCACGGGTGGGTCTAGATCTTCGGGCCTCGGAAGCGGCCGCTGTGTGGAGTTGGGGGATGTTTGTTGAGGTAGTCCAGGGCAGGACGCACGATCCGTCGGAACTACGGGCAGCGACTGACCGCCGGTACGGAGAGTTGGGCGCAACCACAAGAGGGTGGCTAGGCGCCACCGCAGGCGTGACGGACCGCGGTATCTTCCGAAGCCTGACCCGCTTTGAATCGTTGAGATCGGCCTATCGCAGGCGACATCGCCGGGCGCGAGAACGGTGGTGGGCCGACACACGTGCGCTCTTCACAGGTGCAGTGGCTTCCCACGATTGCACCGACATCGAGATCTTCGGCCGCGGTGGTTCTGACGAAGCAGGATTCGTTCAAATTATTGAGCATCGCCTGCGCGATCGCGAAGGTCTTCGCTACTCCTGGATCGAAGCGGAACACCAGGCAATGATGGAGTTGCGGCCCGACACTATAGGAGGGATCTTCTGCGTCCATCCTGATGGCGGTTGCACGGTCGTAGCCTATTTCACCTCAGAGGCGGCGGCCCGAGAAGGTGAAAGCAAGGACATGCCACCGGAAATCATGGCATGGCGAGACCGAGAAATGACATACTATGAAGGAGAGGCAGCCTTCTACGATCTGCGAGACCCCTGGTTGTACTCGCCATAATTCCGTTGGCGACTCGCGCTTCTTCGGAAGTCGGCCTCTACCTGGCACCGCGAAATTGAATGCCTTGGCAAGTTTCTCGTTATAATTCGGAATAGCGCGTCAACATTATATGATTGACCTATTTGACCCTCGCGGGTTACATAGTTTCGCAGGGGAATTGCCTTGAGGAGACAACCGACTTCGGCGGGCCACTGGGCGCAGTTATGGCTGGCCCGCCTTAATTTGAAATGATTTGAGCTGGGCCGCGCGCCCATTTAGTGAGTCCCGGACCTGGGCATGTGACCCAGTTGACCCGTTTCTGCGACCCAGAGCTGTGCTGCCTTTCAGATGTGACGACGACGGCTTCGGCTCCTTGGTAGGCGTTGTCGGCCTAGAATTCTGCGATGACCTCGTTTGCGGTATCTTCCCCGGAGCACAGGGCGCCTTCCATATGGTCGGGGTAAAGAGGGGAAAGATCCGACCCCGCCCAGTGCACGCGTCCATGTGGGACGCGAAGATCGTGCCCGAAGGTGCTCAATGCTCCCGGAGCGAAGTTGGTGACGTCACCGCGATTCAGCGGTTCGGTGGCCCAGTAGTGGGTCACCAACTCGACGTAGCGGCTCGCACGACGACCGAAGCATGCGGTCAGATGAGCGCCGATGGCGCCTCGGATTTCGGTGAGGTCATCCGTATTTTGGCGGGCGCTGGCCTTGGCAGCAAGGAACCCCGTAAGTATTCCTCCGTGTTCCGGCGTCACGGTGGAGTCCACGGTGGCGAGTACGGCCCCCGCGGGGTCGGCGGTGCGTCCGGACCATCCGTCCTCCCGCCAGAACGGCTCCTCGTAGATCGCATGGAACTTGATGCTGCTTCCGAGTGAAGCTCGTTGGGCGAGCGAGTCGCGTGCGACTGAAAGGGGCGGGTCATACTGGATGCGACCGGAGAGGGGAAGCGGGAGGCTGATGATGGCGCGTCGGGCTCGAACGCTGCCTGATCGGCTGTGCAGGATGACGCCTTCGGCGTTCTGGTCGACCGCCTGCACGATGTTTCCATACCGCAAACGATCACCATAACCGGCGGCTAGATGATCGACCAGGCCATGCACCCCTCCGAGGACCTGGGTCTCGGCAGGCCGATCCAACAGGGTGGCGGCGAATCCGCCATTGGCGCGCATGAAGTTCAGGGCGTGCAGCATGGACACCTCCGATGCCGCCGCAGCTAGATACGCCTCGGTCAGTGCGGCTACCCGGTCGGCTGCGGGGCAGGCCTGCGAGTCCAGCCACTGCCGGAGAGTCTGGGCGTCGAACTGGGCGGCCTGCGATGACCTCCATGGCTCCACCGGGTCAAGCGCCAGAGCGATCCTATCGAGGTCGGCCAGCAGACTCCGCAGTTGCGCATGCATTGGTTCGGTCTGGCCGCTCACTTCCTGGCCGGCCAGCAGTATGCGTTCGTGCCCCTCTCTGTAGACGGGCACGGTTTCCAGCCCCGCCGCGTTGGCTAGGCTGTGCAGGCGAATCTGTGACGAACCGATGAACTGGGCGCCGAGGTCGAGCGGGATGCGCCCCTCGTTACGGCGTGTATACGCGCGCCCCCCAGGACGGTTGCGCCCCTCCAACACGATGACGTCGATGTCCGCTTGACGAAGCCGATCGGCCGCCATCAAGCCGGCGAGTCCTGCGCCCACCACAGCTATATCGCAGTCGAATCCCATCCTGTGTCCTTCCTCGGGTCTTCCGATGCCGAATGACCGGCACATGGTGGCTTCTTGGCCGCCCTTGCAGGGGTCCAGGCGCACGACGGGAACGGTGATGGCCGCCAAGCCGTACAACAGGAGACTGGCGGCCGAGTCTCCGCGGCCGTCAACGGCTGTGCCCATGAGCGCCTGCCCGGTGGCCTGGTACCGTCCAGGCGACCCGCGGTCTCGAGCAGGTACGCCTGGGTCGCCGGGGATGACCCGCCCCAGACCAGCTGCAGCACGGTGAACTCCCCAGGGCCGCTCATGAGCCAGATCACCATCCCGCATAGGAATCCGGTCGCCAGCACCACGCGTGACTGTCCGAAGGCTGCCGTAGCGAGAGCCGATCATGGCGGCTCCCTCGTACCTGCCTGTCCGATGAGGCCGCAGCGGCGAGGACGGAGTCGACCTGCGTCGCCGTATTTCGTTGCGGCCCCCCGGGGGTGGTCGCGGGGGCGAAAGCTTCAACCGACCCCAGTGAGCGTTTCACCATCGCCAGCTAGCCCGTGGGACAGGCGTTGCTTTCTGATGCTCCACTGGCCTCTTCTAGGAGCTCGGCATCCCGTCCAGTGATCGTCGCCGATCATGAGCCCGCCTGCTTCGAGGCACGGATACAGGGCGACGACTACCCGATCACGTTCACCGGGCCGGGCAGCCACAACGATCCGGCCATAGCGCTGTGCTGCGCCCTGACCGAGGCCGCACAGAGCCGCCTGACCGCGATCACCGGAGCACGCGACGACCTGCCGGCCGTGCTCTACCGGACCGCTGCCCGACGCAACGCCGCGACATGTGGGCGGGTGCACCGAGGGGACTGGGCGCCGCGGGAGCCCGCGACTTCGATGCGACGTCCGCATCCTGACCGAACGCATTACCCAAAGGCCCCGCTTGGCCAGCGGAGCCGTTCCGGTCGGGGTATGGGCACCTCCAGGAAGTAGGCGTAGAAGCCGCAAATCACTCAGCCGCAGAGGCCCTCCCAACCTCTGTGCCAGATCACTTCTGACGCTCATTTCGTTCATCACCTCATGCGGCTAATACCTAGCTTCGCCCATATCTGTCCTCTGCCCTATAGAACCAGGTAAAACCGGCCGCGAGCAGGACAGCCGCCCACACAACAGCGTAAACCCACAGCAGGCCCGGCTCTTGCATTGATGAAGGAGGAGTCGGCGGGCTCGTGTGGGAGTCACCATGGTCATTGGCATAATCGGGAATAAGTGCTTGACGGGCGAGTTCGACGTAAACGTAGCCTGGATTCACCTCGAGCACATCAATTATCCACGGGTTCTCCCGGACCGTCCCAGATCTCGCTACCAGCAGGTTAACAGCGAAGATGACCCCGGATGCGTATAGCCAGGTGCGTAGAGCGAACGGAAGCAGCTGTGTGATGTCTCGGGTGAATGCACCGATTCGCGCCATGATCAGTGATACGCCAACGTTGAAAATCATCTGCAGTGAGAGCAGCGGTATGATCAGCAGCCAGGATGCCGTGGGGAATACTCCGAAGCCGACTAGCAGGACCAGGAGCACGCCCATCGCGACAATCATGTGCTGGAACTCGACAAGGGTGTAAGCGAGAGGTAGTACGGCGCGTGGAAAGTGTAGTGCTCTGATAAGTCCAGTGTTGGCCCCGATGGCCTTGGCGCCCGCCGTGATCGATCGCTGGGTGAAGCTGAAGACGAAGACGCCGCACACCAGCCATGGTACATAGTCGGGAATACTATACCGGGCACCCAGAAGGAAGCCGAATACCAGAAAATAGACTCCGGCATTAAACAGGGGAGTCAGGACCTGCCAGATTTGTCCAAGCCTCGATAGCGTGTACATCGAGGCATTCCTAGCCGATGCGAACTGCCAAACAAAGTGGCGGCGACTCCAGATGTTGCAGAGATACATGACTAGAGTAGGGCGCGCCGAAACCTGTGTCAGACCGTGCACTGCAGCGTAACTCGCCAGCGGCTCCTTTGTCCTCGCGCGGTCCGAGAAATCGTCCCCCGGAACTGTTGCGTTGCAACCGCTTCGCGCCATCTTTTCAGGGATCACGATGCTTGAATGCAGGCCGGAGAGGTTTTCAAGCCGGCCAAACACGAAAGATTTTAGAAAGCAACGCACGACAACCAGTCCCGCTTTCGACGATTCACGTTTTTTGGCTGAACAGCCATATTTGTCAACAACCACAGCCCAAAACATGACCCACCGACGGAGTACAGAGAAGGCCGTTAGTCGTGGGCTTCGGCTCAACGCCGTAGGCGTCTAGGTGTAAGCGTAGGTCGCGGAATCCCACCACCGTTCCATTCCCGTCCCGCTTCGATCGTTGACACCTAATCGATGACGGCGCCGCCGGTTAGCTTGGTGATGGTCCCGGCCATCCTCTCAGCCTGGTCGGAGGCCAGGAAGGCGGCAGCATTGGCGACCTGCGCTACCGTCAGAGGCATGGGAGCGGACCGCCCGCTCCGACCTTCTCCAACATCTCTTCGAACGGCACGCCGAGGCGGTCGGGCGCGCGCTCCCACATCCCATGCGTATGAGAACCAAGACGGCCGGCGCTCTCCGGGATACCGTTAAGTCGCAAGCCCACACACGAACGCCGGACGGGCCGAGCTCCAGGGCCAGCTGGCGACACATCGCCTCGGTCGGCGCCCGCCACCATCCCAAACGGTCCCGACGGAGCAACCGGTTTCGCGACATCGGAGGCGACACCGACAAGATCACCCCGGCGCCCGCCACCAGCACGTGACGTGCCGCCGCCCTGGCAGTGCGGAAGTTCGTGCGCAGGTAGGCCGAGATCGGATTAAGGAATTCCCGCGCCGACAACATCACCAGTGGCATCCCCTGGTCGCCCATATCCATTCCGACCGCATTCACACATATATCGATTTGACTCGTCCAGCCGGCCGCATCGGCGGCGTGCCGATCGACCGGCTGCTCATCCAGCGCGCTAACCCGCGCCGTTTAAGTCGCAATCCCTTGTGCCACAATCTGTCCGGCCACTTTGTCCAACGTCCTCTGACTTCGCCCGGCCAGATGGACCGAAGCGCCATGCCGGGGAAACGCCGCCACCTATCGCACCCCCACCCCCGCATAAGTAGAATCTTCTCAATTCTGCCTTACAACAGCAGCACCCATCGTATTTATCTGTCGTGGAGCGTCTGATCAGCGCAGATCGAGAAGGATGGGCGCCGTTGGCCCCCAAACTGTCATGAACCCACACCACTGCCTGGTACGGGTTCATGACAGGTCGCGGCGGCGAGCAGACCGGCGCCGGACGGTGGTAGTGCCGACATCGAGTCCATCGAACGCTCCGGTTGCGGAGCTGCGCCCTAACTATGCTTTCTGGCAAGTCACATTGCGTTGTCCGGCGTTTCTAAGTCAGCCGCACATCGGAACATCCCACGTCCGATTTCAGGCACGGTCACTTCGTCCCCATCGGGGAGCCCAAGGGACGAGTCAGCACAGCGCCGTGCGTTTGTGATGGGCCAGGCCGCCTGTCCCGGTCAGCAGACCGCTAGGAAGGCTCTCCCAGATCGGCTCAACCCCATTCACCAGACCGCCATTTCTTGGCGTTTCCGGTTGTCCCCGGGGAGCAGCGGACAAAATTGCCGCTATTGCCCCCCTCGAGATAGCAGCCTCTCTGGTTCCAGATTGTAGTGTAGGAGGTGGCACCCCATGCCACAGTCCAGTTGAGACCGTAGGTAGAGGTGGAGGGAAGCGTGCACTGATCAATCCGCACGTCCCATGTCTTTCGGTTCGCCGAGACGCAGCCGAAGTCCGGCGCGAATATTTTCGACGTCCAAGGCCCGAACCTTTGATTTCCGTCCCTACTGCTACAGGTTGCGAGCCCAACGTTCTTGCCTCCGGCGATGACCTTGAGACATTTTCCAGTATCTAGGTTCCGCAACATCTTCGCCCCGGTGCGGTGCGACGTCGCCGCCCGAGCTTCTGATATCAAGTCGGTCGTGGTCGCCCTACCTTGTAGTGCGGAGGCTGGCACCTGGCTGACCCCACCGACCACGACGATTCCGACCGTGGCGACAATGATCCTCGCCGAAGAATGCATCTTCTTCACCTTTCTCTTCCTGCCTCGTCGAAACGCATAACTACGCCCCGTATTCGCCGTGTGGCTAATCGTTGACCGCCGCATCGACGCTCCGATCTCGGGACATGTGCATCGGAGGCCGACCTCGCCAAGCGCAACCAGTGCGCGGCTACTAGGGCCCATTCTGGAGCCCATGGACTGCGTTGTCATGACCCCCGTTCGGGGGTCATGATCAGATCCCATGTTCGCCCTCGAGCGAGATCGGAACCGGGCATACTGCGTATGCCCGGTTCCGTCGTCGTTGGGAGGCCTGACCATATGACTCTTCGGGGGGAGCGGAAGAAGAGCGCCAGAAGCTTCCAGCCGGGGAAGCAGCAAGGCCCTTCGGAGTACGCCCTCGCCCGCACAGTCCTTCGGTTCGTCATCACGCTGCGATGCGGTGGTGTACTCGCGGCGATCATCGCCGCGGTAGTCGACGATGGAACTGACGTCTCCCGTACTTGGCAGGTGGTGGTCTTGGCCGGCCTCACCGTCTGGGCCGCCTGTTTCGCACTGATAGCCACACACCGCGGCCTGTCGCTAACGTTGGTGGTCGGCGATGCCGCCGTGGTCTCTGTCGCCCTGCTTGCGCAGTCGCGGTGTGTTCCGGCCCTCGCAGTCCTCGACGAAACCACTTGGGCGATGATGCTGGCCAGCACCGCTATCTATGTCGCACAGCTAGCATTGCCGGCGGCCACCGGTTTGCCCTTAGCGGGCGGCGTGATCATCGCCTACGTCATTGGAGTGTGTGAGCCGACAAGCCATCTCAGAGTTCTGTTCGTTCAAGCGACGGTAGTTAGCGCCATGATGTGGCTACTTCGGCGTGGGGGGCGGCGGGCGGACGCAATTGTGGCGGACCGTGACTTCGAGCGGCGTCGCGCCCTCGCGGCCGCGGCTCGCCGGGCGGACGAGCGCCACCAACGAGCGCTGCTGCACGATTCAGTGCTGTCAGTCCTTACCATGGTCGCGAGCAGTGCCATTCGAACTGACTCACCCGCTCTGCGCCGAAGCGCGCGCCAGGCGCTCCATACTTTGGAGGAGTTCGCCATCCCTGCGGTCGACCCACTCACTGCCGATCTGTGGGAACGGCTCGCCGCACTCATTTCGCGCTTGTCTCCGGAACTGCTCGTCGAACTGCTCCGAGAAGGCACCGCGCGAGCAGATGTACCAGAACCAGTTGCCGAGGCTTTGGCAGGAGCGGTCGGTGAGGCCCTGCGTAATGTGGAGCGCCACGCCGGAGCGAGGCGGGTGTCGGTTCGAGTTCGGTATCACGACAGGAGTGTGGCGGTTGAGATCCTGGACGACGGTGTCGGCTTCGATCCTGCGGGAGTCCCTCTCACCCGTCGGGGCATAAGAAAGTCTATCGTCGAGCGGGTGAAGGTCGTCGGAGGCGATGTCGACATACGATCCCGCTCGCAGGCAGGCACTCGGATCGTGCTTTGGTGGCCCGGTGGCTGAGTTGGTACCTACGCGGCTGTTCGGTATCCGGTTCAATCGCGCGTTTGACATTGCCACCGTCATCGCGGTGGCTATTTGGCAGGTCACCGCAGCGCTCACCGCCCTGGTGGCTCACGGTGACCACTACACCTCTTTCGCTTTGGCCGCCGCGGTCTGGGCGGTCCAACTCGTTATCGTCGTTGCCGGCGCGGCGCTGCTGCTTCGCCGAGTACGTCGCGCTGCGGTGATCTGGCCATTGGTTGCGGTGGACATCGTCACCGGTGCGGCGATAGTAACGAGCTGCCCGGGTGGGGAACATCTCAAGATCAACTGGGCTTGGGCTACTGTGGGCCTGATCGGTGTGCTCCTGCTGCTTCACCGGCCCCTGTGCGAACTGATCGTGCTGCTGATCCTCAACGCGGGCATCGTTCTCGTCGCCCTGGTGGTCACGGGCGCGCTCCACCGGCACAGCGCTGCGGGGTTTGTGACCCTCGGCTACGCCTCGGCGAGCATTCAACTTGCCCTGATGGCGGGCGCACGGGTCTTCCAGTTCAGCGGTGGGATGGCCGCCGAGGCAGCTGCCGAGCGGTGGGCGATCGCAACCCAGGAGGCGATCTTCGCCGAGGTCGCCGTAGCGCGTCAGGATCGCTACCAGGCGGTCCAGGCACGGGTTGCTCCGATTCTCCAGGGCCTGGCCGGTGGCACCATCAGCCCCGCTGATCCAGACGTGCGGCATCGGTGCGCCGCCGCTGAGGCAGTGCTGCGTCGGCTGCTGACCGAGCAGGATGATGTTCCGCACCCAATGCTTCGGGCGTTGCAGTCGGGGATCGACGCTGCGGTGCGCCGTGGAGTGATTGTCGACGTTACTCCGATAGGGACGCCTCCACCAATGACTGAGGAATTGGGGACGGCTCTGGTGGAGATTCCATTGGCCGTGCTGGCGACCGCCCGAACACATGCCCGCATCACTGTGGTCGCCGCCGTAGCGGGTGGGATTAGCATCTCGATTCTGACCGAAGGCGACGCCGCCGTTCCCCATCGCCCCTCGACCGACGGCGTGATCGTCACCAGCGATCGCGACGGGGACCTGTTTTGGTTGGAGGCACGATGGGAGAGCCAGTGACCCTCGCGGTCGTCGATGACCAGGACGTCGTTCTTGCCGGCGTGCGGTCTTGGATCGCCGAGGACGCTGGTCGCCGCGTAAAAATCATCTACACCGCACCCACGCCCCATGGGCTCGACCGGCCACCGGCGGATGTTGCGGATGTGCTGGTCATAGACCTGCAGATCAATGGGGAGTTGGTCTTCGGCCGCATCGCCGAACTTACGGCGGCCGGTCGAAGAGTTGTGGTCTTCTCCCAGTACGCCGACGTCGATCTAGTGCGTCGTGCCGAGACGGCGGGTGCGCGGGCCTATATCACCAAGGGAATCGGAGAGGGACGCCTTCACCTCATCGAAGCCGTTCTGGCCGTGGCGGCGGGTGGAACGTACACGACGCCATCGGAGGCCGGAGTCATGCTGGCGGCCGCAGGCTCGTGCCAGCCAAGGTTCTCTGAGCAGGAGCTTCGTGCCATGCGGCTGTGGCTGGGCGGTCTGACGCGGGCCGCGGTGGCCCGACAAATGGGGATCAGCGAGCACACAGTCAAGCAGTACCTCGACCGAGCCAGAGAGAAGTACGCCAAGGCGGGGCGCCGAGCCTCAACGAGGCTAGACCTGTACCGCGAAGCACGGAGAGACGGCATCGTCGAGCCCTGAGTCGAGCCGATTACAGTGCCATCTGTCGCGGTGTGAAACCGTGCTACCGCTCGTTCTTCATCCGTGGCATCGATCCCCCCTCGGCTGGCCAGGCTCCACTGATCCTCGAGCGCAAAGTGGCATGTCTCAGCGCTCGCCCACCCCGCACCACGACCGCTAACTCGGGCAGTTCTGGGCTTCGTTGGAACCGTCGCCTCTGACCTGCCGTTACCCACGCCTACCTGGTGAGACGTCATGCATGCCTAGGTATGGCATGTCAGCTTCGCCGGATGGTCGTGACCATTTATCCGAAGGGTGCAGATGTTGGCGACCTACGGTAGCTTGCGATACATGGAACCTGCCGCTACCTCTAACCTGCTGACCCAGATGCGGCGCGGCGCCCTCCCCTACTGCGTGCTCTCCCTCCTTGAAAAGGGTGAGCTCTACGGAGTGGAGATCGTGCGGCGGCTCGCCGAGGCGGATGGGATGGTCACGAGCCAGGGGACGATCTATCCATTGCTCTCCCGGCTTCGCCGGCAGGGACTGGTCGAGACACAATGGCAGGAATCGGCCTCGGGTCCTCCGCGGCGCTATTACACCCTGACTCCCGACGGGCAACAGGCGCTGGCCACGTTCACGGCTGAATGGACCCGCTTCCGAGAAGGGGTCGAGCAATTCATCACCAAGGAGGCTGGAGCATCATGACCGCGAACAAGCTGATCGATATCTACCTGGACCGGCTCGCTACGCGGCGCACGGGCTGCCGGGTCCGCAACGCGACGAACTTCTCACCGAGATCGGCGCGCACATCCAGACCACGCTCGCCGCGGGCCAGGACCGCAGCGAGGCGACGGTCCGAACTGTCCTTGACCGCCTGGGAGACCCGGAGGAGATCGTCCAAGCGGCGGGCGACCCCGGCGCTTCGGCGATCGCCGGCACCGCCCCGCAACACCGGGACCACGAGCCCTTGACAGGCCGACGCGCCCTAATCTTGGCGATCATCGCAGTGACGCTGGCCGTCGGGGGTACCGTCCTACCGCTCATCGGTTGGGCAATCGGAGCCATCGTGACCTGGTTCCTCACACGCTGGCCCGCCCGGCAGAAGGCGCTGACCACGATCGTCTGGCCGCTGGGATTCGGCCTAGGGCGTGTTTTGTGGATCGTGGTTGAGCCAGAGGATGAGGCTGGCGATGGTGACGACGGCGCGGTAGTGGGCGGCGAGTTTGTCGTAGCGGGTGGCCAGGCCGCGGAAGCGTTTGAGCTGGTTGAAGCAGCGTTCGACGACGTTGCGGCGGCGGTAGCGGTCCCGGTCGAAGCCGCAGCGGCGGTGTCCCCGGCGGGCGCGGGCGGCGAGTTGGTCGCTGCGTTCGGGGATGGTGTGCGGGATGCGTCGCTGCCGCAGGTAGTCGCGGATGATGCCGGTGGAGTAGCCCTTGTCGGCGATCAGGTGCCCGGGCCGGGTGCGCGGACGGCCCGGCCCGGCCCGGCCCGACCGATCGCGATCGCTTCGACGACCTCGATCAGCCGGGTGCAGTCGTTGATGTTGCCGGCGGTCACCGTGAACGCCAGCGGCAGGCCGCGCCCGTCGCAGGCCAGGTGGATCTTGGTGGTCAGTCCGCCGCGGGACCGCCCGAGTGCTTGCCCGCCGGCCGGTGATGCCGGTTTCGTCCCTGACCGTTCCCCTTTTTGCGGGCGCCGGCGGCGTGCTGGTGGGCGCGCACGATGGTGGAGTCCACGCACACCGCCGACCAGTCCACCATCCCGATCGCATCATCGTGGACCTGGACGTGCGCCAGCAGCCGCTCCCAGGTCCCGTCCCTACTCCAGCGGCGGAACCGCTGGTAGAGCGTCTGCCACGGCCCATAGCGTTCGGGCACGTCCCGCCAATCCGCACCGGTCCGGACCTTCCACAGAATCCCGTTGATCACCTGCCGGTGGTCACGCCACCGCCCACCAGGACCCGAAGCGACCGGCAACAACGGCTCAATCCGCGCCCAGGCCGCATCGGTCAACTCATGTCGCCGCACCATGGCCACCATCAAGCCACAAACCAAAGATCCAGATCCGCAAAACAGGCCCTAGGCGCATGGCTTCTAGGCCCCGGGGCGTCCGGGTCGACCGAGTGCACCACCAACGGCCAGTGCACCTCCGCCGATCTCCCCATAGCCCTTCAGATGGCCCTAGGTCTCACTGTCATTCTCACCGCAGCAACCCTGACATTCCTGGTACTCCACAAAGAGCGCCAGGCCGTCACCTGACCCGGAAGAAGGCATTTACACGGATCGACGCCCGTCCATCCAAGTATGGATACCAGAATTACGCCCGCTCTTTAATTGGACATATTTCGAGGGGGTGTGAAGGCCTTGCCGGGGTCGTAGGTCTGGCTGGTTTGGAGGCAGTGGAAGAGTTGGCCGAGCATGCGGTTGAACAGGTGCCGCAGAGCGGCTGAGTGTCGATCGCCTTGGTTGCGGCGTCGCTGGTAGTGGGCTTGTGCGGGTTCGTGGTTGGTCGAGGCCGCGGACGCCCAGACGAACCCGGCGCCGGCAAGACGATCGTTCTTGATCGTTCGGTGGGTGATGGAGATGCTCCGGCCGGAGGCGCGGGTGACTGGCGCTGATCCGGCGTAGGCCTTAAGAGGTCGTAACAGAATCAGCGGACGAGGCGTCGCCAGCAGATGATGGCTGCGGCGAGGGTCATGAACGCCTCGTGGATGTCGTCGCGGATCTCCCAGCGGATGCGTAAGCGGCGGAACCAGTGCAACAGGCCAATGGTGCGCTCGACGACGTAGCGGTGAACGCCCAGCCCGGACCCGTGCGGGGCGCCGCGGCGGGCGATGACCGGTTTGATGCCCTTGGCCCACACCTGGCGCCGGTACTTGTCGTGGTCGTA